>JAOAPO010000439.1 GCA_025462945.1 Bryobacterales bacterium
GGCGGTGCCGTAGTGCTCTTCACCGAGTACTTCCGCGTTCAGGATGCGCGACGTGGAGTCGAGCGGGTCCACGGCCGGGTAGATACCCAGCTCGGCGATCTTGCGGCTCAATACCGTCGTGGCATCAAGGTGAGCAAACGCGGTCGCCGGAGCGGGATCGGTGTAATCGTCGGCGGGCACGTAGATGGCCTGCACCGAGGTGATGGAACCGTTCTTCGTGGAGGTGATGCGTTCCTGCAGTTCGCCCATCTCGCTGGCCAGGTTCGGCTGGTAGCCGACCGCGGAAGGCATGCGGCCCAGCAGCGCCGATACTTCGGAGCCGGCCTGGGTGAAGCGGAAGATGTTGTCGACGAACAGCAGTACGTCCTGGTTCTCGACGTCGCGGAAGTACTCAGCGACCGTCAGCCCGGTGAGGCCGACGCGCAGACGAGCTCCGGGCGGCTCGGTCATCTGGCCATAAACCAGCGCGACTTTCGACTTCGTGAAGTCCTTCGGGTCGATGACGCCGCCTTCCTGCATCTCGAGCCAAAGATCGTTGCCCTCACGGGTGCGCTCGCCCACGCCGGCGAACACCGAAACACCACCGTGCTTCATGGCGATGTTGTTGATCAACTCCATGATGACGACGGTCTTGCCGACGCCCGCGCCGCCGAACAGGCCGATTTTGCCGCCGCGGAGATACGGTTCCAGAAGATCAATGACCTTGATGCCGGTCTCGAACATTTCCAGCTTCGTCGACTGGTCTTCGAACGAAGGTGCCTGACGATGAATCGGGAAGCGCTGCGCCGTGTTCACCGGACCCATGTTGTCCACCGGCTGCCCGAGAACGTTGAGCACGCGGCCCAGAGTTTCCTTGCCGACCGGAACTGAAATGGGGCCGCCGAGGCTGATCGCCTTCATGCCGCGGACCATGCCTTCTGTCGGCTGCATCGCGATGGTACGGATGCGGCCTTCACCGATGTGCTGCGCTGTTTCGCAGATGATGTCGATAGGTTCGGGAACGTCGAAGCCTTCGCTGGTGATGCGAATCGCGGTGTGGACTTCGGGAATCTGACCTTCGGGGAACTGGCAGTCGATCGCCGGCCCAGCGATCTGGACTACGTGGCCGATTATATCTGTGGCTGTTGCCATATTGATCCTTTTGCCGGCGTTCTTATTCAGCGGCCGCCGCGCCGCTCACTACTTCGATGATTTCCTTGGTGATCGCCGCCTGCCGCACACGGTTCATGTGCAGCGTGATGGCTTCAATCACGTCTTTCGCGTTCGAAGAAGCCGTGTCCATGGCGGTCATGCGCGCCGCCTGATAGGCCGCGACTGTTTCGAGCATGGCACGGAAAACGGAGACTTCCACGTAGCGAGGGATGAGCTGTTCCAGCATCTCTACCGGAGACTGCTCGTAGATGTAGTCCTGCTGTACACCGGGCGCACTGCCCTCAATAGCGAGTGGCAGCACCTGCGACACAGACAGCTTCTGCGACATCACGCTCTTGAACTCGTTGTTCAGAATGTAGACCGCATCCGTCTCGCCATCGCGGTAACGGCGAATCACTTCCTTCGCAATCGCGGCGGCATCGGCATGCGTCGGGCGGTTCAGGACGTTGATGTGATCAGCCAGAATCCTGGCGTCTCTCTTACGCCAGAAGTCTCGGCCCTTGCGACCGATCAGCGTCAGGCTGATTTCCCTGCCGCTGTGGTCTTCGTAAAACTTCACCGAGGCCTTCATCAGGTTCGAGTTGAAGGCACCAGCCAGACCGGTGTCACTCGAGAACATGATCAGGTCCACACGCTTCGGCTCGCGGCGAACCAGCCACGGGCTGTCAGCGGCATCATCGGCGGACTCAGCCGCCGCCGTCAGATTCGCCAGCAGTTCGCGCATGGTCTGCGCGTACGGACGTGCCGCGATCACTCGCTCCTGCGCCCGGCGCAGCTTGGCCGCCGAGACCATTTTCATGGCCTTGGTAATCTGCTGCGTGTTTTTGACGGAGCGGATGCGCCGCCGGAAATCGATCAGGCTCGGCATGAGTTATGCTCGCGCGCCGCGCTCTTTCCTGAAACGGTCCTTCAGTTCATTGACGGCAGTAGTGAGTTCCGCTTCCAAAGGCTTATCGAACGCCTTCTTCTCGCGGATCGTGTTGAGGATCGTCGGCTTCGAGTTTTCGAGGAACTTGTACAGCTCCGTTTCGAACGCGCGGCAGTCTTCCACAGCCAAATCGTCAAGCAAACCGCGCGTAGCGGCGAAGATGATCGCCACCTGCTTCTCGACCGGCAGCGGCGAATACTGCGGCTGCTTCAGGATTTCCACGAGGCGCTTACCGCGGTTCAGCTGTGCCTGCGACGACTTATCGAGGTCCGAGCCGAACTGCGCAAAGGCAGCCAGTTCGCGATACTGTGCAAGATCCAGACGCAGCGGACCCGCGACCGACTTCATCGCCTTGATCTGCGCGTTCCCACCCACGCGGCTCACCGAGAGACCGACGTTTACAGCGGGGCGGATGTTCGAGTTGAACAGATCCGATTCGAGGTAGATCTGACCGTCAGTGATCGAGATCACGTTGGTCGGAATGTATGCGGAAACGTCGCCTGCCTGCGTTTCGATGAAAGGCAGAGCCGTCAAAGAACCGGCGCCCTTCTCGTCACTGAGCTTCGCGGCCCGCTCCAGCAAACGGCTGTGTAGGTAGAACACGTCGCCAGGATACGCTTCGCGCCCTGGAGGACGGCGGAGCAGCAGCGAGATTTCACGATAAGCCGCTGCGTGCTTCGAGAGATCGTCGTAAACGCATAGCGCATGGCGCGAAGAATCGCGGAAGTACTCACCAATCGCGCAACCGGCATACGGCGCCAGATACTGCATCGGAGCGGGATCGGACGCGCTGGCTGACACGACGATGGAGTAATCCATGGCACCGTAATCCTGCAGCGTCTTCACAACCTGAGCAACCGTGGAACGCTTCTGACCGATAGCGACATAGATACAAATCATGTCGCCACCCTTTTGGTTGATGATGGCGTCGAGCGCGATCGCCGTCTTACCCGTCTGGCGATCGCCAATGATGAGCTCTCGCTGACCGCGGCCGATCGGAATCATGCCGTCGATAGCTTTAATACCCGTCTGCATCGGCTGCTTCACGGGCTGGCGGTCAATAACGCCAGGCGCGATGCGTTCGATTGGGTTCCTCTGCGTGGAGAGGATCGGCCCCTTGCCGTCGATGGGCCGACCGAGCGCGTCAACAACGCGACCTACCATTCCCTCGCCAACCGGCACCGACATGATCTTGCCGGTACGTCGAACTTCACCGCCTTCGCGAATCTTCTGGTATTCACCCAAAAGCACCGCGCCCACCTGATCTTCTTCCAGGTTCATCGCGATGCCGGATACGCCGTCGCCGAACTCAATCAGTTCGCCCGACATGACTTTGTCGAGACCATGAATACGTGCGATACCGTCGCCGACGGAGATGATCGAACCGATTTCGCTCACATCGATAGCGTGGTCGTAGTTCTCGATCTCCTGCCGGAGAATTGTTGTAATCTCGTCTGCCCGAATCTGAGCCATAAAAATCCGTTCTTCGAACTCTTTAGTTAACCTGCAGGCGCTGCCGCAAAACCGCAAGCTGCCCGCGAACTGAACCGTCGTACACTTTGGACCCCACCCGGGCGGTCACGCCGCCAATCAGCGAGGGATCCACTACAAACTTCATACGAACCTTGCCCGAGGCGAGGCGTTCCAGCTGAGTTGCCAGCCGCTCTTTCTCTGCGCCGCCGAGTTCGGCTGCCGACGTCACTTGCGCCTGCTGGAAACCCAGCCGCTCGTCGAGGACCACATCGAAAGCATCGATGACGTCTTTGAGAGCGCCCGCGCGGCGGTGGTCCGTGAGGACCAGCAGAAAGTTGCGGATAACACGATGCAGTTCAAGGCTGTCAGCCAGACGCCGGATCACCGAGCGCTTGCGAGCACTGGATACCGCGGGTGAAGCGAGCACGGTGCGGAGTTCGCTCGAGCCATCGACCATCGCCCCAAACGAACGGAGCTGCGTGATTGCGACAGCGGGATCGAGACCCGCATTCGGCCCCACCACCACATCAGCCAGCGCATTCGCGTAGCGGTTCACCACGACGGTGGATGTCACTGTCTTGCCTCCACCGGTGTGGAAGAAACATCGTTCAGAAAACGGTTGAGCAGCAGAGTTTCAGTTTCCGGTGACATACGCGCCCGCAGTTTCTGCTCTGCCAGATCGAGCGCGAGCTTTCCGGCATAACTCTTCAGTTCCAGCCTGGCCAGTTTGCCCGACGACTCAATTTCCATTTCGGCGTGTCGCTGCAGCCGGACCATCTCTTTTTGCGTGTCCTGACGGATACGACCCGCTTCGCGTTCGCGTTCTAGGCGGGCTTCAGCCTGCATCCCGGCAATCGTCTTTTCGAGACTGGCCAGACGGGCATTGACCGCTGCGGCGCGGGCATCGGCTTCGGCTTTCGCCTTTTCACCTGCCACCAGACCTTCGCGAATTTCGGCCGAACGCGCGACCAGCATCGGCCCGACATTCTTCGAGATCAGGTAGCCGAGGATGGCCGCCAGAATCGCAAAGTTCGCCCACTTCCAGACTTCCATGCCCCCGTGCTCGCCGCCACCCTCGTGCGACTTTGCGCCTTCGTGTCCAGCTTCCTGAGCCATGACGGGCGAGACGATCAGAACCGCTGCGAGAAAAAACGAACCCAAAAACTGCTTTAACCGCAAACTCACGAAATCCTCCCGGTCAGGATCGAATCGGCGATGCGAGTTGCCAGCGCGTCGCTCTGCGCATCCAGTCCTTCGCGAGCCGACCTCGCTTCCAGTGCGATCGCCGCTTTAGCTTCGGCGATGCGGGCATCGGAAACCGCGCGCGCGGCCGCAACCTGCGCCGACTGCTCGTCATGAACCTTGCGAAGAAACTCTGCCTGATCCTGATAGATCGCGGTGCGAGCTTTCGCGAGAGCGGCTTCGTATTCCGAAATACGGGAGTCGGCGTGGCGAAGGCTCTCTTCCGCTGCCTTACGAGCGCCCTCCGTCAGCTTGTATCTCTCCGCGAGCACCTTGTCGAGGGGCTGCAAATAGAGATATTTCACGCAAACCGTGAGGATGAGGACGAGGATAAAGGTAGGCAGGCCGTTAACAATCAAGCCAGCTACGTCGTTCAGAATTTGAGCCATCTGGAAGAAAAAGGAGGTACAACCCGGGGAAACTTAAAGTTACCATAGGGATCTTTACGGAATGCCAAACAGGGCACGGGGAGGGCCACTACAGCCCACCGGTCCGGTTAAGCTGTTTTGCGCTTTTGGCGGATCTCCGGGACATCGATCTCAATTCGAGTTCCCCGCCCTTCCGCGCTGTCGACTTCCATCCGGTAATCCCTGCCATAGAGCACTTCGAGTCTCTCGCGAACATTGCTCACGCCGATGCCTTTGCTGAAGACCACCGCCAGGTCAGCAGCCGAAATGCCGACCCCGTCGTCCTGCACCTCCACGATCAGGCGCCCGGCGACCAGCCTCGCCGTCAGCGTGATGGTGCCGCCCTCCACTTTGCTCGATATACCGTGCTTGATCGAGTTTTCCACGAGCGGCTGCAACAGCATGCTCGGGACGGATACGTCGGCCGCGGCAGCCTCAATCTGCTTGATCACTCGCAGCTTGTCGCCGAACCGCACTCTCTCAATCGAGAGATAGTCATCCATGAACTCGATTTCGTCGCGAAGCGCTGTAAAGTGATCCGGGCTTTGCAGCCGTTTACGCATGATACGTGCGAGCCGCGTCACCATGGTGCGCGCCTGTTCGGGATCGAGGCGGATCAAAGTAGAAACCGAATTCAGAGTGTTAAACAGAAAGTGCGGGTTGATTTGGCTGGATAACGCTTCAAGCCTCGCCTGCAGCAACAGCCGGCGCTGCTCTTCAATCTTGGCCTCGCCCCTCGTATTACTCCAAACCTTGAGCGGCAAAGTGATACAGAAGTAAGTCGCGACGTACAGGCCGAAAAGATTCCAGGGCCGATCACCGAATCTGCCCAGCGTAAAGAGTCGTGGTGGATTCCGGAAGGCCGTCCCCAGCGCCTGTCGCAAAAACTCCACCGCCAGCACGGCGAGCGCGAAGTAGGCGTGCAGCAACGCACTGCGCAGATCACGTCCGGGCTGGAAGATACGGTAGATGTTGACGTCGGGAAAAGGCGAGAAATGCCAGATGTCCTCTCTGTCCGACGCCGAATCGCGCAGCAGGCCCCCAGCCAGCCCCACGATCGAGAAGAACGGCAGTGACAAAGTCTCACCATGGAACATGGCAGGAATCGCCAGAATGCCCCCCGTCACCCACCCGCACACATAGCCGCCAGTCAGACCCGCCAGCAGGCTGCCCTCCATGCCCATATCCAGCGCCGGGTAGTTGCCAGTGAGGACGCGGGTGCCGACACCCGGCAGAAACATGGCCACGAACCAGGCGACCAGCCGAAGCTTCTGCGCCAGCGTCCTCTCCTCGCGCTGCAGCATGCGCTGCACGGCGTGGCTGCGGACACCGAAGCTCGCCAGCGCTGCCGCCAGACCGGTTTTGACGAGCAGCGTGATGAGGTACTGTTCCATCCGGCGAAAAGGGCGTCCTAACTATAATGGAGGAAGCAGCGCGCTCTTCGCTTCTCTCCCCTAATGGAATTTACCAGTGGTTCACCCCTCGGCACCGCAGACACGACCTTCGAACTGGTCCACGCTGCCGAAGCCGATTTCCCCACCGAGTACGGGCACTTCAGGATTCTCGGTTACGAGGGTCGGACGCGCACAGGCGATGCCGTTGACGTGGAAGAAGCCGTCGTTCTCCGCATGGGCGAGGTAACGAAGGGCTCGCCGCCGCTGCTGCGGATCCACTCGCAATGCCTCACCGGCGACGTTTTCCATAGCCTTCGCTGCGACTGCCGCGCTCAACTGGAGATCGCGCTTCGTGAAGTCGCGGCAGCCGGTCGCGGCATCGTTCTTTACGAGCACCAGGAAGGCCGCGGCATCGGGCTGATGAACAAGCTCCGCGCCTATGAGTTACAGGACGCAGGCGCCGATACCGTCGAGGCAAACGAACGCCTTGGCTTCGAGAGCGACCTGCGCAGCTACTCGCTTCCCGCTGCCGTGCTGCACCACATGGGGATCACGGCCGTACGGCTGCTCTCGAACAACCCGGCGAAAGTCCAGGCTCTGGAAAACGCCGGGATCCGAGTAGCCGAGCGCGTGCCCTGCATTGCCGAAGATGTCGTCTCTCGCCGCGTCTATCTCGCCACGAAGCGCGAGAAGATGGGCCACCTGTTCGACTAACCCCTAAACTCTCTTTGGTTTAACGCCGATAGATGCCCATGAATTCACGGCGTCAAGACAGCCGGTACATGTGCGCGGAACTGGCACGAGTGAACTGGGCGATCGGTCAGCAGAGTTTCGAGACTACGGACGCGGTCCTCGAAGATATCTGCGCGCAGGGTGGCTGCGTTCAGCTGGAGGAGCCAATTGACGTGGGAACAGCCGTGGTGCTGACCTTTCGGGACGAACGCTTCAACGGTCGCGTTCGATACTGCGTGGCGCGCGAGTTTGGATACTTCGTCGGCATTAAGTTCGCCCAGGAGAACCCGTGGTCACAGGATCTGGCCCTGCCCGCCCACCTCACGAATCTCGCGACCGTAAGGTCCGAACCGCCGCCAACTGGCTAGTGCCTACTTACGCGGTGCCATCACGACGGCCTTGCCGGTGCGAATCGATTCCTTAGCGGCTTCGATGATCTCGATCACATCCACATTGATATCGAGCGCTGTCATGCCTTCGATCGGCTTGTTCTGCCGCATCCGGCTCACCATGTAAGCGATCGGTTCAGCATCTTCGGGCGCCAGGGGAGCGATGTCGACCGCCTTCCGGTCTCTGCCTTCCTGCTTCTCAACGCTGCCGTTTTTCATGTGGACGCTCGCTTTGAGACCGAAGACGTCCAGATCCTGATAGCTGCGCGGCAGATCCCAGCTGCCTTCAAAAAGGCCAACGCCGTTTTTGTAGCCGAGCATCAGGTCCGCGTTATCCTCTACCTTCGGAAACACGCTGGGGCGAAGGTGATTCACGTGCGCGTACACAGTCTCCGGGCGGCCCAGGTACCAGAGCGACCACAGCGCGTTGTAACAGCCGAAATCCATCAGGGCACCGCCGCCGTTCTTGACGGGATCAGTCAGCCACGCGAAGAACGCACCGTTGCGAACGCCTTCCGAACCCGGTCCGCCATGTCCAACCACGCCGTGAAGCCGGTACACCTGACCAAGCTCGCCAGCCGATGCCATGTTCCGCGCCGTGTAGTTCGCCGGCCACCACGCCATCTGGTAGTTGCACATCACCTTGATCCCGGCCTTCGTTGCGATCTCGCGGATCTTCAGCGAATCTTTCCACGTAGAAGCGAGTGGCTTCTCGAAGATCACGTTGATCTTCCGTGCGGCCGCCGCCTCGATAATCTCCAGATGCCGGTTGTTCTCGACGAACGCCCAGATCAGGTCCGGCTTCTTCTCGTCAAGCATCTTCAAGTAGTCGGCAGAGATCAATTCCGGTGCAACACCGGACTTCTTCGCCTCCTCCTGCAGAGCGGGATTAGGCTCGGCAACCCCAACCAGGGTGACGTCTTTGCCTTTCACCATCTTGTCGATGTGACCCCAAACGTGCGAGTGGACCAGGCCGACGACCGCCATCTTGTAAGGGGTCTGCGCGGGCAAAGACAGAGCCGCGATGAAGGCGGCTGAAATCAACTTCGTGGTGATTTTCATTGATATGGACCTAAGCTTTCGGACCGCGCGCCAGCCAGTCGAACAAGACGACGCCGGTCGCTACGGAAACGTTCAGCGAAGCGATTTTACCTGCCATCGGGATGCGAAGCAACTCGTCGCAGTTCTTTTTCACCAGATCATGCAGGCCGCCGCCTTCACCACCCATCACCACAGCTACTTTATCCGCCCACGCCACTTCGTTGTAAAGGGTGGTCCCGCGCTCGTCGAGTCCATAGATGAAGTAGCCCATCTCCTTGAGCGCGCGCAGCGTCTGGCTGATATTTACAGCCCGGACAACCGGCAGATGTTCCAGCGCGCCAGCCGCAGACTTCGCCACAACATCAGTCAGCCCCACGGCCCGACGCTCCGGAATGATGACCGCGCCCGCTCCGGCCGCATGAGCGGTCCGGACAATCGCCCCAAGGTTATGAGGATCTTCAACACCATCGAGCACCACCAGCAGCCGTGATTTGGGAGCGACTTTGTCGAGGGTTGCGTACTGTTTTGCGGCGCCCAGCGCAATGACGCCCTGATGCGCCTTCACGCTCGACAGACGATCCAGCGCACCGCGATCTTCGAAGCGGACGGGTACGCTGCCTTTTCGGGCAAGGTCGATCACTTCCTGAACGCGCGGCCCCGCAAGGCCCCGGGCAATAAGGATCCGCTCCAGCGGACGTTTGGCGCGCAGCGCCTCGGTAACAGGGTGAACACCGGTGATTACAGCCAAGTCAGTATTTCTCCAGAAATGCAGCTACACTCGCAGTTTGCGACGCCTTATTGGCGATGCAAAGATCAACGCTTTCCAGCGTCTGGTCCAGCGCACGCGGTGCGCCAGTAAACTTATCCACCCGGGGCCGGAAGAACGTCTTCAGCTCATCGCGGGACTCCACATCACAGTACGACTGGCCAACGTGCGGCAGAACGGCACCAACATCGAAGCCCCCGCCCGTCGGCATCTTCGCCACAATCTGCTCCCAATTATCTCGAAGGAAATGCAACGCCATCTTCCGCGTCGGCTCCTGCTGCTGGCCGCCGAAAAGCAGACTGGTACCTTCGAGAAACGGCACGTCGCCGGCCAGCAGTGCGTTCATTCCAACCGAGATCGCGTCGGGGTCACGGAACGAACTCAGCGAACCGAGCAAATCGCGGCGCACCTGCTTATCCTTTTCCTGCTTCAACGCCTCCAGGAATCTCACAGCCAGCGCTTTGTCGCCAAACCAGGCAGCGGTTTTTAACACGGAGCTCACCAGATTGGGGCTCACCGCTTTGTGGTCAGCCAGCCACTTGTCAGCCAGCACGCGGGCTTCTGCCGCGAGTTCTTTGTCACCGCCCCACGTCGCAATCACGCGGACGATGGTGGGCCGCAGCAGGCTCGTGTCTTCAGACTCTCCGGGCTTCGGGGTCCATCCCAGTTCGTGCGCCTTCGCCTGGAAGTTCTTCTGCAGGAAGCGCTGGTAATTCGGCTGCAGCTTCTCCGGAACCAGCGTCATCGCCGGTCCCATAGCCAGATCGAGCGACGTCTGGATGACGGTGCGCTCCGGGTCGTTATGGAACCGTTCCGAGAGGGTCAGCGTCTCGGCCGCGGTCAACTTGCCCGAGTCGGCGAGAGCGCTCGCGTTCCCCATCAGGTCAACGCGTTCAGGAGCGCTGAGACGCTTCTCAACGTCCCCGGCAATCAGCGCCTGCAGCAGACCACCCTTGTACTCCACGCGATAGTAGCCCACAGCCTGGTCGTTTGCCTGCACCCACGCCGGGCAACCCTTCGCCGCCTCCAGCGCCACCGACTGGCTCTGCTCCGTCAGTAAAGTGCACTGCGACTGGCCTTCCGTACCGGTGCCGTAGCGAAGACAGAGCGGCACGTTCCACGACTGGTTCACTGAGCCTTTGGAACCCGTCGGCAGGAACCGCTCCTGCGAGATGTTCAGCCGTGGCTTTGCCGCGCCGTTGCAATCGAGCGCAACCGCCAGTGTCGGGATCCCCGCCTGATTCAGGAACGTGGAGAAGGCCTTCGACACGTCGCGTTTGCTCGACGTGCTCAGCGAATCAAGGAACTGTCCGGCCGTTGTCGCTTTCCACGAATACTGTTTGAGGTAGGACTGAACGCCCCTGCGGAATTCTTCCTTGCCCATCCAGTTCTCGAACATGCCGATCACCGACGCACCCTTCTGGTAAGTGATGCCATCGAACGCGTTCAGAATATCGTCCTTCGCGAGGATCTCCTGACGGACCTTGCGCGCCGAGATCAGACTGTCTTCCTCGGCGGCTCCAAGCTTGGCGCTCACATCGGAAACTCGCGTCTTCCACTCGGGCTTCCACTCGTCAATCAGCTTGCGTTCCATCCACGTCGCGAACGCTTCGTTCAGCCAGATGTCGTCCCACCACTGGG
>JAOAPO010000477.1 GCA_025462945.1 Bryobacterales bacterium
TGCCGGCCACACGCACGGACCGCGAATAAACGATGCCGGAAAGCGAAATCACGGCGATGTCAGTGGTGCCCCCGCCAATGTCGACAATCATGTTGCCGGAAGGCTCCGTGATCGGCAGACCAGCGCCGATCGCGGCGACCATGGCCTGCTCCACGAGATGAACTTCACTCGCTTTGGCGCGATAGGCGGAGTCCATGACCGCGCGCTTTTCCACCTGCGTGATCTCGGAAGGTACGCCGATCACGATGCGCGGGTGAACCAAAACCTTGCGATTGTGCGCCTTTTGGATGAAGTAATTCAGCATCTTTTCGGTGACTTTGAAGTCAGCGATGACGCCGTCTTTCATCGGCTTAATAGCCACAATATTGCCCGGCGTTCGCCCGAGCATTTCTTTGGCTTCCTTGCCCACGGCCTCTACTGCGCCGGTAGTCCGGTTCAGCGCGACGATCGAGGGTTCGTTGACTACGATGCCTTTCCCTTTGGCAAAGACAAGCGTGTTCGCGGTGCCGAGATCGATGGCAATGTCCGACGAAAATAGACTAAAGAGTGACCGGAGATTCATCTAAGTTGTTATAAATACACGAGAAGGGCGAGGCGGTGTAGCTTCTATCCTAGCATACGGGGTGCTGGAACACAGGCAAGAACGAACCGATTGACAGAATCAAACAACTGTTTTAATCTGGTGTTTCATTGAACCATTCAGAACAGGACGCCACCCGTACCCGTCTTCTTGAAGCCGCTGGTATCGTCTTCGCCGAGAAGGGCTTCAACTCCGCCACGGTGCGGGAAATCTGCCTCCGGGCGGGGGCCAACGTCGCGGCCGTCAACTACCACTTCGGGGACAAGATTGAACTCTACGTCGAAGTTTTCCGCCGCTCGATGGTACTCGCCCAGGAGGCAGAGGCCGAGCAGTTCCTCCTCCCCCCCGAACAGGCTCTGACCGCGATTATCACCGGCATGGTGCGGCGGATGCAGAGTTCCGAGGAGGGCGCAGCCTGGCACGTCCGGATCATGGCCCATGAGCTTGCCCAGCCGACGGCCGCGCTGGACCGCGTTGTCCAGGAGGTCATCGGTCCGCGTTATGCCTCGCTGCGCACGCTCGTCTCCCGCATCATCGGCCTCCCGGTCGAAAACGAGACGACGCGGATGTGCGTTCTCGGTGTGATTGCGCAGGTAGTCCACTACGCCCACGCGAGACCGGTAATCTCCCGAATCTGCCCCGATATGGATTTCGACCCGGACCGCATCGGCCGCCATATCTCCACGTTCTCCATCGCCGGCCTCCGCGCCATCGCGGCATCCAACACTGCGACCCAAACTGAACACCAGGAAGTGCCATGAGCGAAGTCTCCAAATGCGATCCGCCCCGCAGGAACCCTCTGAAGATCCTGATCCCGCTTCTCCTGATCGGCGCTGTCGGGTTCGGCGTCTGGAAGTTCTTCATCCATAAGGAAGCCCCGCCCACCTCGGTGGTCACCATGACGGGCCGAATGGAAGGCGACGACGCCGTAATCGCCCCCAAGGTCTCCGGGCGAATCGTGGATATCCGCTTCCGTGAGGGCGATCTGGTGCATGCCGGCGACGTGATCGCGACCTTGGACGACCGCAGCATTGCCGCCCGCGTCGATCAGGCACAGGCACAGGTCACGGGCGCCGAATCCCGCCGCCTCGCCGCCCAGCAACAGATCGCGATATTTGAAGACCAGTTACAACAGACCGATATCCAGACCGGTCAGGCCGAACAGGATGCGGAAGGGCGTGTCCGTCAGGCCGAAGCCGACGTTTCAGCGGCGGAGGCCCAACTGGCGCAACAGGAGGCCTCCTACAAACAAGCCGCCTGGGACCGCGACGCCTACGTCCGGCTGGCGAAAGACGGCGCTGTTCCAGAGCGCCAGGGTAAGGTCGCGCAGTCGGCCGCCGACACGCAGGAAGCCGTCGTGCAGGCCGCCCGAAAACGTGTCGATTCGCTGCGAGCTTCGCTCAACGTGGCCCGCGCGAACCTGGCCAATCCGAGGATCCGCACTTCGCAGGCCGCCGCAATCCGCAAGCAGATGGCGCTGCAGGGAACGCAGGTAGCCAGCGCCGATGCCGATATCGCCCGAGCCCGTGCTCAGCTGGCCGAAATCAACGAAACTCTGGGAGATCTCACAATCAAAGCTCCCTTCGAAGGCACGGTCATCACGCGTACCGCCGAGCCTGGCGAAGTGGTCCAGGCCGGCACCGCCATCCTCACGCTGCTCGACCTAAAGCGGGTCTATCTTCGCGGCTACATCCCGCAGGGCGAGTCGGGCAAAGTGCGTGTCGGCCAGAAGGCGCGTGTTTTCCTCGACTCCGACGTGACGAAGCCGATCGAGGCCGAACTGGTCCGCATCGACCCGCAGGCGACATTCACCCCCGAAAATACCTACTTCCGTGACGACCGCGTGAAGCAGGTGGTCGGCGTCAAGCTGCAGCTGAAGGCCGGCCTCGGCTTCGCGAAGCCCGGTATGCCCGCCGACGGGGAAGTACTGGTGGAAGGTGACACCTGGCCGCCGGTGACCTACCGCAAATGAGCGCCAGCATCCAGGTCGCGGGATTGTGGAAGAAGTACGGGGCCGTCGAGGCGGTGCGGGGCGTCGGTTTCGAAGTGCAGCAGGGCGAGATCTTCGGCCTGATCGGCCCGGACGGTGCCGGTAAAACGACCACCTTCCAGATCCTCGCCGGCGTTATGGAGGCGACGTCAGGAACCGCCAATATCTTCGGCATGCCGGCCCGCAGTGCCCGCGAGCGCACCGGCTATCTGACGCAGACCTTCAGCCTATACCCGGATCTAACCGTAGCCGAAAACATCCGCTACGTGGGCGATCTTCGCCTTATCCCGAATAAGGACATTCAGGCTCGCGCCGGCCGCTATCTCTCCATGTTCGATATGGACCGCTTTACCGACCGGCTCGCAGGCCGACTCAGCGGCGGCATGAAGCAGAAGCTGGCGCTCGCCTGCGCGCTGGTGGCCCAACCTCAGGTGCTGCTTCTCGATGAACCCACCACGGGCGTCGACCCGGTCTCTCGCCGCGAGTTCTGGGATACGCTCGCGCATCTCGCCATCGACGGCCTCACCATCATGGTCGCCACACCCTATCTCGATGAGGCCGAACGCTGCCACCGCGTTGCGCTCATGCACGAGGGCATCATTCACCAGACCGGCACGCCTGCTGAGCTCCGCCGCAGTCTCGGTGCCAGGCGGCTGGAAGTCCACACCGCCGCCTTGAGTGCCGCTGAAGACGCGCTCACCGGCAGGCACGAGGGCATCATGGACGTGCAGCGCTTCGGCGACCGCCTCGACGTGATGGTTCCCGAACAGGCATCCGGGCAGCGTGAGGTGGAACGCCTGCTGCACGCCGCGAATATCGAAATCGAAAGCATCCGTGCGGACGAACCGACCCTTGAAAACACCTTTGTCGCGACCCTGCGGTCCATCGGGCGCGAGGTGAAATCGCCCCGGTACCCCGGTAAGCACCCGCATCGCGACCTGACCGGCCAAACCGCCATCGGTGCCGAGAGCCTGACCAAACGCTTCGGCGATTTCACTGCCGTTCAGGACGTGACCGTCGAGGTGAAGTACGGCGAGATCTACGGCCTGCTGGGAGCCAACGGGGCGGGGAAGACCACCACCATCAAGATGCTGTGCGGATTGCTAAAGCCCTCCACCGGCCGCATGGAACTGGCTGGCGAGAAAGGGAGCCTGCGCTCACGTGCGGTCCGGCAGCGGCTCGGCTACATGTCGCAGAAGTTCTCCCTCTACGACGATCTCACGATCGATGAAAACCTGAACTTCTTCGGCGGTGTCTACGGTCTGCCGCACGATGAGATCGACGAAAAGAAGCGCTGGGTCATGGAATTCGCCGGCCTCGAAGGCAAGCAGGACCTGCTGACTGGCAGCCTGCCGGGTGGCTGGAAGCAGCGCGTCGCCTTCGGCGCAGCCACCATGCACGAGCCCAGCGTTCTCTTCCTGGATGAGCCAACATCCGGCGTAGATCCACTCGCCCGTCGCGCCTTTTGGCGCATGATCAACCAACTGGCCGACATGGGGACCGCCATCCTGGTCACCACCCACTATCTGGAAGAGGCCGAGCAGTGTAATCGTCTCGGCTTCATGGTGGCCGGCTCCATCGTGGCTGAAGGGACACCGCGAGGCGTGAAAGACGCTCAGGAAGGGCACCTTATTGAGACCGTCGCCTCGGAGCCACAGCGTGCGGCGGACCTGCTGCGTAGCGACACTGACCGCTGGCGCATTTCGCTCTTTGGCGATCGCATCCACAACATCACGGACGGCGACGCGGAGTCGTCAATCAAAGACACCGCCGCAAAACTCCAGGCTGCGGGCATTCAGGTGAAGGATGCGCGTGAAATCCCGTGGTCCCTTGAAGACGTGTTCATCGCGGTCGTGGAAAAAGCGAAGCGTGAAGAAAGGCTGGCGGCGTAATGCGGCGAATCCTCTCGCAGGCTCGAAAAGAACTCATTCAGATCGTCCGCGACCGTCTGGCTCTGGCACTCGCCATCCTGCTGCCGCTCGGCCTGCTGATGCTGCTCGGCACTTCGATTTCTCTGTCCGTCAGAGAACTGCCGCTCGTCGTGCAGGACCTCGACGATTCCGCGGCCTCGCGCTCCTTCCTCGATGCCTTCCGCAATTCACTGATGTTCCACGTCGTGTCGTGGCCGGTCTCCAAGCCTCCGGACGAGGCCTTCACCGCCAATAAGGCACGCGCCGTGCTGCTGATCGACCGAAACTTCGGCAGGGAACTGGCGCGCGGCGGCGTTGCACAGGTGCAAATGCTGGTCGACGCCAGCGACTCGAACACAGCGAAGTTGATTCAGGGCTACTCGGCGCAGATCGTCAACGCCTGGAATA
>JAOAPO010000486.1 GCA_025462945.1 Bryobacterales bacterium
GTGCGCCCATCGCGCCTCCGCCACGGCCCAGCGCCGCCCCTGGAGCCCCCGGGCCCCGTCCGCCAGCTCAACAGCAGCCCTCCGCCGGGACGCCCATCGCTCCTCGTCGGCCCGCCGGCCCGGGCCAGTTCACGCCCCCGAGTCAACCCGGGCAGTCAGCCCCCGGCAACCGCCCGCCGCTCGCCGGCCAGCCCGCCGCACGCCCCACAGTTCCGCCGCGTCCTGACCTCGCCGCCAAGCTCTCGCAGCAACAGCAGCAGCGTCCGCCCATGCCCGGGCAAGCACCGCCGCGAGCCAACATCCCGTTGCGCCCGCAGTCCCCGCGCCCCGGTCAGCCTCTCTATCAGGGACCCGCTCGTCCCGGCCAGCCCTCCATGCCGAACCGCGGACCCGCTGGTCCTGGCAGTCCCCGGCCCATGGGCCCCGGCGGCCCCGGCGGTCCTTATCGCCCCGGCGGTCCCCGGCCGATGCACCCCACCTCGCGTGGCGGTCCGCTCCTTCCCGGCGCACCTCCTCCAGCGCCCGATCAGGCCCGCCGGCCCGGCTTCCAGCACCAGAGCCGCCCGCGTCAGCGCCACCGGGAAGACCACGAAAAGCTCCTGCGGCCCTCGCGCCGCGAGACGGCGGCCCCCCCGCCCATCAATCGCGACATCACCATTTCGGAAGGCATCACCGTCAAGGAGCTCTCCGAAAAGCTGGACGTGAAGGCAAACTTCGTCATCAAGAAGCTGGTCGACCGGGGCATCTTCGCCACCATCAACCAGACTCTCGATGGCAAGCTCGCCAACGATATCGCCCGTGAATTTGGCGCCTCCACTTCGACCGTTACCTACGAAGAAGAAGCCATGTTCGACGTCGAAGTCGCCGAAGTTTCCGGCGATCTCACCCGTCGTCCGCCCGTCGTCACCATCATGGGCCACGTCGATCACGGTAAGACGTCGCTGCTCGACTCCATCCGCTCCGCCAACGTGGCGGGTCGCGAAGCCGGCGGCATCACCCAGCACATCGGTGCCTATCACGTCGAGAAGAACGGCAACAAGATCGTCTTCATCGATACCCCGGGTCACGAAGCGTTCACCCGCATGCGTGCCCGCGGTGCTCAGGTTACTGACATCGTGGTCCTCGTGGTCTCCGCCGATGACGGCGTGATGCCGCAGACCATCGAAGCCATCGATCACGCTCGGGCCGCTAAGGTCCCGATCATCGTCGCCATCAACAAGATCGATAAGGCCGACGCTCAGCCGGACCGTATCAAGCAGCAGCTCTCCGATCGCGGCCTCCTGGCCGAAGATTGGGGCGGCGATGTTGTCATGGTCCCGGTCTCTGCCCGCACCGGCCAGAACCTCGAACTCCTGCTCGAAATGATTCTCCTCGTGGCCGAAATCCTCGACCTCAAGGCCAACGTCACTCGTCCAGCCATGGCGACCGTCCTCGAAGCCAAACTCGATCGCGGTCGTGGTCCGGTGGCAACCGTCATCGTTCGCAACGGCACCCTCCGGGTTGGCGACCACTTCATCTGCGGCACCGTCTTCGGTCGCGTTCGCGCTATGCTCAACGACCTCGGCGAGCAGACCAAAGAAGTGGGTCCGTCCATGCCCGTCGAAGTCCTCGGTCTTGAAGAGTTGCCGGAAGCCGGCGACAGCTTCCAGGTCGTCACAGACCTCGGCAAGGCCAAGCAGATCGTCATTTACCGTACCGAGAAGGCTCGAGCCGTGGCGATGGGTAAGGGCGGTCGGATCACGCTCGAACAGTTCCACAAGCAGATGGCGGCAGGCGAAGTCAAAGAACTGCCGCTCATCCTCAAAACCGATGTGGCCGGTTCGGCCGAAGTTCTGCGCGACACGCTCGAAAAGCTGTCCACAGAGAAGGTCACCATCCGGGTCCTCCGTGCCGGCGTCGGCGCCATTAACGAATCGGATATCGATCTCGCGGTCGCGTCCGAAGCCATCGTTATCGGCTTCAATGTCCGCCCGGAACGCAATGCTTCCGCTCTCGCCGAACGCGAGAAAGTGGATCTCCGCCTTCACACGATCATCTATGAAATCATCGATGAAATTAAGAAGGCCATGACCGGCATGCTCGCTCCCGTTTACAAGGAGCAGTACAAAGGTCGTGCCGAGATTCGCGAAGTCTTCAAGGTCTCGAAGATCGGTACCGTGGCGGGCTGTCTCGTCATCGAAGGTACCATCTCACGCGACTGCTCGGTCCGCATCCTCCGCGACAACGTCGTGGTTCATACCGGGAAGATCAGCTCGCTGCGTCGCTTCAAAGACGACGCCAGCGAAGTCCGCTTCGGTATGGAATGCGGTATCACAATCGACAACTACAACGATCTGCATCAGGGCGATCTGATCGAAGGGTACGTCATGCAGAGGGTTGCTCCGGAAGCAGTCTAACGCCAAATGGCAGTAGTCGGTGTTCTCACGATGGAGTTGCGCATCGAGTATGCGCACTCCCTCAAAGAGAAACGCCACGTAGTCCGGAGTCTGAAGGATCGCCTTCGGGAGAAGTTCAACATCTCGATCGCTGAGATCGACGATATGGACTTGCACAACAGCGCGGTTTTGGCCGCCGCTGTTGTGTCTCCCAGTAAGGATTTCGCCGCCAGGGTGCTCGATGCCGTCGAGCGCGAGGCGGAGTCGCAGTTGGGCCCCATGCTGTTTCGGGTCGACCGGGAATGGCTGTAAGTTTATGGACGAAAATCGAACAAGACGAGTCTCGGAGGCGGTTCGCGAAGAACTCGCCGAAATCATCGGCTTCGAGATGGACGACCCGAGGCTCGAGGATGTCGACGTCACCATGGTGGACGTAGCGCCCGATATGCGCAACGCCCACGTGAAGGTGTCGGTCGATTCCGACATGTCGAAAAAGGTTCTCCAGGCGCTTGACCACGCCAGGAACTTCCTCAAGCTGGAACTGGCTTCGAGGCTCAACCTCCGCCGCGTTCCCGACCTTCATTTCTCCGTCGACTCGCATCCGGACGCCGATATGCGGGTCGAATTCCTGCTTCGCCGGGCGAAGCGGAATATGGCCAAAGAGTAGACGCTAAACTGCCGACGCTAAACTAAGAATTCCATGCGTAGTCTTCGCTGGTTGCTGCTGGCGGCCATTCTCGTCCTTACCGCTGGCCTGTTCGGTATCTACCGCAACCAGAGAACCGTCTCGCGCCGGAGTGAACGGGCGACCCCGCCGTCGCTGGCAACCGGCATCCTTGGCGACGCCGTCAACTACGAGTGGGCCCAGAGTGCTGACGGCAGGCCCGCCGTCAAGATCAGCGCCGAGCACTCCACGCTGCGGGACAACAACCGCACCGAGCTTGAAAAGGTAGAGCTCCGGCTGTACACGAAAGACGCGAAGCACTACGATCGCGTCCGCAGCCTGAAAGCCGAATTCTCTACGGGCGACAATAAGCTGGTCGCCCCTGGTGAGGCCGAGATCACCCTTGGCGTCCCGGCCGAAGGCGAGCTGCCGCAGACCCTGACCACCATCAAGGCGGCCGGCATAAACTTCGACAGCCAGTCAGGGCAGGCCGTCACCACGCAGCCCGTGGCTTTCACCTTCGCGGGCGGGGACGGCGTCTGTGTGGGTGCCGAGTACAACCCTGAGAATCACCAACTGCACCTGCAGGGCGGCGTCAGCCTCTACCTGAGGGGCAAGACCCCGGGCGCGCAGCCGATGAAGGTAGAGGCCGGCGAACTGACCTACAACGAGGCGGAGGGCATCATCCAGCTCGGTCCCTGGTCGAAGCTGACGAAGGGTGACACCCTGATGACCGCCGCGGCCTCCACGGTCCACCTGAAAGAGAAAGAGCTCGACTTCGTGGAAGCGGCCCAGATCACCGGCCATGACAAGCGACCGGGCAGGGAACTCGAGTACAGCGCGCCCGCGGCCCGGATTCAGTACACCGCCGATCGCGAGATCGAGAAGCTCAATGGCACCGGCGGCGCGAGGCTGACCACCAAAGGCAACGGGGCCTCAACCACGATGGCTGGCCAGTCGGTGGACCTCTTCTTCAACACGCAGACTGGCGAGAGCGAACTCTCCAGCGCCATCGCCAAAGGCGCCGCGAAGATCGAATCCGTGCCGACGGTGGGCGACAGTAAGATCCTGCAGTCGGAGACGTTAAACCTGTTCATGAAGCCGGGGGGCAAGGATGTGGACCGGGTCAACGCTCCGGCGGCAGCCGTGGTCGAGTTCGTGCCCTCTGTCGCCAACCGCCACAAGCGCATCCTGCGGTCGAGCGACATGGACATCCGGTACGGCCCGAAGAACGTGATCCAGGCCTTCCACGCCAACAACGCGGTCACCGAGACCTTCCCGACGGTTGCCGAGAACGGCGCGAACGCGAAGGCAAAGCGGCCTCCGCTGCCGGTCTCGCGCACCAGCAGCCGAGTGCTGGACGCGGTCTTCGACGAGAACGCCGAGATCCGTTCCATGAAGCAGTCGGGCGACTTCCGCTACGACCAGGGAAGCCGCAAAGCCCAGGCCAACAGCGGCTCTCTCGATAACGAGAAAGACCTGATGGTGCTCGACGGCAACGCCCGGTTCGCTGACGAATCCGGCTCAACGGCCGGCGACTACATCGAAATCAAGCAGGAGTCCGGCGAGTTCGACGCCAAAGGCCATGTTCAGACGACGCGCCTGCCGGAAGCGAAGAAGACGGGCGATGTCACCGCGGGTTCCGACATGCTCGACAAAGACGAGCCGACTCAGGGACTGGCAGACCGGGTCATCTCCGCAAACCGCAACCAGATGATCCACTACATCGGCAACGCGGTGCTCTGGCAGGCGTCGAACCGGATACAGGCGGATCGCATCGACATCGACCGTGCCACTCGCTCCCTGGTCGCAACGGACAAGGTGATCTCGCAGTTTCAGGACAAGAAGAAGCCCGGAGTCGCAGGCGTGCCGATCGCGACGGTGGTGCGAGCGCAGAAGCTCGTCTACACCGACAAAGACCGGCAGGCGGCCTACACGGGCGGCGTGGCCTTCCGGCGCGGCAACATGGCGGTCGACAGTGCGGACCTGACCGCCTTCCTGAACGACGAGAAATCAGGTGCCGAATCCCGCATCCACCACGCGATCGCAGACGGCAAGGTAAACATCACGAAGGTGATGCCGGGACGCCGAAAGACCGGGCGAAGCGAGCACGCGGAATACTATACAGAAGAGGGAAAGATCACGCTTTCGGGCGGCGAACCCACCCTCGAAGACACAGTCAGGGGAAACAGTCAGGGCGATACGATCACTTACTACACGGAGGATGAACGTCTGCTGGTCGATGGCGTCCCCGGTAAGCCCGTCCGCTCACTGCTGCGCAAGAAGAAGCCCTGATGGCCATCCTCGAAACCGCTGAAATCTGTAAATCGTACCGAGGACGCCGCGTTGTGGCCGACGTGTCGCTCAGCGTGGCGCAGGGCGAGATCGTGGGGCTCCTCGGACCGAACGGGGCGGGGAAGACGACGTCATTCTACATGGTCGTCGGGCTGATCAGTCCCGACTCGGGCAAGGTGATGCTGGACGGCGTCGACCTGACGCATATGCCCATGTTTCAGCGCGCTCGCCGGGGTATCAGCTATCTGCCGCAGGAGGCTTCGGTCTTTCGTAAGCTGACCGTGGAAGAGAACCTGATGGCGATCCTGCAGACGCGCCGGATGTCGGGCGCTGACCGGCGGGACAAGATGAACCGGCTGATTGAGCAATTAGGGCTCGGTACGGTCCGGAACAGCAAAGGCTACGTGCTCTCGGGCGGTGAACGGCGGCGCGTGGAGATCGCCCGGTCACTGGCGATCGACCCCAGTTTCCTCCTGCTGGACGAGCCATTCTCGGGCATCGATCCAATCCAGGTGCTGGAATTGCGGCGCATCATCCTCGACCTGAAGAAAGACGGAATCGGCATCCTCGTGACCGATCACAACGTCCTTGAGACGCTCAGGGTTACGGACCGGGCGTACATCATCAATGCCGGTAAGATCTTTCGCTCCGGCAGTCCGGAAGCCCTCGCGAACGACCCTGAAGTCCGTCGGGTATATCTGGGCGAATCGTTCTCGTTCAACCTTTAAGCCCTGCTACGGTCCGACGCCATAAAGATTGTTCTTCTGACCGCAGGTTATGTGCAGAAATCGGGGTAGCAACACAAGATCACGAATACCTTTCGACGGGGGCTTTAGCCGCGTCTGTTGCGCCTGGAGCAATTGACGCCGTCCAGGACGACGAGCGTGAGTGCTTCACAGGTGCAGTTTCAGCTGCGGAGCAGAACAACGCGAACGGCTACCGATTAGACGCGAGCGCCACCAAGCGACGCTATCGCCATCGCGCCTAAGGAAGAACCCCCGTGCCTCAACGCTCCGCTGACCAGTTCATCGGCCGAAATGAAACGTTTCAGTATGGTGCAATGCTTCAAACGCGTATAAAATGACGGCATCACCATGTTCGCTACCGTCGTCATTCTCGCTCTGCTCGCCCAGGCTCCGGCCCCGCAGCCGGATTATGTCTTCTTCCGTGACCGGGTGCAGCCTATCTTTCTCAAAAAGCGTCCGGGGCATGCACGCTGCATTACCTGCCATGACCATGGCGCGCCGCCGCTGCAGGCGGTGCCCGCAGGCGGAACCTGGACGGAAGCTCAGTCGCGCGCCAATTATGAGGTCTGGAAGCAGTTCGTCAAGCCGGGGGAACCGCTGAAGAGTCCGCTGCTGCGGCATCCGCTTCTGGAAGCCGCAGGCGGCGATCGATTCCATGCGGGTGGCAAGCACTGGAAATCCCAGGACGATCCTGAATGGCAGACCCTGGCCGCGTGGGTTCGCGGTGAAACGACCGGAGGCTCGAAATGAAGAAAGTACTTCTCGCCCTTTTGATTGCCAGTGCGCCGCTCTGGGGCGCGGCCGCTCGCGTCCTGCAGACGAACGCGGCGGGTGACAACATCCATGTGATCGATCCTGCGACCAACAAGGTAGTCGGCGTGATCAGCGACATTGAAGTGCCGCATGGCGTGGCGATTTCGCCGGATGGCGCGAACATCTACATCACCGACGAGTCGCTGAGCGCACTTGACGTGGTGGATGCGAAGACGCTGAAGGTGACGAAACGAATCCCGCTGAGCGGACGCCCGAATAACCTTGATGTCTCGAAGGACGGGAAGAAGGTCTATGTCGCCATCCGCGAAGCGCCGGGTGCGTTGGACGTGGTCGATGTGGCGTCGATGACGAAGGTGAAAAGCATTGCGGTGAAGGGCACGATCCACAACGTCTATGTGACGCCAGACGGCAAGTACGCGGCGGCGGGTTCGATCGATGCGAAGACCATCAACGTAATCGATACGGCAACCGACACGGTGGCCTGGGCGCTGCCGATGGAGTCCGGTATCCGGCCGATGGCGTTCACCCGCAACGCCGATGGTTCCACCAAAGAGATCATCGTGCAGCTTTCCGACTTTCATGGTTTCGTGCTGGTGGACTTCGCAAGCCGGAAGGAAGTCAGGCGCGTGACGCTGCCGGAACCGAAGGGGCACGAGCGCGAGACAGAGGGGCTGCAGGGCTCGCCCTCGCATGGTCTCGCGATCACTCCCGATGGCAAACTGCTGTGGGCGACCAGCAAGTACTACGACTACGTAGCCGCGTACTCGCTGCCCGACCTCAAGCTGCTGAAGGTGGTAGATGTCGGGCTGCATCCCGAGTGGCTGACGATTCCGCCTGACGGGAAGAGCCTGTACGTGGCTGTGGCCGGCCGGGACGCAACGGTGGTCGTGGACAACAAATCGCTGCAGGTGGTGACCACGATTCAGGTTGGCGCGGTGCCGAAGCGGAACACCAGCGGCATGCTGAAGACTGATCCGGAGACCAGATGACCCTGAAGGTGAACGGCAACACGCACACGGTCGATGTGGACCCCGCGACGCCGCTGCTGTACATACTGCGCAACGACCTGGGTCTGCAGGGGCCACGGTTCGGCTGCGGTTCGGGCCAGTGCGGTGCGTGCACGGTCAT
Organism: Bryobacterales bacterium; assembly: GCA_025462945.1. Classification (GTDB taxonomy): domain Bacteria; phylum Acidobacteriota; class Terriglobia; order Bryobacterales; family Bryobacteraceae; genus BOG-234. The sequence goes on from JAOAPO010000486.1 coordinate 7,983, forward strand.
TGTGAAAGGCAACGCCGTCCGTTCGTGCATCACGCCGGCGTCGGCGATCAGGGACGAAGTAACTACTCTGGAGGGGCTCGCGGTAGGCGGGAAACTGCATCCGGTGCAGCAGGCGTGGATTGACGAGCAGGTGCCGCAGTGCGGGTTCTGTCAGAACGGGCAGATCATGACGGCAAAGGTTCTGCTGGACAAAAATCCGAACCCGACCGACGAACAGATTCGCACCGGCATGGCTAACACGCTGTGCCGCTGCATGACTTATTACCGCATTCAGGCCGCGATCAAACGCGCGGCGAAGGCACGCGCATGAGCGACCTGACGAAGATTCCGCCGCACATTGAGCAGGAACTATCGCGAAGGAATTTCCTGAGCTGCGCGGGTATGCTGGCGGTCAGCTTCAGTTCCATTGCGCCGCCGGCATTCGCGCAGGGCTCGGCAGGGCCTTATCCCGACCCAAACTTCCGGCAACTGGATTCGTGGATCGTTATTCACCAGGACAACACGGCCACGTTCCATGTGGGAAAGACCGACTGCGGGCAGGGCACGGGCACGGCCTTCCGCCAGATGATGTGCGATGAACTCGACATCGCCTACGACAAGACGAACCTGATCATGGGCAGTACCGATACCACTGTCGACCAGGGCGGGTCGGGTGGTTCCGACGCCATTCAGGTGGATGGCTGGCCGATGCGGCGCGTGGCGGCGGAAGCGCGTCGCGTGCTGCTGGAGATGGGTTCGCAGAAGCTTGGCGTGCCGGTGGGCCAGTTAACGGTGGCTGATGCTGTCGTGAGCGTCAAAGCGGAGCCTTCGAAGAAGGTGACCTACGGAGAACTGATCGGTGGCAGGCGGTTCAACGTTGCTCTGACGGGAGGAGACGTCAATGCGACGACGGGCACGGCGAAGGTCAAGCCGGTGCAGGAACTCAAGCTTGTTGGCAAATCTCCGCAGCGTTACGACATTCCCCCGAAGGTGGATGGATCGCTGAAGTGGGCGGTCGACATGAAGGCGCCCGGCATGGTGCATGCGCGCAATGTGAAGCCGCCCGTAGCGGGCGCGAAGCTGGTGAGCATCGATGAGAGCTCGGTCCGCAATCTGCCGGGCTTCGTGAAGGTAGTGAGCAAGGGCAATTACGTGGCTGTGGTCTGCGAGCGTGAAGAGCAGGCGATTGCCGCGTCGCGACAGCTGAAGGTGAACTGGCAGAAGCCGGACACCGCGCCGTTCCCGGCGTCGGAAGACCTGTTCAGGTACATGCGCGCGGCGACGCCGACTTCCAGCGGCAGGCCTGTGACGCTCGGCGACTGCGCGGCTGCGCTGGCCGGTGCGGCCAGGGTGCTGGAGGCCGACTATGAGATCCCGTTTCAGGGCCATACGGCGCTGGCTCCTGCTCATGCCATGGCCGACCCATCGAACGGTCAGATGACGATTTACTCGAACGACATGAAGTCGTATGGCATGCGTGACGGCATCGCAAAATTTCTGGGCATGCCTCGGGACCGCGTGCGTGTGGTTTGGATGGAAGGTCCGCAGGGCTTCGGGCGGACGGCCGCGGACGATGCCGGTTTCGAGGCGGCCTGGCTGGCGAAAGAGCTGAACAGGCCGGTGCGCGTGCAGTGGATGCGCCACGAAGAAACGGCTTGGGATACGAAAGGTCCGGCGTTCGCGTGTAAGCTGCGGGGCGGGCTGGATGCGCAGGGCAACCTGATCGCGTTCGAGTACGAGTCGCAGGCTTGCGACCACAATCACGTGGGGTATAACGAAGCCGAGACGGTGCTGATATCGCAGTTGATGGGCACGCGGAAGTCGCCGCCGAATCGAGGGGGCGGGGCTGTGCCGGACGACAGCTATGCCATCCCGAATCGCCGCATGGTCTCGCATGTAGTGGGCCTGCCGCTGATCTGGGAGACGCCACTGCGCACAGGTAATCTGCGGGACCCGAACGGGCCGCAGGTGACGTTTGCCTCGGAGTCGTTCATTGATGAGATGGCGGCTGCTGCGAAAGCCGATCCCGTGGCGTTCCGGATGAAGCTGCTGACCTCAGGCACCGGCGACGACAGCGGTTTCAAGAGGGCTCGTGCGATTGCCTGCGTCAAGGCTGCGGCAGAGGCCTATGGCTGGGACGCGCGACCAGCGCCGAAGCGGGTGGGCTCCGGGGAGATACTCACGGGGCGGGGCATTGCGTATAGCTTCCGCAGCCAGACTGTAGTGGCGGAGATCGCCGAGGTGGAAGTGAATCGGCGGGCGGGTCATGTCTGGGTCAGGCGCCTCGTGTGTGCGCATGACTGCGGTCTGGTGATCAACCCGGAGGGGCTGCGGCGGACAACTGAGTGCGGCATGCTGCACTCGCTCAGCCGCGCGTTGAAAGAAGAGGTCACGTTCGACACCGAGAAGGTGACGAGCGTTGACTGGACCTCGCACCCGACACTGACTCATCTGGATTCGCCCGCGAGGATCGACGTGGTGCTGGTGAACGGTGATCCGAATCCGAACCGTCCCGATCTGCCGCATTATGGCGGCGGCGAGACGATTTGCAAGCCGATGCTGGCGGCCGTGGGGAATGCGATTTTCGATGCGACGGGCGTTCGGTTACGGCGCGTGCCGTTCCGCGACGCGCGTGTGCTGTCGGCGCTGAAAGCTGCCGGGGTGTAGATCTCGCGTGCGCCGGCGCGCTGTCCCGGATTACTTGATCCTGCGGCTAAAGTCGCCAAACTACCTGATAGCGGATCTGCCCTTCAGGCTTGCCGCGGGAAGCTGTCGGACGGGTGCCTTTTGCCGGCAGGTATGCGGGACGCGCCTGTTCGCCGCACTGGTGCCACTGAGCGCTTCAAGGGCGCTCTCAAACTCAGCGATGGTTCCACAGACTCGTTCGTGTTCGGCGCGTAACTGTTTCAGGATTTTGAGATAGTCCATGAAGAAATTTCCTAACCGCACGTTGGTTCTGCCAGCGATCGTCCGGTAGTACTAACAGTACCAAAATGACATAGGGCACCATTTTGGTTGTGAGATACCGTTCACATGTATCCATTTGTCCCGTGCTTCCTGGCACGAGAGCGCGAGCCGCGTGCAATTCCTGTAAGTGAGCCACCCTCCGAAATGCCAGCGCCGGCAGATTTTGTGTGTCTTCGTACGTTTGAGCGCCAATCAGTGCGTGGCTAGTTACTTCGGCCGATAACCTGCTCGCACGGACGTCGAATGCCAGACAGTTATGGCGTTCACAATTGGAGGCAATATAAAATGCAGGCAGTCAGAATACTCGTGCTTCTTGGCACGCTCACCGCGTGGGGATTCGCCGGTTCAGTGAATCTAAAGGTGTACAACACGGGCGTAAACAATGATGGGACGCTAGCCGCGATCGGCAGCATCGACCAACATTACACAAGTCCGAATTCAGCGGTATATGTCACATTGCGCAATCACCAGTGGGCGCCTACGGCCGCCGCTAACTACATTGCGCCGGATCTCAACGAGGGCAAGGATTATCTTG
>JAOAPO010000502.1 GCA_025462945.1 Bryobacterales bacterium
CTGCGGCCGTCGTTTTGAGTATCTACCCGAAAACTTTCGCGAACCAGGAGCTCGCTCAACATACCGGAGAGCTCGTCGTCGTCGTCAACGATTAAGATTCGCACAATCTGAAATTTAGCACCGGGGCCATTTGGGTGCGGTAAACCTTTGTAAGTGCAAGCTAAAGATATGGAAGCACCTCTGGCCCCCCGACATCCGCATGTCCGAACCGTACACGATGAGACGGTGACCGACGACTGGTTCTACCTCCGGGACCGTCAGCATCCTGAAACCATTCCGTACCTGGAAGCCGAGAATCGCTACACTGAGGCCCGCGTGGCCCAATGGCAGAAGCTGCAGGATGAGCTTTACGTCGAGATGGTGGGCCGAATTCAGGAGACGGACACGTCGGTGCCGTGGCGACGTGGCGAGTCGCAATACTACACGCGTACAGAACAGGGCAAACAGTACGGCATCTTCTGCCGCCAGGCGATCGGAGGTGGTGACGAGCAGGTGCTGCTCGATGGGAATGCCCTGGCAGAAGGGCACGAGTATTTCTCGCTCGCGTTCCACCATGTGAGTCCAGACGGCAACACGCTGGCGTACGCCATCAACACTGACGGCTCGGAGGTATTCACGCTTCGCTTCCGGGATCTGCGAACTGGGGAGGAAATGCCCGGTCAGGTGGCAGGTGTCTACTACTCCGCGACCTGGGCGAACGACAGCCAAACCTTCTTTTTTACGACGCTGGATGAGACCAAGCGTCCGTGGCGTCTGTGGCGCTGTGTCGCGGGATCGGCAGAACTGCCGGTGCTGGTTTTCGAAGAGCCAGACGGCCGGTTCAACGTGGGCATTGATCGTTCGCGGTCAGGGGCGTACCTCTTTCTAACGGTCGGAAGCCACACAACGAGTGAGGTTTGGTGTGCGCCCGGGTCGGGCGTGGGTTCGTTTTTTCGAATTCAGGAGCGGCGGCAGGATGTGGAGTATTACGTCGAGCATCAGGGCCCGCACCTCTTCATGCGAACCAACGAAGACGGCCGCAATTTCCGGTTGTTGCGTGCTCCGGCGGCTCAACCCGAGCAATGGACAGAGGTGATCGCGCACCGCACGAACGCGTCCCTCGAGCAGGTGGACGGGTTCGCCGATTACCTTGTGGTCACGGAGAGGGTGGAAGGGCTGAGGCGCCTGCGCGTCATGGCCGGATCGGGAGAACATGATGTCACCTTCGACGAGCCCGCCTACACGTTCTCGCCGGAGCCGAACGAAGAGTACGATTCGAATTTATACCGGTTCAGCTATAGTTCGCTGACCACGCCTCGATCCGTCTACGACTACGACATGCAGACGCGAAGCCGGACCCTGCTGAAGCGCTACGCGGTGCTTGGAGGCTTCGATCCGTCGAACTACGTCTCCGAACGGCTGACCGCAACGTCGCATGACGGTGTGAAGGTGCCGATCTCGGTTGTCTGCCGCCGGGGGTTTAAGCGGGACGGAAGCGCGCCGCTCTATCTATATGGATACGGCTCGTACGGGATTGTGACGGACCCCGCTTTTTCGTCCGAAAGAATCAGTCTGCTGGACCGTGGGTTCGTTTTTGCGATCGCGCACATCCGCGGGTCGGGGGATATGGGGCGACTCTGGTACGAAGACGGAAAGCTCGGGCACAAGAAGAACACCTTCCTTGATTTCATCGCCTGCGCCGAGCACCTCATCGCGCAGCAGTACACGGCGGCAGCGCGGCTGGCCATCGCAGGCGGCAGCGCGGGCGGTCTGCTTATGGGCGCGGTTACGAACCTGCGGCCCGACCTTTTCCGTTCCGTGGTTGCGCACGTTCCGTTCGTGGATGTGGTGAACACGATGCTCGACGACACGCTGCCTCTCACAGTCACGGAGTACGAGGAGTGGGGCAATCCGAACACGGCTGCCGACTACGCTTATATCCGCTCGTATGCGCCTTACGAGAACGTCACTGCAGCGGCGTATCCCAATATCCTTGCAACGGCTGGGCTGAACGATCCGCGCGTACCGTACTGGGAGCCCGCGAAGTGGATCGCGAGCCTACGCCGGAACAACACGGGATATTCGACGATCCTGCTGAAGACCCAGATGGGTGCCGGGCACGGCGGGCCTTCAGGACGTTACGAAAAGCTGCGCGAGAAAGCCTTCGAGTACGCGTTCGTGATCGGGAGTGTGACTGGGAGTTAGAGGTACTGCGCAGCGAACATTTCGCGCATCGGCATCTGGGACTGAAGCACGGCGTTTCGGCTGCTGCCATCACGCAGAGCCACGCGACGAAGATCCACCTGAATCCGGCCCCGGTCGAGGCTCAGGATCGTGTACTCGGCGTGCGGCATGATTCGCGGCGCTTCGTTGCGCTGCGACGCGGAACGGAAATCTTCGAGGAACGGCATACCGACCGCGCCGACGTTGAGCACCAACTGGCCCCGATGCTGGCGCAGCATCTGGACGTGAGTGTGCCCACCGGCCAGCACGGCACCGCTGCGACCGGCAAGCATCTCGTCGAGTTCGTCAGCAGGCGTGGTGGCCAGGATTACTTCCATGTGCGATCGCGGTGAGCCGTGAAAGAGGCGCACGGTGCCGGCTTGGCCCATCGGAACGTCCAGTTCGAGTTCGAAGGTCTGCAGCCACGTCAGGTCGTCGCCATGAAGTTCAGTGCGGCACCAGTCGACGGCTCGGGCGACGAGGGGCGGCGGTGCATACTGCTCGATCAGATCCGGTTGGAGGAGGAACGCGTCGTGGTTGCCGAGGACGGAACGGATCGCCCGGCTGCGGAGTAGCTGAATACACTCAAGAGGCCGGGGTCCAAGAGTCGCCACATCGCCCAGGCAAACGATCAGGTCAACGGCTTCGCGATCAATCTCGGCGAGGACCAGTTCGAGGGCGATCTGGTGGCCGTGGATGTCCGAGATGAGAGCAACGCGCACTCACTCCAGAGTAACGCTTCGGATGAGCTATTTCTTACTTTCGATGTTGATGTCTTTGAGCGCTTCGGCTGAGCTGTCGAGGTCTTTCTCTCCGGCCGGAAGTTCGTTGGCGCTCAGCATGTAAGCCATGACATCGGCTGTCTGGCGTCGGCTAAGGTGGCCGGGATCGTCGGCTGGCATCGTCGCACGGGTGACTTCGAACAAGTCGTTCAGAGACTTGCCCTGCCACTTGGCCAGGAACTCACTGCCGGAGAGGGCAGGCGCGCCTTCGCCGCCGTTGAGATTTTGCCCATGGCACTTGCCGCACTCTTCGTTGTAGATGGTCTGCCCGCGAGTGGCCTGCGCTTTGGTGAAAACGCCGTCGCGAGACGATTTGGAGCCAGCGGCGACGGCGCACGTTGCCGCCGCCAAAGTCAGACTGACCTTTATGAGGGTGATCTTGTTCATATGATGTTCGCGGCAGCTGCCGAGCCTCGCACCACTCGCTATTTTATACGCTACGGCTGCAGGACGGTACGGTTCAGCCAGATGATGTTGTCCCAGCTGAGAACCTTTTCCGTTCCGTCGAAGAGTTTGGCGTAGCTGCCACCGCCCGCTTTCAGCGAGAAGTCTTTCACGCGATCCGGGGGATTGGTGGTAGTGTTCCGGAGAATGTCCAGGACCTGCTCCTGAGTCGAGATCTGGTAGAACTCAGGGTTCTTCGCGGAGTAGAAGCGAGTGTCAGAGGGCTTTCCCTTGTTGCCGACGCCGCGCTCGAATTTGATGTGCATTTCAAGGCGCTCGCCTGTGGCTGCGGTAAGCACCCAATCCTGCGATTCCATCGACGCACCGGAGCCGCTGGATAGTGTTCGCTGGACCGTGTGGGTCGCTGCGGGCAGGTAGACGCCGAACGGCCCGGGGGCATCGGAGGGGTCGGCGGTGAGACCACCGACCACAAGCTGCGCGTTGGCACCGGAGGCATCCTTAACGGGAGCGACAAGCCACGCCAGCGCGTTCGCACCTTTACCAATAGGCTTACCGTCGGGAGCGTTGATCGAGACTCGGTCGATGAATACCAGCCGGAGATTGCAGTCTTTGGCCGGACCCTGAGCCGCGACGTTCAGCGTGAAGCCTTTAGGGATCAAGGCTTTCAACGCGGCGTCGGGCACATGCAGATCGATCTGGAAGCGAGCTTCGGAACTGAACTCGACCGGGGTCTCTGCGTGAGCAACGGCGAGCCCGGCCAGCGCCAGAAAGCTCGTGAAGAAGGTACGTCGTAAGTGAATCATCTATAGCCCCAAGTTCTGCCGCGCGTAGCGGATGCATGCGAGATTGTAATCCTCTTCCAGCTTGAGGCGTGCCGCCGGATCGAGCCCGGTCGTGGTGGGCAGAGGCTTTTTGGAGGATTTTTTCTGGATCAGTTCCATGAGCTTCGCCACCTGCTGAGGCGGCGTTTCTTTGAACGTGATCCAGTATCGGTCGGTGTAGATCGGTATCTTGAGAGGGTCGCGAGTGATCATCTCGAGGTCGAAGATCATCTTCGGGTCTTTCTGGCGAAGGACGTCGACCATCTTCTTCAGATCGAGGAAGCCTTCGCCGAAGGGCACTTCGGACAGCAAAAAGCCGTCTTCATACGGCGCTACGCCCATATCCTTGATGTGCGCACCGAAGATCCAGGGCTTCAGAGTTTCAAGCGTGAACATCGGATCTTCCATGAAGGAGACGTTGTTACCGAAGTCGAAGTGGACGCCGACGAAGGGGCTGTTGACGCGTTTCATCCAGGCAGCCTGCTCAACCGCAGCCCAGCCCTTGTGGTTTTCGAGTGCCAGGCGAACTTCGAATCGGTTCAGGATGGGCGTTGCGAGCGCGACCATCTTCTGGTTATTTTCGAAGCTGGCAGTGTACTCCGCGAGGCTCTTCATCTCCTCGTACCGCCGACCGGTCAGGGCGGCATGCAGGCTATGAGCGCCAATTTCCTTCGCGGTCTTCACGCTGGTGGCGAACCGGTCCACATCGGCGGCGTTGCGGGGCAGAGGGATGTTGAAGGTCACGTGCATGTTGTATGCCTTGACCTTCTCTTTGAATTTGGCGATGTCCGCCGGATCGGTCGGGGTATCGCCCATCTCGGCACCAGCGAGGCCGAGGCTGTGGCAGTAGTCGAAGAACTCGTCCGAAAACGGCGGCGCTACGTAGTTCGCCTCGCGGGGGCTACCGCCGGGACGTCCGCCACGCCCGGCTCGCCTGGCACCGAACGAGGTGGGTGCTCCGCCCATGCCGAGTGGTCCTTTCGGGTTCGGGATGGGTTCGGCCGCCAGGGTGCCTGCGGCGGCAGAAAACAGGGCCGCTGAACCGGCAGCGGTGAGGACATCTCGTCTGGTCATGTTCGAAGTTCCTAAATGAAAATTTAAGGGGAAACTGGGAACAATTCTATACCTTCGGCCTTGAGGAGGGTCACCAGATGCGTTCGATGCCATAGGCGTCGAGTCGCGAGTCGCGGGAGACGATGGGCAGCGCTGCCTCCTGCGCTTGGGCTACGAGAAGACGATCAAACGGGTCCGAGTGGTGCCGCGGCATTGTGGCACAACGAGCGATTGCGCGGAACCCGATTTCGAGTCGGTCGAAACCGTTGAGGGACATCTGCTCGGGCACGTAACGCTCCAGCGGAGCGGGCAGCTCAAGCTTGCCAAGATTGAGCTTAATCGCCAGCTCCCAGATGCTTGCGAGGCTGACGAAACAGTCCTTGGCCGCGATGGTATGCCGGGACTTAGGCGAGAGTTCCGAAGAGTCAGCGCACCACCAGAGAAAGACGTGGGTGTCGAGCAGAACCGCCAACTAGAGCTACTCCGCGAAGTCTTCGAGGGGTTCGTCGAAATCCGGCGACATCACTATGCCCTTACCCGTGCCCGGGACGCGCCTGGCGGGCTTGATCGGAACGATCTTCACTACAGGCCGCCCCTCGCGGGTGACGGTGACCGCCTCGCCGAGCATCGCCATCTGAACGATCTCGGAAAACCGCGCTTTGGCGTCAGCGAGCTTGTAGGTTTCTGCCATAGTCACATTATATGACCAATGGGCGGCTGGGAGGGTTTGAACTCATCAGGCGACGGCTGCTGCTCTGGTTTTGGTTTTCAGTCCAAGCGCCGCACGCAGGTCGTCGTCCAGCCTCTGAGCCTTTTCGGGATTCTCCTTGAGGAAGATACGGGCGTTGTCGCGGCCCTGCCCGATGCGTTCACCTTTGTAGCTGAACCAGGAGCCGGACTTCTCGACCAGGTTGCGCGAGACGCCCATGTCGAGGAGGTCGCCTTCGCGGGAAGCGCCTTCGCCGAACAGAATGTCGAACTCGGCTTCTTTGAACGGTGAGGCCATTTTGTTTTTGACGATCTTGACGCGGGTTCTGTTGCCGATCACCACTTCGCCATCCTTGATGGCTCCCGTGCGCCGGATGTCGATGCGGACGGATGCATAGAACTTCAGTGCGCGACCGCCGGTAGTCGTCTCGGGACTCCCGAACATGACGCCGATCTTCTCGCGGATCTGGTTGATGAAGAGCATGCAGGTATTCGTTCGCGAAACAACGCCGGTGAGTTTGCGCAGCGCCTGGGACATGAGGCGCGCGTGCAGGCCCACGTGGTTATCTCCCATCTCCCCCTCGAGCTCAGCTTTCGGTACCAGTGCGGCGACTGAATCGAGCACGACGACATCGACGGCACCGGACTGCACGAGCGCCGCGGTGATCTCCAGAGCCTGCTCGGCCGAATCCGGCTGAGAGACCAACAGATTGTCGATGTCGACTCCGAGCTTCCGGGCATATGCGGGATCCAGCGCGTGTTCCACGTCAATGAAGGCCGCCGCGCCTCCGGCCTTTTGAGCCTGCGCGATTACCTGCAGCGCGATGGTGGTTTTGCCTGAGGATTCCGGCCCATAGATCTCGGCAACACGTCCACGCGGGAAACCGCCAACGCCGAGGGCGAAGTCAATGGAAAGGCATCCCGACGAAATGGCCTCCACCGGCACCGCATTGTCGGCGCCCAGACGCAGAACGGTGCCCCGCCCAAACTGCTTGTCCATCGCCATCAGGGCGAGGTCGATTGATTTGCGTCGTTCCAGTTCCGTCATGTATGGCGAGGCCTCAGGAGTAAAGTGTTGCAGCGCAACATAATTCTCATGAGAACGCGATAAACTGGCCAGGGAGATACTTCCAACCGTTCAGGAGACGCACCACATGAAAAAGATTTTTGCCGTACTCGCCATCGCCGGCGCAGCTGGTTATGTTGCAGCCCAGCCGCCGCCCGCCGGACCGCCTTCGGTCGCCGCTACCCTTAAAAGCGGCTACGAGCGTATTAAGACCAACTTCACCAAAGCCGCCGAGAAGATGCCGGAGGCCGATTACAACTTCAAGCCTGCCGAGGGCATTGAGACCTTCGGTCAGCGTGTGGCGCATATCGCCAACCAGATGGGCACCTGTTCCGCCATCAACGGTCAGCGGAAACCGAGCAGCGCCGCGGGCAAGACCGCCAAGGCAGATCTCGTGGCGGCCCTGAGCGAATCTTTCGCGGAATGCGACA
>JAOAPO010000508.1 GCA_025462945.1 Bryobacterales bacterium
GTGAAGGAGTACGGCCGTCCGTACGGGTACGGGCACCGCAAGAAGATGAACATTGCGGAGATCCTGGCTGACAAGATTCAGGGTGAGACAGGTGAAGAGACGGTGGTCAGCGATCTGACTTACGACCTTCGCAGCGGCGCTCCGGATTTTGTGGATCGCATGGTGGCGTCGACGTTTGCGGGCATGGCGATCGACACGATTGCTGAGGGCAAGCATGGTTTGATGATGGCGATCAATGGGGGCTGTTACGCGGCGGTTCCGATTCCAGATCCGGCTTTGGGACCGCGCGCGGTGGATATCCCGAGCATGTACAACACGGAGCGGTACCGGCCGAGTTATGCGGGCAAGATGGGTTTGCCGATCTTCTTGACGCGGCCGTAGGTTTCGTTAGACAGATGAAGCTGAACTTTTGGGAGCGCTTTCGGAGGAAGTCCGGGAGCGCTCCTGTTCTTTTGGAGAAGAGTCTGACGCCGGAGCTGAGCCGCGAAATCCGCCAGAGTTTCAACCAGGCGTCGCACGATGAGGAGCATTTCCCTTCGACGATCGACCCTCGTATTCAGCATGTGCAGGTTCTTCTAAAGTTTTTTGGAGATCTGACCGATAAACGGGTGTTGGATGTTGGGTGCGGCAAAGGGCGGTTTGCCCGGGTGTTGGCGGAGAGCAACGCCGGTGTATTCGTTACAGGGCTGGACATTTCGGAGGCCATGCTCGCCTGTGTTCCGGCGGGCGTGGAAAGAGTAGCAGCACTGATGACCTTGCTGCCCTTTGCCGCCTCAACATTCGACTGCGTATACGCGACGGAGTCTCTGGAGCATGCGGTGGAGATCGATCGCGCGGTGGCGGAGATGTGCCGGGTGCTGAAGCCTGGTGGCAGACTCGTGATCATCGATAAGAATGTGGAGCACTGGGGGCGGTTCCAGACTCCCGCGTGGGAGCGATGGTTCAGGCGTGAGGAACTGGAGACGTTGCTGGCGCGGGATTGCAGAACGGTCCGAAGCGAGTTCATCTCTTACTGGGAAGATGTCGCTCCGGACGGATTGTTCATCTCGTGGTTTGCGGAGAAGTAGAGTTGTCCGCCACGTTTGTAACAGTATTCCGGATACACTAGACCCTATATGGCCACAGAAGCACTCTCCGCCGGCGGAGAGCGTAAGGGCTGGCAATCAGCGCTGAGCTGGATCGCCGCGATTTTGATTTCAGCGGTATTCCTGGTGGCAGGGCTATGGAAGGCCACCGACCCGATCGGTGCGGGTGTGCGTCTGGCGCAGGCGCGGGTACCCGAATTCCTCAGTGTTCCCGCTGCGGTTGGTTTCGGCATTGCTGAAACCTTCGCGGCTGTTCTTTTGCTGATTCCTCGATTCCGTCGCTGGGGCTCGATCATCACGAGCCTGATGCTGGTGGCCTTCATGGTGTTCATCGGCATCCACTACAAAGAACTCCAGGGCGCCGAGTGCTCCTGCTTCCCGTGGGTGAAGCGCGCGGTTGGACCGGGCTTCTTCATCGGCGACGGCATCATGTTGTTGCTGGCGATCCTCGCGGGCTGGTGGGCGCGGCAATCAGAAGGGCTGCGTCCGGCTGCAGTCATTCTGGGAGCTGTAGCGGTCTTCGCGGTCGTCTCCTACGGAGTCTCGGCCACAAGACACACCGGCACGAAGGCGCCGAACACGATCACGGCTGAAGACGGCACGAAGATCGCGCTGAGCGAAGGCAAGGTCTTTATCTACTTCTTCAACCCGCAGTGCATGCATTGCCTCGAGGCGGGACGCAAGCTTGCCGCGATGAACTGGGGGGATACGCGGTTCGTCGGCGTTGCGACGGAAAACCCGCAGTTCGGCGGATGGTTTCTGGGCAAAGCGGGTCTGACCGGAAAAGGCCCGCTGACAAAGGACCTGGACGTGCTAAGGAAGTTGTTTCCGTTCGATTTACCACCAGCAGCAGTCGCTCTGGAGAATGGTTACCAGAAGGCGATGCTGCTTCAGTTCGATGATCCCGAACCGGCGGCCACCTTGAAGAAGATTGGCTTCATCCACTGACAGGAAGGTCGGGAATGTATATGAGCTTCACGAACGCAAAGGTCTTAGCAGCACTGGTTTTGACGCTGGCATCGGTGGCGAGCGCCGCCCCCAGGCTCGGCTTGAGCGCGACCACGGTCGGCCCGGTAAACACGCAGCCCGGGCAGGCTGGCCCAACGCAGACCGTCCAGGCGTATAACCTGGGCGACGGCAGCCTGACACTGAGCGCTACTGCCTCGGCGTCGTGGCTTTCTGCCACAGTCGGAGCGAAAGCGGACTGTCCGCAGGCGGGTGGCGGCTGCTACGCAATCAGCATCGCTTTGAACACGGCGTCAGTAGCGGCCGGAACTTATACAGAGTTCGTTACGGTCAGTGATCCGAATGCGGTGGACGCGCCGCAGGACATCAAGGTCACCGTGAACACCACGGGCGTACAGTCGTCAATCACGGCATATGTGACGCCGACCGGCAGCGTTGGCTCCACGTCTGTGTTTCAGGTATTTACTACCGGCACAGGGGTAAAAGGTACGGTATCGACCACGTCGGGCGGTAACTGGCTGACGTTCCTGAGCGGTTCGGGCGGGATCGTCAAAAACGACGCGCCCTGGCTGATTCAGGTGGCCGCGCAGGCGGGGCAGGCGACGGGAACGTATACCGGCACGGTTGTGATCACCGGCTCCAGCGTTCCGGCGGAGAATAAGACGATCAACGTGACGATGAACGTGACCTCGGCGCCGATCATTCAGCTGAATAACAGCTCGACGGTCCGGCTGTCCACGTTCGTGGGCGGGGCGACGCAGTACTCGGTTGTCACCTTCAACAACATTGGCGCGGGTTCGCTCTCGATAACGAGCGCAACGGGGTCACAGCCCTTCCTGAAGGGGACTGTGAATGGCAACAGCGTGCTGATCGCGGCCGATCCGGCTGGTCTCGCGCAGGGTATCTACAACGGCGCAATCACTCTGGCATCCAACGCCGCGAACAATGCGCAGGTATCCGTGCCTGTACAACTGGTGGTTGGACCCAGGGGTCAGCCGCTGATTCTCTCCGGTGGCGTGGTGAACGCGGCGAATGGCGCGGCGGAAGCTGTGTCGGCAGGTGACATCGTGGCGATCTACGGCAGCCAGTTGGCTGCGGACGGTACGGCGGCGACGAACAGCAGCACGCCTCTGGCGAAGACTCTGGGCGGCGTTCAGGTGCTGATCGGCGGCGTGGCCGCTCCGCTTTACTTCGTGTCTCCCGGCCAGATCAACTTCCAGATACCGTATACGGTTACCTCCGGGACGACGGTTCAGGTAGTCTCGAACGGCCAACGCGGCAACATCCGAACATTGGACGTGAACGGCGCGATGCCGCGTCTGCTGTACTTCGTTTCGTTCATCTCCGGCAACTACGGCGTGATCGTCAATTCGTCGGACAGCAGCCTGACGCTGCCGACCGGAACTGTGGTTCCTGGTTTTGCGACGCATCCCGCAAAGCCTGGCGACACGATCATCGTCTACGGCATCGGCTTCGGCACTACGAGCCCGGTGGCGGTGGAAGGGCAAGCTGCTTCATCGAGCCCGCTGCAGCGGATTGCCGGAGCAACGGCAACTTTCGGCGGCGGCTTCAGCGGCCGCCCGACCACAGTGAACTCGGAATTCACAGGCCTGACACCGACTGCGGTCGGACTCTATCAGGCGAACGTGAAGATTCCAGACGACACTCCGCTCGGTCCGGCAGTGCCGCTGGCGCTGCTCGTCAACGGCGTGCAGACCAACAATGTTTATCTGGCGATCAGCGCGACTGGCAGATAGGATACTCTGTTTGGCGGGAGTCAACGATTCATGGATCGACGTAGTTTCTTTCAGGCTGGCACTGCCGCTCTAGCGGCGGGCCAGCTGGCAAGCGCACAGACGAAGGCTCCGGCCCCGTCCGCCAGGCGCAAAACGAAGATGCACGTGGGGACGCAGCATTCGCATCAGGACGATGTCCTGTCGGTGCTGTCGTCCCTGGGCGTGAACCACATCTGCAGTACGGATCTGGGCACGGTGCTCGACGAGTCGTGGTCCGTCGACGGTCTTTCGAAGCTGAAAGAGCGGGTTGCGAAGCATGGCATTTCGCTCGATATGGTGCCGCTGCCGCTGCCATCGGCGGCGATCGGGCGGGCTCCCATGGGGGCGATCATGCTCGGGAAAGACCCCGAGCGCGACAAGCTGATCGAGATGTGCCAGCAGATGATTCGGAACTGCGCCAAGGCGGGCATTCCGGCCGTCAAGTACAACATGAGCATCCTCGGTGTGGTTCGGCTGCCGACCCGCGCCAAGGGTCGCGGCGAAAGCACCTACAGCTCCTGGAACTACGACGAGGCACCCGACAAGGACAAGCTCACCGAGGCTGGTGCAGTGAGCGCCGACGAGTATTGGGAGCGGATCGATCACTTCCTCTCGCGCGTGGTTCCCGTGGCTACCGAAGAGAAGGTGCGGATGGCGTGTCACCCGCATGATCCAGGCATGCCGGAACCGGCCGGCTATCGCGGCGTCCATACGGTTCTGGGCAGTCCGGCCGGATTGAAAAAGTTTGTGGCGATGCATGAAAGCCCGTATCACGGCCTGAATTTCTGCCAGGGTACGGTTTCAGAGATGCTGAAGGATCCGGGTAAGGAAATCCACGACGTGATCCGCTACTTCGGCTCGCGCAAGAAGATTTTCAATGTCCACTTTCGGAACATCGAAGGCACGTTCGGAAACTTCCGGGAGACGTATCCCGATAACGGCAGCGTCAACATGATCCAGGCAGTCAAGACGTATCAGGAAGTCGGCTATGAGTACATGCTGATGCCGGATCACGTACCCTCAATTCCCGGCGATACCAGGGGCGCGCAGGCGTTCGCCTACGCGTTCGGTTATATTCAGGCGCTGGTTCAGATGCTGGGCTGAGGCCGCAGCTTTTCAAGGTCTTTCGCTTCACCGAAGGACGTGCATTTGGCGCCCGCTACGATGGTCCGGAGCAGTCCTGAGAGGACTGCTCCGGCACCCACCTCAAACCAGCGCTCCACACCGCGTGCAGCCAGAGCTTCCATGGATGCGGTCCAGAGCACCGGGCTCGGCACCTGCCGGAACACGCCTTCTCTCGCCTCGGCTCCGGTCGTAATCTCGCGGGCTTCCACATTGTTGATCAGTGGTACGCGGAGGTCCCTGAATGTGGTGGAGTCCAGATCGGCACGCAGTTTCTCCTGCGCCGGGGTCATGAGCGGGCAATGGAACGGCGCGCTCACGGGCAGCGGCACCACGCGCTTCGCACCGGCAGCTTTGGCCAGTTCCATCGCGCGTTCGACAGCGGCTTTGTGCCCC
>JAOAPO010000576.1 GCA_025462945.1 Bryobacterales bacterium
TTGAAGCTCATCAAGAGGCAAATGTATGGTCGCGCTGCGTTCCCACTGCTCCGAAGCAGGCTGCTGCCGTTTCCACTTCAGGAGTAATGGCGGGCACCATGATCATCATCAGATTTGCGGAAGAGCCGATTTACGGTTCAGCGATTTCAGCTGCGGAAGTAGCCGGTGGCTCTGAGGCCCCGGAACCTTCCACCGTGCTTTAGTCTGGCTGGCGCCGCGCTGCTCTTAGCGAAGACGCGAAGCAAGAGTTCGCGCTAAACCATCAGCCTCTGCCATCGGCAGCCCGGCAATACCAGCGACATACTGCTTTTTGGCGAAGACGTAGACGTTCTGCCTGCCGCCACTGCCGAAGTAGCCGCCCATGTACGAGATGTATTCGGGATCCTTCAGCGCTGCCTTGAAGTCGAACAAAAGCAGCGCCGCGGCCTGGTCGGTATCGGCATCCACGATGAACGCCTGATACTTCTTGCCCCTGACTTCGTACTCACCCAGCGAACCGCCCGGCAGTTTGGGTTGACCCAGGATATGTTCCGGCACCACGCGCGAAGAGATCAGACCCTCCTGCATCAGAGCCGGAGTGTGGTCCATGACCTTCTTTGCAACGGCTGCCTTCGGAAGATCCGCCGCTGGCTCGGGAGACGAGCCACAACCAGCCAGCAACGCCACCGCCACCAGTGAAATGGCCGGAGCCCGCATGCCTAGCCTCTGCCAGCCGGGCTGTACTGCGTCTCGTAGTAGCTGCGGTAATCGCCGTTCTTGCAGCGCTCCACCCAGTGCGCGTTGTCCTGGTACCACTCGATGGTCTGAGTAAGTCCGGCTTCGAACGTCGTCTCCGGACGCCACCCGAGTTCGCGCGTGATCTTGCCGAAGTGAACGGCGTAACGGCGGTCATGACCCGGGCGGTCTTTAACCGTGGTGAGCAGCGACAACGGTTTCCCAACAATCCGCAGGAGCATGTGCAGCACCTCCAGATTCGTCATCGGATCCCCGCCGCCGATGTGGTACGTATCGCCGGCAAAACCTTTCTCCAGCACCAGCCGCAGCGCTTTGCAGTTGTCGGCCACGTGGACCCAGTCGCGAATTTGCAGCCCGTCGCCATACACAGGTATCGGGCGATCTTCCAGCGCATTCGAGATCGCCAGCGGCAGTAGTTTCTCCGGAAACTGGAACGGGCCGTAGTTGTTGCTCGTGCGGGTCACGATGGTTTCAAGACCGAACGTGCGTGCCGCCGCCCTCACGAAATGTTCAGCAGCCGTCTTGCTGGCCGCGTAGGGGCTGGAGGGTTCCAACGGCGACTCTTCGCGAAACCACTCGTCTTCTTCCATGTCGCCGCCGACTTCGTCCGTCGAAATGTGGAGGAAGCGGCCAGCTTTGCGGTGCCGGGCGACATCGAGCATCACCTGCGTGCCCAGAACGTTCGTGAGAACAAATTCTTCCGCGCTCAGAATACTGCGGTCTACATGGGATTCGGCGGCAAAATGGACGACGGCGTCACACTTCTCCGGCATCGCTTCCGCCACGTCCGCGGCTTTGCAGATATCGCCGACCACCAGCGAATAGCGCGGGTTGTCCGCCACGGAAACCAGGTTGTCGAGATTACCCGCGTAGGTCAGCTTGTCGAAATTGACCACGCTGTCGCCCGCCGCAATTGACTGGCGGATAAATTCGGAGCCAATAAAGCCGGCGCCTCCGGTCACAAAGAGCTTCATAGTTCCTGGGCCTCTTCCGTCACAACTTCGTCCAGAACATCAACCGAGGGCAGTGCCGCAAGAACCTTGGGCACCGGCGGCTTCTTCTCTTTCGGAGGGGGGGCCTGCTCATGCCGGAAATCATGGTCTGAGTAGCACGTTTTGCAGCGGACCTTCGCGGGTGCATCGCCGAGGATAGAAACCACAAGATGGTTCATCACTCGCTTACACTTGATGCAAAAATCGTCGATATCGTCGCCGAGCCGGACTGGCATTCAAATCTCCCTGATTAAACCTGCGCGGCCTGGCTGCCGGACGGGGGCGCAGGCACAAACCCCGGCTGCTGCGCTTCTGGCTGTTTCAATTCTGGCAAAATCCAGCGAGCCTCCTCGAAACCGACGTACTTGCAGATCCGCAGTTCCCCGCTTCCGGCTTCCAGCAGATCGCCGACATTCAAAGGCTGGCCGGAGCTGCGCAGCAGACACCAGGCGGCGTATTCGCTCTCCGCGTCCACTTCTGCCGCAGCTTCGTAGTCCTTCGGCTTCACGTTGGCCATGCCGGAGACGTGAGGCGCCCACCGAAAACTCTCGCGCGGAACTTCCTTCATACGGTGGATTCGAAAGACTGGCATAAAAGCTCCATTGTAAGTGAAGAGATATGTTAACCCAACTCCAGTGGAAGGGATCTTATAAACTAGAGCCGAATGTCTACCCTGCCCAACGTCACGCGCCGCCAGTTGCTGGCCTCTTCCCTGCCCCTGCTTGCGGGAGCTTCTCAGGCTTTCGCGCAGTCGAAGCGGCCGCTGGGCGTTCAGCTCTACACCGTCCGCGGCACGCTGATGAAGGATTCAGAGCGCATCATCAAGGCAATCGCCGACATCGGCTACAAAGAGATCGAAGGCGCTGGCCGGACCGATCTGATCACGCTGCTGCCCCTGATCCGGCAGCACGGCATGAAGGCCGTCTCGTGCCACGTCGAAGTGCCTCTGCTGACCGGCGACTGGGAGATCTACGGACTGAAGAAGGTGGAGCTTGCCGAAGCCATCGACAGCGTGAAGAAGGCCGGCGTTCAGTACTTCACCATGGCCTACATCAACCCGAAGGCGCGCGGCGACTCCGACTTTTATAAAAAAACTGCCGACCGCATGAACGTCGTCGGCGAGGCCTGCCACAAGGCGGGACTCCAGTTCGCCTATCACAATCACGCCTTCGAATTCGCCGGCAAGGCGGGCGAGCGTCCCATCGATATCTTCAAGGAGCGCCTCGACAAGAAACTGGTCGCCCTTGAGATGGACATTTTCTGGGTGAGCGTCGCCGGCCACGACCCGGTGGAGATGCTGAAAGAATGGAAGGGCCGCGTCGCGCTGCTCCACCTCAAGGACAAGGGCAAGGATCAGCCGGTGCAGTACACCGAAACGGTCGAGAAGAGCGCGTTCAAGGAAGTCGGCAACGGATCGCTCGACTTTGCAGCCATCCTGAAGGCCGCCCCTGCCGCGGGCGTCAAACACTACTTCGTGGAACAGGACCAGACCCCGGGCGATCCCCTGGTCAGCCTGAAGCAGAGTTTCGACTACCTCAGCAAGATCTAACCCGGGGCCGGCTAATCCCGGGGCGTCAAACGAATCATGCTCAGCGTGACAGTGAGTTCCCGTTCGTCAGGCGGGAGCTTCCACGCCGGCGTGATCTGGATCGTCACCTGATATTCAGCAGCGTCGGGAACGTCTGCTTCCAGAATGAAAAGCCCCGTACGGTCGATCTGCCATTCGCGCACCACTGCTCCGTTCACGGTGGCAACGGCTTTTGGCGTGGAGCCTTGCGCGAAGAGGTGTTCACTCGCGTGTCCCCGGATCCGCAGGCGCTTGGGTCCGGAGGTCGCCGGCCTCAGTGTTGCCGTGGCCTGACCGCCGATCCAGCGGTACTTATTGCCGTATACACCTTCCAGCGCATACCAGCCGGTGCCGAGACGGGCTTCGTGTCCAGGCAGCGTGAAATCGATGACGTCGTGCCGGTCGCCCGGGTAGAGTTCTTTCTTGTCCACCGAACGCAGCAGGTTGTAGACGCCGCCTTCGTTGGCTGCCGCATAGTCACAGGCCGTGCAGCGGAGCGTCTCCGCCTCGGCGACGCGGAGGGCCGCGGAACAATCCGGACAACGCAAACGACTTTCCCAGGGCGCGCTGGCGTTCTCCGCAGCCACGCCTTCCTTGCGACACATCGCGGAGAGCGTTCCACCCAGGCGATGGGCCAGCGACCACTGGGAGCCCGATATCTTCGCCGCCAGGGTCTCACCAAGGCCGCGCCGCGGCACGAAGATCTCGCTCTCGTACTCCACGAAATGTTTACGGATCAGTGCGTCCCAGTGCCGCAGTTCCAAGCGGTGATTCTGGCGAATCCCAAAACTCTCTTCCTGATGGGCGCCGATGACGTCGCGCACGAAGTACCCGAGGAAGCCGTTGTCGTGGAGAAGTTTCTCCCACGGCCTCATGTTTTCGCGATAGGGGCACCGGTAAAGCCGCAGCGACCAGCGCCTGCGCAGAGGTTCCTCCGCAAAGATGAAAACGCCGCCGGGCGCGAGCACCCGCTTCACTTCCAGAAACACGGCCTCGATATCCATGAACTGGCTCAGCATCTGGAAAGCGAAGACCGTGCGCAGCGACCCGTCGCGGAAAGGCAGATTCAGCGCGTCGCCGGCCACCCGAACCGGCGCCTGCGACAGTTCCCACGTGTCCATCAGGGAAACGCCGTGGCGCAGCGAGTCGGCAGAGATGTCGAGGGCGAAACCGGCGGCGCCGAATTCATTGGCGAGCATGTAGCTGGAGTGGCCCGCGTTGGCGCCGATTTCGAGGAAGGGCGAGAGTTCGCCGATGAAGTCGCGGTGCTTGGCGATCACGGTGCGGCGGCGCTCGTTCTCTTCCAGGTAAACGCGGCGGGCCCGGTCCGGCTCTCCAAGCGAGGCGAAGTTGTGAAACTCCACCTGAGCGCGTTTGACCGCGATGGACTGCGCTTCGTCGTTGTGGTGTTGAGTCGGAGGCAGGTTACTCGAAGGCAACTTACAAGGATACAAGGGCGTAACGAAGGGCACGGACGATGACGAGGGGGCCACCGCTCGAGTTTAAGAATGGAGGCGGTATTTACTGTGTTATAATTAACACCCTTGACCGATTTATTTGCTAGATTTCAGACGCAACTGAAGCAGTCTGAAGCGTCCAACCGGAGTTTCGGCTTCATGATGAGCGCCGCTTGTATGGTGCTCGGCTTTGTCCGCATGCTTCGCGGCGGCGGTGTCCGGTGGGAATGGGTAGGGCTCGCCGGAGTGCTTTTGCTCCTGACGCTCTTCGCCCCGTCCTCACTCACCTATCCGAAACGAGCCTGGTTGCTTCTGGGCTTCCTGATGGGCTTAGTCGTCAACCCCATCGTACTGGGAATTGTCTTTTTCCTTGTAATAACACCGGCTGGGATTCTGCTCCGGCTTTTCAGACATGACCCCTTGCGGCTGCGGCCCGTCAGCGGCTCCACGTATTGGTGCCAGCGCGACGAGGATCAGCCTGACATGACAGCGCAGTTCTAGACGCCGAGCCTCCGCCCCTCATATGTCAATTCTCATCGACCTGTTTAAGTTCTTGCGAAAGAGCCGTAAATTCTGGCTCGTTCCGATCGTCCTCCTGTTGGTGACGGTCGGCGGCCTGCTGCTGTTTGCTCAGGGCAGTGTGCTGGCCCCGTTCATTTACACCTTGTTCTAACCATGCGCGTACTCGGGATATCAGCTTATTACCACGACAGCGCGGCCGCACTGCTCGAAGACGGCAAGATCGTCGCGGCCGCACAGGAAGAACGGTTCACCAGGATCAAACATGACCCGGCGTTTCCTGTGCATGCTATTGCCTACTGCCTGTCACAGCAGCATGCGAGACTCTCGGACATCGATCACGTTGTCTTCTATGAAAAGCCGCTGCCTAAATTCGAGCGTCTTCTTGAAACGTATCTAAGCTTCGCCCCCCGTGGCTACCAGTCGTTCCGCACCTCAATGCCGGTGTGGACGAAGGAAAAGCTCTTTCAAAAGGATCTGCTCTTAAAAGCACTCCGAGCAATTGACGCGAGTTGGAAGGGTGAGTTGCTATTTTCTGAGCATCACGAAAGCCACGCCGCAAGCGCCTTCTATGCCTCCCCGTTCCAACGCGCCGCCGTCCTGACACTGGACGGAGTTGGCGAATGGCCGACGACCTCTTTCGGGGTGGGTGACGGAAACAGCCTTAAGTTGCTCCGTGAGATTCGCTTCCCGCATTCCCTCGGACTGCTGTACTCGGCGTTTACCTACTACACCGGCTTCAAGGTAAATTCCGGCGAGTATAAGCTGATGGGCCTCGCGCCGTACGGTCGGCCTGTCTACCGCGATCTGATTCTCGACAATTTGATCGACGTTCGGCCGGATGGCTCATTCCATCTCAACCAGGAATACTTCAACTACTGCATTGGCCTGACGATGACCAATGACCGTTTCGATGGCCTGTTCGGCGGACCTGCGCGGGATCCTGACCGGGAAGACCTCACACAGCATCACATGGACCTCGCCGCCTCGGTCCAGGCGGTGCTGGAAGAGGTACTGCTGAAAATGACCCGCTCTCTGGCGAGTGAAACCGGGTTAGATTGCCTTTGCCTCGCCGGTGGAGTTGCACTGAACTGCGTGGCCAACGGCAAAATTTTGCGCGACGCGAAGTTCCGCCACCTTTGGATACAGCCAGCATCCGGTGACGCGGGCGGCGCGATCGGCGCCGCGATGTCTGTCTACTATTCTCATCTGAAGAACCATCGCACCGCCGACGAAGAGCACGACCAGATGCAGGGGGCATTCCTTGGTCCGGAGTTTTCGAATGAAGACATCGCGACCCGACTGGCAGCCAGGGGGGCTGCTTTCCAGCCACTCTCAGAAAGCGAACTCATCCAGGCGTGCGCCCACGAACTTACGGGAGGCAGCGCTCTCGGCTGGTTCCAGGGCCGCATGGAGTTCGGACCGCGCTCCCTCGGTGGCCGCTCGATTCTGGGGGACGCGCGCTCGCCAGTCATGCAGCGAACTTTGAACCTGAAGGTGAAGTACCGCGAATCGTTCCGTCCCTTCGCGCCCGCAGTGACGCTCGAAGCAGCCCATGAGTGGTTCGACCTGAACGTCGCCAGTCCGTACATGCTGCTGGTGGCTGATGTGAAAAAGGAGCGCTGCATTGCCATGGATACTGATCAGCAAAGTCTGTTCGGTATTGACAAGCTGAATGTGCCGCGCTCCGAGATCCCCGCCGTGACTCACGTTGACTACTCTGCGCGGGTCCAGACGGTTTCGAAAGAGACGAATCCGCGGTTCCATAGCCTGCTGAAAGCCTTTGAAGGGCGAACCGGCTGTCCTGTACTCGTGAACACCAGTTTCAATGTACGCGGCGAGCCCATCGTCGCCACGCCCGAGGACGCATTTCGGTGCTTTATGGGCACAGAAATCGAAGCCCTGGCAGTGGGGAACTGCCTGATGCTGAAGCGCGACCAGACTGAAGCGCTGCGCCAGGAGTACCACAAGTCCTTTGCTCTCGATTAAACCTGCTGTGCGCCAGAATTTGCTGGTGATCTTCGTAAATGCAGTCGTGTTCGCAGGCCTGCTCGCCGGCCTGGAGTTTGGGGTTCGCGCGATGCAGCGAAAGCGTTTGGGTCCGAACGCCATGATGTCTCCGGCACGGCTGGATCGCTGGACCGGTTGGCGGAATAATCCTTCTTACTCCAGACGGGACATCGAGCACAACGCACAAGGCTTCCGGAGGAGCTCAGCGGTCTCTCTGGAGAAATCCGCCAACACAGTTCGCATCTTCGTTATGGGCGGATCAGCCGCATACGGTGCCGAGGGGCAATACCGTGATCTGGATCCGGACTGGAAGAAGCTTTACAACAAGGACCTGATTGACGCATATCTCGAAAGGAAGCTGCAGCAGCGGCATCCTGAACGGCAGTGGGAAGTGATCAACGGCGCCGTTAGTGAATTTCGGATGCATCAGGAACAGGTTCTGCTGTACGCCCAGATTCTGCAGTACCACCCCGATCTCGTTATTTTTATGGACGGACACAACGACATGTCCGGCTTCATGGGAGTGGAGACCTCGCCCTACAATCCGTACCTGTCCACCCCGCATGAAGCCGAATTCGAGACGATGACGAAGCCGCACTCACTGCGATCCCTGTTCTACATCAACTCGATGTGGCTCCGCAGTAACAGCGCGTTCTTCGATCTTCTTTACCGGAAGAGTCTGGACAGGCTACAACCTGATTCTTACGGACCAGGCGTCGACCCGAACGAACACGTGACGTCTCCGGTCAGGCAGGCCGACTTGACCGCGTCGGACCAGGTGTCGGCGAACCGAAGCTTATCCAGAGTAGGCTATTATTTGCTGGCCGTGGAACGGCTTCGGACCGCGCTCGAACTGGAACACATCCCTTCGGTATTCTCGCTGCAGCCGGAACTCCTCACCACCTCGAAGAAGCTGACCTCGACAGAAATCGCGTTCGCGGACCACACACGGCAAATCAGCCGCCGGCGATTGACATACCTTTGGGAGAATCTGCGACCAGCCATTGTCCGGGAGATGGCTGAAGCTGCAAGCCGACAGAACTTCACCTTCGTGGATCTCAACAACATTTTCGACAGCGTCACCGAGAAGGTTTTCACCGATTACTGTCACCTGACACCGAAGGGGAATGAGCAGATCGCTGAGAAGCTCCTGACGTCCATTGAGCCATCTCTCATCCCGGAACTTATCAACAAGACGCGCGCAGCTGAGTAACCCTGACGGGGCCCGCTCGCGCTCCAGACTGTTGACCGAGGCGGGTCGCGGTGGGTTGGGCTCGCAGACAACGTCGAAGCCGAAACCCGTAACGAAGGGCACGGACGATGACGCAGGGGCTGTTATACTGGTTTTCAGTCTCCCCCCTATTAATGGGCCTGTAGCTCAGTTGGTTAGAGCGCTACCTTGACACGGTAGAGGTCTCCGGTTCGAGTCCGGGCAGGCCCACCATCCTTTCAGCCAGTCGGCAGCCGTCATGCGTTACTCTGACGGGACATGATCGGTTCCGTTTTCCTCAAACAAGGCGAGAAGCTGATTCCTTTAGCGCAGCAGAGCTACGCATCGGAAATCGTCCTTCAGCAACTCCTCGAATATCATCCTGACCTCCTGGCCGGCGAGCAGATGACCGATGGCGCACCTCGCCGTTGGCTCCTTGTCAGCCGCGAGTTGCCAATCGGAACCGAGCAGGGTGGCTCAAACTGGTATCTCGATCACCTCTACCTCGACCAGGACGCGATCCCCACGCTGGTCGAAGTTAAATGCAGCACAGACCCTCGCATTCGCCGCGAAGTTATCGGCCAGATGTTCGACTACGCGGCCAACGCCGTGGCGCGCGTTACGACGGCTGATCTGCAGGCAAAGTTCGACAACACTCCAGACTCAACGCGGCGGCTGGACGACTTTCTGCAGGAGCATCGACGCCCGGACAATTCTGGCAACAGGTCGGCGTGAACCTTGCAGCTGGCCGTATCCGCATGGTCTTCATTGCCGATGTCATCCCTCCCGATCTGCGGCGCGTCGTCGATTTCCTCGCTTCACAACTCCGCACGGCAGAAGTCTTTGCAGTCGAGGTCCGCAAATACGAGAACGCGGGACACGAAGCCTTCGTCCCCAGACTCGTCTCAACTCCGAAGTCAGCACCATTGACAAACACGCAGCGGCAATGGGATGAGGCGACTTTCTTTGCGGAACTTGCAACGAGGCCCGCGCCCGAGGCACAAATCGCAAGAGACATCCTGAATGCGATGCTGCCGAGACTACCGAAAGTCTTCTATGGTTCTGGCACCACAGCGGGATCCTGCATACCCGGTCGCCCCCTTGGCAAAGACGTGTACTTCTACGAATTCGCACTCTGGACGAAT
>JAOAPO010000578.1 GCA_025462945.1 Bryobacterales bacterium
GCTCTCGGAAGAGCGCAGCACCATTGAGCCTTTCACAACTTCACTGCTCGATGGCGTCGATATTCGGGAGACTATTCGCAACTGGCACGAAGGCCGGATCTATGTTCGGAACAACCGCAAGATTCAGGGCGATGTGGGCTCGGTGATTGTGATCTTCGACGGGGAGCGCGACGAACGGTACAGCTACATGACAACGTGGCTGGGTGAGCATCAGAACGAGAGCGATATGGCGTTCTACTCCACGCCTCCTTTCGATCACGTGGTGGGCCCGGGGATTGGACGCGGCGAGTACGGCGGTTTTTTGATGAGTTTGCCCGCGCGCCGTATGTACGACGTGTGGGCTGATCCGGACTACGATTTCGCCGAGTCTAAGGCAGAGCGGCTTTTGCTCGCCGGCCTCGACTATTCCATCCATAAATACGTGGTGTATGCGGCGGCGAAACCACCCCGCTCGGTGTTTCGGAATATTGCCGATCGTTTTGGGCGCACGATCGTGTATTTGCCAGTGGGCCTGTTATCTCCGACGACTCTGAAAAAGCTGCGAGTCGTTCATGTCCTGGATGGGTACGACAAGCGGGAGATCGCGAAGGAATATATTTGGTAGTCATGCGAACCCTCGTAGCTGCCGCACTCACCATGACACTAATCGCCGCAACTCCTCCTCAAAAGACGTGGCATATCGACAGCACCGCGGTCATCGGTGGAAATAAGACGACCGTTCTGGGGCATCCGCAGGTGATCCAGACGCCTCACGGGAAGGCTGTGCAGTTCAACGGCGTTGACGACGCGCTCTTCCTTGACACGCACCCCCTGGTGGGCGCGCAGGCCTGGACCTGGGAGGTGATCTTCCGGCCAGATGCCGACGGGAAGCCTGAGCAGCGGTTCTTTCATTTTCAGGAAGAAGGTTCGGACAACCGGAGGCTGTTCGAGATCCGCATCATCGATGGCAAGTGGTGTCTGGACAGTTTCGCGAAGGGCGGCGCGGAGTCGAAGGCGCTGATGGACCGTAAGAAACTGCACGCGGCGAGCGAGTGGTACAGCGTGGCGACCGTGTATGACGGTCACGAGATGCGGAACTATGTGGACGGCGTGCTGGAAGGGTCGGGCGAAGTGAAACTGGAGCCTTTGAAGGCGGGCGGGACATCGATTGGCGTTCGCTATACGAAGGTGGATTACTTCAAGGGCGCGATTTTGGAGTCGCGAACCACGCCCAAGGCGTTGCAGCCAGCGCAGTTCCTCAAAAAACCGCGCTAACCTGAAGGTTGATGCTCACCCGCAGGAGTTGCTTCCAGATCAGTGCCGCGCTGCTTGTTCCACGTTTCGCAGCGGCGAAGTCGGAGTTTTGGAATGCGAAGGCTCCGGATAAGTGGAGTGCGGAAGAGATTGAGAAACTGACCAACGACTCGCCCTGGGCGAAGGGCGTCAACGTCGAGTTCCAGCAGGATACCGACCCCACGTTTACATCGGCGAATTCGCCGTCCATCGGGCGTGCAGGCGCGATTGAGGCACCAAGGAACCCGGCGCACACGATCCAGATGGGTCCCGATGCCGAGCCTGTTCGCGGCGGGAATCGACGGCGGGAACCGGTGATTGTTCGATGGGAATCGGGCCAGGCGATTCGGGATGCGTACGGGTTTCCGCTTCCGGCGGAGTTCAAAGATCGCTATGTGATCGGCGTCACGCGGCTGCCGTACGGAATCATGGAGAAGCCAAAACGTGGCGGGGCTGCGCCCGTCGAGGCGGAGTCGGCCATTCAGCGGCAGCAGAAGATGCGCGAACTGCTGCAGTCCGCTGCTTATCTGGAGACGCGGGACAAAGAGCCGGCCCAGGCAGGCATTGTTCGGCTCGCTCCGAAGGCCGCCCAGACATGGCTGTTCGGCTTCTCCAAAGAGTTTTTGAACATTGAGCCCACCGATCGCGAGGTGCAGTTTACGCTGCACACCGCAATGGTTTCGCTGCGGGCGAAGTTTGAGCCAAAGGCCATGCTTTACCGCGGAAAGCTGTCCGTTTAGTTCCAACTTTGTAAGAGATTGTCATACCGAGTGCTGGTTTCGGGAACTCGTTGTGTAATGGCTTTTATGCCTACGCCTGTCTTACATCCCCACCGACGCACGTTGCTGCAATTGCTCACCGGCTCGAGCCTGCTTACCTCATTCAGTACGAATAGCTTCGCCGCCGACTTTTGGGTTAAGAAGAAGCCGGCCGAGTGGTCGACCGAGGAAGTCGAGCATCTGCGGACGAAGTCCCCCTGGGCGAAGAAGAGCCGCGCGGAAATCACTGGCATGGGTGGGCCAGGCGGCGGTGGGCGAGGCGGTGGTGGACGAGGCGGTGGCGGTGGTGGCATGGGCGCTGGCGGTGGTGTGTCTGACGCCAGTGAGGCCGGTGGTGGTGGCGGTGGCGGACGGGGTGGCGGCGGTGGTGGCGGACGCGGCGGTGGGGGCGGCGGTGATATGGCTCCGAGTGCCCCGACAGCGCCCGAGGGGCCTGAAGTTGTAATTCGCTGGGAAAGCGCCGCACCGATCGCGGCAGCCTCGCATCTGGAGTTGCCGGAGGCGTTCAGTCAGTTGTATACGATTAGCCTGACCGGGCTGCCTCCTCAGATGCTGGCGATGGCGCTGGGCGGCGGCAGGCAGGGACAGGGACGTGGACGCGGTCCGGGCGCAGAAGGACAGCCAGCTGCGCCGCCTGCGCCCGTCGACCCCGCGGCCAGGCAGAAGGAAGTTGTGGACAAGCTGCTGCACGCGGTGAGTCTGTCAGTAAAGGGCAAAGATCCGCAATCCGCGGTGGTCGTGCTGCAGATGAAAGCGACTCAGGGCCTGCTTTTTGGCTTCGAGAGGGTCTCCCTGCCACTCACGGCGGCGGATAAGGAAGTGCTCTTTACGTTCAAGCTGTCCACGATTGCCGCGAAAGCGAAATTCGAGCTCAAGGATATGATTTTCGACGGCGTGCTGGCCGTTTAAGTTAAAAAAGTGAAGGCTGTGTCTCGTCGGGCTCGCCCTTTTTCCTTTTGGCCCGAAGAGGGCTGCCCACGACTCCGAGGACTTGCATGGACCGCAGGGCCTGGCGGGGAACGAAGATGCGCTGGCTGTTGGCGTCCGACTCGGGCGGTGTCATGGTGAAGCCAGCAATATCCCAGCCGAGGAGGTTGTTGGCCATGATGCCGTCCATGACCTCGCCGTCGGTGAAAACCATGCGCACCCAGAGACCCTCGAGTTTCGGACGGGCGAGGAAAATGCGCCGGGAATCGGAGTTGTCCTCGAAGTCCTTGACAAAAGAGACGGACTTCACCTCAGCGTAGGGCAACGCCAGGATGGTGCCGTCGGGGCGGAGGATCTCAACTGCGTTCGCCTGTAAGTAACTGTAGGTATTGACGAAACCAGTGATTGGTTCCCTGTCGAAACGCCGGACGATGACCTTCTTGGCGGTTGAGCTACCCAACGAATGCCTCGAATCGGGCCTGTGTTTGGAAGAGAGATCCCAAACATTTTTCAAGATATTGTATCATTAGCAAGATAGAGACTCGGCTGATATAGCACGCTGCCGGGACCAGAAAGAACGGGATGACCGTCAGGTCATCCAAAGGGATGAACGGTACGCTGACCGACACGGGAGCCAAAACCGATTCTACGCTCGCCCAGTGGGTGAGAACCTATCTCACGTTCTGCCGCATGGAGAAGGGTCTGTCCCGCAACTCTCTGGAGGCGTACCTGGTCGATCTGGAAGAGTTTATGCGCTTCGAGCAGGCGCATCGCTCCGTGCCAGTGCCGGACGCCGAGCTTGTGGGGTCCTTCATCAACTCTCTGTACGAAAAAAAGCTAAGCAGCCGGACCATTGCGCGGCGTCTGTCTGCGATTCGCGGGCTTTTCCGGTTTCTGTTGGGTGAAGGAATTGTGGAGGTGGACCCGACCGAACACCTTTCGACCCCAAAACAGTGGGCGACCATTCCGAAATTCCTGAATCGGGAACAAACCGAGAAGCTGATTGCGTCGCCGGACACGACCAAACCGAGCGGTGTGCGCGATCGAGCCATGTTCGAACTGCTTTACGCAACGGGGATTCGGGTCTCGGAGCTGGTCAATCTGCGAACTTCCAACCTCGATACCGGGCTGGGACTCGTCCGGGTGACTGGCAAGGGGAACAAGCAGCGCATCGTTCCGGTGCATGAGGGAGCTTTGCGCGCCATCGCGGACTATGTGAACGAAGCCCGTCGGGCGCTGCTGAAAGGCCGAATTTCGCCGTCATTATTTGTAACGGCGCGTGGCGGGCCGATGACCCGGCAAGGCTTCTGGGCGGCAGTTCGTATGAACGGCAAAAGGGCGGGTATCTTCCATCATCTGTCGCCGCACGTTCTGCGACATACGTTCGCCACCCATCTACTCGAAGGCGGCGCGGATCTACGCAGCGTGCAAACGATGCTGGGTCACGCGGATCTTTCAACAACCGAAATTTACACACATGTGGTGCGGTCACGCCTGCGCAGTACGCTTGACCAGCACCACCCGAGGGCCTGAACGAATGAGCGATTTCATGTTCGTGCTCGACAGTCATCTAACTACAGGGCAGAACCGCGCCGTGGCAGAAATTCAGGCCATCGCCACGGAGGCCGGTATGAGCGCATGGCTGGCGGGCGGAGCGATGCGCGATATGCTTCGCGGTGCACCAATTCGCGATCTCGATTTCGTGGTGGAGCGCGATGCCATCAAGACGGCGAAAGCATTGGCGGCGAGACTGGGCGGCGAGGTTCTTGCAGAAGACCCTCTGAAGCGCTTCGCGGAGTTGGCGCTGCCCGGCGAAACCAGGGCCTCGGTCTCAAATGCGCGATCTGAAAAATACCCGAAGGCGGGTGCGAAGCCGCAGATTCAGCCGGCTACGATCCACGAAGATCTGCAGCGGCGCGACTTTACGGTGAATGCAATTGCGCTGTCACTGAATCGCGGCGCGCGCGGATTGCTGGTGGATCCAACGAACGGTCAGGCCGATCTGCTCAATCGGGAACTGCGTGCCACCAACTCGTACGTTTTCTACGATGATCCCGGTCGTCTGATTCGGCTGGTGCGATTCCGGCACGCTCTTGGTTTCGAACTGGCACCCCGGACCAGGCTGCAGTTTGAGAATGCACTTCTGGAGAACTTCCACAAGTATGTGCCGGCG
>JAOAPO010000581.1 GCA_025462945.1 Bryobacterales bacterium
CGGGCTTCGCTATGACCTGAGCATCCCGCGCCGTGAAGCGAAGTTACAGAACAGTAATTTCAATCCGACCATTCCGAACCCATCGGCGAACGGCATCCTGGGAGCACTGGAATTTGCTTCTGAAAAGCGCCCAGTGCTGCTCGATACGCGCAAGAATGCCTTCGGACCCCGTCTGGGGCTCGCTTACCAGCTGAACCCGAAGACCGTCATCCGCGCGGGCGGTGCCATCATGTGGGACATCATCCGAGAAGACGGCAATGCCGATAACGGCATCCAGGGCTTCGGCGGCGGTTTCGGTTCCATCGCTAACAACCTGTCTACCGGCATCGCTTTCACGCAGGCGCAGGGGCTTGATTCGCCCGGCTTCCGTGCCTTCGTCGAAGGTCAACGTCCACCACAGCTGAATCCAGGTCTCGCCGTGAACGGCAGCCCAACCTACAAGACTGCCGAATCGGGGAAGCCGGGCTACTACACGGATTACAACTTTACGGTGGAGCACAGCGCCACGCCGTCACTCCTGCTGCGGGGAAGTTTCCATGCGAACTATGCTGTCAAGATCCAAACTGGTTTCGACTTCAACCAGCTGGACCCCAAGTACTTCGCCATCTACGGCAATCTGCTGACCAGCCCTGTCAGCTCCGTCATCAACAACCCGACGGTCGTTGCTTCCGGATTCAAGCTGCCGTACGCCAGCTTCCCCCAGAACCTGACACTATCGCAGGCGCTTCGTCCGTTCCCGCAGTACAGCGGCTTCGGCTCTGTGGCGACGCAGAATGGGCATAACACCTACAATGCACTGGAGCTCAGCATGCAGAAGCGGTACTCCAAAGGTCTGTGGCTGATGACGTCCTATACGTTCTCCAAGACGCTCGGTACTACTTCAAGCCAGAACGTTTATAACCAGGCCACCGAAAAGGTAATCAGCGATATCAATCGCCCCCACATCTTCACCCTGGGCTATGTCTACGATCTTCCAATTGGCAAAGGCAAAGCATTCGGTGCCAATCTGCATCCGGTGCTCAATGCCATCATCGGTAACTGGAATGTCTCTGCGGTGCATCACTACCAGAGTGGGGCTCCAATCGGTATCAGCGGCTGCAGCCAGACCATGGCGGGCGGCGGTTCGGCCCGTTGCAACTACGTCGGCGGCCAATCGCTCCTGAACCCCAACTGGAATCCAAAAGATCCGCTTAGCCCGTATCTGAACAGAGCCGCGTTCGTTCAGCCCGGGAACTTCACTTTCGGCAACGTTCCGACCCGGATTGCCCAATTGTCTCAGCCCATCCAGCTGAGCGAAGACGTCGCCGCCAGCAAGAATTTCCCCTTTGGTCACAGCGAAAAGAACAACATTGAATTCCGCGCGTCGGCATTCAATGTTGCCAATCGCCACCTTCTCGGAGGTCTGCAGACGGCCATCAACAACTCGAACTACGGTACCTTCTCCAGTCCGCAATCGAATCTGCCTCGCAACCTGCAATTCAGTCTGAGGGTCAGCTTCTAACGATTGCGGTTACTTGTTTCACTCTGTTGCCTCGCACGGGGAACCACTTCCCCGTGCGAGACAGGAGCGTGCGCCGGCTGACTCATAAGTTTACGGGTGTCTGGCTGCATCAAGATTCTGCCGGAACAGCGTTTCTGTGGGAGACAGCCTCACTGCCTTGTCGAATGCCGCGACCGCTGCCTGTAGCTCGCCCTGGGCGATCAGCACCTCCCCGAGCGCGTTGAACACGGGACCCTCGGTCGGCTGAAGCTTAGCCGCAATCTCAAGACTGGCCTTTGCGTCACCCAACCGGTTTGAACTCTTTTCGATGAGGCCGAGCAGGTAGTGATAAAGCCAGGTCGAAGGGCTGATGCTGATGGCCGCGGAGGCGTATTCACGCGCCACATCGTAGTGCTGCATGTCGAAGTTTAGACCTGCCAGGCGAAACAGCAGAGTCGCATCACCCGGGCTGGCTTCCCGCGCCAGTTCCAGACGCTCCGCAGCTTTCGCGAGCTCGCCCGCCTCCAGAAAACCGCGGGCCTCATCGATCAGCGCGGCAGCCTTGCGCTGCAGTTCAGCGCTGTCCTTCTCTTTCTTTGTGAGTTCGGAAAACCTGGCCAGAGCGGCTCGGCGCTCCGTTGCCTTTCCCAGGCCGCCCCAAGCCCTCGCGAGCTGATAGAAGACTTGCGGCTCGCTTTCTCCGCCCAGCCTGGAGGCCAGTTCCAGCTCCGTCTGAGCTTCCGGAAACTGGCCGAGCCGGTTCAGTGCTGACCCGAGTAGAAAGTGCCCCTGGTAGGCCTTCGGCTGCAGTTGTGTCGCCTTCCGCAGCAGCGGCAGGGCTGTCGCATCCTCGCCTGCCCGCGCCAGCAAATTGCCCAGGCCTGCCAGGGCGGGGAAGTAGTCAGGCTGCAACTCCAGCGCACGGCGAAACTCCTTCTCGGCGCCCTCGCGATTGCCGCCTGCCGCGTAAACCGCGGCGAGGTCGGCATGGGCATCGGGAGAATTCGGGGTCGCTGTTACAAGGACTTCGAGTAATGGCAGCGCCTTGATGTGAAGTCCGCTGTCAAGGTAAAGGTTCGACGCGGCTCGCAGCGCGAGCACGTTCTTCGGGTCGATCTGCAAAGCCTGCAACAGAGCTGCCAGCGCTTCGCCTCCGTTGCCACGTTCAGCGTAGATGTCGGCGATCGCGAGGTGTGCCTGTACTAATGTGGGATCGCATTGGACGGCTGCGCGAAATGCAATCAGAGCCTGTCTGAAATCCTTATTATGGTACTGTTCCAGTCCGGCTGCGAAGGACTTGCCGCACTCAGGAGCGACTTGAAAAAGCGCTAATGCCATTACCAATGCGCTCATTTTGTGTAGGCGGCCTTCGCGGTTACGCCCCTGCCCTCTTCAATCGTCACCACTTGCCCGGCGGGCAGGGCACCAATGTTTTCTATTTTGCCCCCTGGCCACTGAATCCTCACGGCTTCCGCCTGATCCGCACCGCCCAGCCCGAACTGCAAACGAAAGTCACTCTGCGACATGAAAGTGGATCCCGACCTTACTTCCCCGCTTAGCGTTCGCTTGCCGACTGTCAGCGTCGCTACCGCCCCGATCGCACTGCGATTCGTTTGATGTCCGACCAGTTTCAAAGTAACCGACTTGCCTGCGGCCAGCGTGTTGTGCAGCAGGCTCAGGCGCTCATTCATATTGCTGATGAGCAAATCGGGTCTTCCATCATTGTCGTAGTCGCCGACGGCCAGGCCTCTCGCCGACGTCTTCTGCATTACTGCCGCGCCCGCGTCCGGCGACACATCGCTGAAGTTGCCCGCGCCACCGTTTCGATAAAGGATGCGGCGCTGACGGTACTCTCCCGTTTTGACGCCCGGATAAACATGCCCGTTGACCATGAAGATATCGGGCCAGCCATCGTTGTCGTAGTCCACAAAGCCTGCACCCCAACCCAGGAACTGCGTATACTTCCCGAGACCCGCTTTCACCGTGGCTTCAGAAAAGCTTCCGTCCCGGTTATTGCGATAGAGATTCGGCAGGTCGTCGATGAAGTTCGTCTTGACCAGATCCGGCCAGCCGTCGCCGTCGTAATCCGCCACGGCTGTACCCATGCCAGCCTGCTCCCGGCCGTCTTCGCTGAGAGCAATCCCGGCTTCGAGCGCCGTCTCTTCGAAAGTCCCGTCGTGCTTGTTGTGATAGACCAGACTGGCTTGCGAGTCCACGGCTACATAGATGTCGGGCCAGCCATCACGGTCGTAGTCAAGCGTTGTGACCGAAAGCCCGTAGTGCGGTCCTGGTTTCTCGATACCAGCCTGCTTTGAGACGTCCGCGAAGCGAATCTTCCCAGACACTGATTCATTGTGCCAAAGCCGGTTCAGGCCCGGCTTCAAACCCTGCGGCCCGCACATCACCTTTTCGTTCTTCCACTGGCACGGCTTTGGCCCATCGGGTCGCGGCGTGTTCTTTAGATCGAAATCGACGTAGTTAGCCACCACCAGGTCCAGCCGACCGTCGTGGTCATAATCCAGAAACGCACAGCCCGTGCCCCATCGTGAGCCAATACTCGGCGGCGTCACATCCTCGAATGTTCCGTCGCCCCGGTTGCGGTACATCACATCGGAACCCCAATAGCTCACATACAGATCTGTGAAGCCATCGTTGTCGATGTCCCCGGCGCAAACGCCCTGACCCCACCCGGACCTGGCGACACCCGCCTTTCTGCTCACATCCTCAAAGGTTCGGTTGCCCTTGTTGCGATACAGATGATTCACTGGTTCAGTGCCGGCCGGGAAGCCTTCAAGCCGGGAGGCCGTCACGGCAAAGACGTCCAGCAGACCGTCATTGTCGAAATCAACGAGAGCTACTCCCGTGCCCAACGTTTCCACGATATAGTTCTTCTGCTGGTCGTCTCCGCAAAAGAAGATGTCTTTCAGGCCAGCCTTTAGACCCTCCTCTACAAAGTACGGTCCAGTGGCCGCGGACGCAGTCAGCGCAAGCAGGACGAACACCCTCATTGCGTTGCTTCCTTTGCGACGAAAATCTGGTTGGCCGCGACGTTTTTCCACGATTGCACGATGCCGCTGGGCCAGCGAATCTCCAGCAGTTTCACTTCCCGCTCATGCCCCAGGCCGAAGTGCACCCGTCGGTCATGCGCCGAGAGGTAACCTCCCGACGTGGATACGAAGCCAAACTGCTCCGCGCCGGACGCGGTCACGATGCGGACCGACGCCCCAATGCCATCACGATTGCTCTTCGTCCCCACAGGATCGATCAGCAGCCACGAGTTCCTGGTAGCGGTGTTCTGGAAGATCCGCGGGGCAGCGCCATTAGCCGACACCACCACGTCCACTGCTCCGTCATCATTGATGTCGCCAAAAGCCGCTCCACGCCCCACCATTGCCGTCAGAAACGGAGTGCCGGCGGAGGCGGAAACGTCGGTGAACTTCCCTCTCACGTTGTGAAGCAGCAACGCCCGTTCCTTGTACCTCATTCCCGGCTGCGTGAGCTCAATGTTGTCCATGACATGACCCTGAGCTACAAACAGGTCCTTCCAGCCGTCGTTGTCATAGTCGAAGAAGCGCGTTCCCCACCCCGAGTGCAGCTTGGTTGCGGCACCCACGCCGCTCGGCCCCGACACATAGTCCAGCAGACCCCCGCTGTTCCGAAACAAGGCATATCCCTGATTCGCAAGCGCATTCACGAACACATCCGGCAAACCGTCGTTATCATAATCTGCCAGGTCGACTCCCATACCAGCGAAAACTTTGCCGTCCTCGTCATACGCCGCCCCCATCGAAAGGGCTACCTGTTCGAACTTTCCGTCCCGGAGGTTCCGAAACAGCTGTTGCGGGAAGCTGTCGTTGGCGACGAAAATGTCCGGCCAGCCATCACCATCCACATCGCTGAAGGCCACTCCAAGACCCTTCCCGGGCGACTTCGCAATGCCCGACTCTTCACTCACATCCTGAAAGCGGCAACCGCCCAGGCCCCGATATAGAAGATGTGTCACGGGGCGATACTCGTTTGGATGGCAGTAGGCCCGCAGCACCGTGCCCTGACCGCCGCACCTTTTATTACGGCCGAAATCCCAATCCAGATAGCGCGCCACGAACAAGTCCAGATTGCCGTCGAGGTCATAGTCGATGAATCCGGCGCTTGTCGACCAGCCTCCGCCCGCTACGCCCGCCGCGCTCGTTATGTCTGCGAAGACGCCGTCGCCCTGATTGCGGTAAAGCATGTTGCCGTCGAGGGCGCTGACAAAAAGATCGGGGCGACCGTCGTTATCGCAATCGCCGACCGCTACACCCTGACCATAGCCGCGGCCCTGTACTCCCGCCTTCTCTGTAACGTCCGTGAAAGCCCCGCCGCCTTCGTTCCGATACAACCGATTCCAGTACTCCGGCGAGCTTTTGTCCGCACCGCGACTGTTCCTCATGTCGCTTTTCAGGCCAGCGCCATTCACAAAGAAAAGATCGAGCCTGCCGTCGCCATCGGCGTCAAGCATCGCCACGCCGCCGCCCATCGTTTCTATGAGATATTTGGCGGGTGTCTTGCTGGCATTGAAAATGAACCCAATCTTCGATGCCGCCGTACCATCGACGAACGCCATTGGTGCAGCGGTAACGCTTGCAACCAGGCACACCCCCAGGAAATATCGCACTCTCATCAGCTTGCTACCAATCCGCGGGAAACGCAATCATACCCACCCTGATTCCCGCCTCACTGACTCTCCGGCGAGTGGTCCACGATATTCTCGTTTAGCCGTCCCCACTTTCTTATATCCTGAATTCCTGAACCGGAGCCTATGACTTACACTTCCTTCAAACTACCGCTGTGCGTAGCTGTCGCGCTGGGTGCCGCCTTTGGATTCGCCGAAAGCGGCAACTACTTCCCTCCTGCTGACAAGGACGGAGGCTGGCGGACACTCACGGACGCCGCCAGTATCCGCAAGACAGCCGGCATGGATCTGGCACGGCTTGACCAGGCATTTGAGTTCCAAAAGACCGAGACTAGTCAGCATGGCGGTCTCATCGTCGTACGGCACGGCTACCTCGTGTACGAGAAGTACTTCGGCAAGGGCCATCGTGAAGCGCACCCCGATATGGCCTCAATCGGTAAGGCGTTTACCAGCGTTTCCATCGGCATCATGCTGGCTGACAAGAAGGCGCAGATTCCCGATGGACTCGATACCAGGGTCTTCAACGCCAAATACTTGCCTGAAGCGATGCCCCTCGATGATCCGGCGAAGGCCGACATCACTCTGGGCCAGTTGCTCTCTATGTCGAGCGGGTTGCACGGTGAAGGCACCAACCCTGGTTTCGTGAATAACCTCCCGTCCGTCAAGCTGGCGCCTGTGGAACGTCCTGCGACCCCGCTTGGCCAGGATCTGTCGGCTCTGCGCACTCCTCTCTGGACAAAGCCCGGCGAGGGGTATTCCTATGCTTCGGCCTCACCCCACATTGCCTCCGTCGTGCTGCGGAACATCACCGGAATGGAACTCCAGCAGTACATTCAGGAGAAGCTCGCTGGACCCCTTGGCTTCGGTTCCTGGGGCTATGCTATCCACCGGAATGGAAACACTCTGGCCCACACCCCCGGGGGCGGAAGCATCGCCCTTCGCGCGACTGACGCGGTCCGCATGCCCTACCTTCTGCTGCACAAAGGTAAATGGGGTAACAGGCAGATCGTGCCGTCTGAGTACGTCGCGATGCTGGGGAAGCCGTCTCCCTATAATGCGCACTCGCCGATGGGCTTGATGTTTGAACAGAACGCTGATGGCCACGTCTTCGGTGCGCCCCGTGACGCTTATTTCAAGTCGGGCGCGGGCGGCTCCGGCATCTACGTCGTTCCCTCACTTGATCTCGTGATGTACAAAATGGCAGCTGGTGACCAGCAACTGGCCCCCGAACTGACCGGTTTGCCACTCGGGTACGAACAGGACCATTCTCGTGATAGCTGGAAGGCGCCTGCTCACACGCAGTTTACCGACGGCCTCGTCGGTGGGGACGACAGCGTGCGCCGCCTCCTCGAAATGGTAGTCGCGGCAGTGATCCAGTAGCTTCGCAAAGGATAAGACACAGTGACCAGAAGAGAGATTGTGGCCGGAACTCTTGCTGCCGGCATTTTGCAGGCTCAGCGCACCATGTGGAAGCCAAAGGTCGGAATCCTGGTGAACTACTCGGAGGGCAACGTTGCATTCGCGAAGCAGGAAGGCTTCACCAGCATCGGGTTCTGGGCGCAAGCGAACGGGAACCTCTCGAAACCGACGGACGCAGCTATTGCGGCGATGCGTCAGGTTGTGCAGAAATCCGGCCTTTTCTGCTCGGTTCTTGGCGTCACCGCCAACCACACCGATCCGGATCCCGCCAAGCGCAAAGCTGTCAACGAGCACACTCGAAACGTAATTGCATTGGCGGGTGCTCTCGGCGTTCCCCACCTCGGCACCATGTCGGGCAAAGATCCGTCGAAGAGTCTGTCAGCGAACGTCGACGAGATCCGCCGGGTGTACGAGGAACGATATTTCCCTCTGTGCGAGACACATAAAGTGCGGCTGGTATGGGAGCCCTGGCCGGAGGGACCGAATGTAGCGACTGGGCCGCTGGGTTATGAGGCGCTGTTCAGAGCCTTTGGGAATTCACCTCATGTGGGCATCCAATTTGACCCTTCGCATTTTGTAAGGCAGTTCATGGACCCCTACCAAATTGCACGAGACTGGATTGACCGTATTTTCGACGTCCACCTGAAAGACACAGAAATCAAATACCAGGTGCTTCAGAGGAGCGGCATCAATCCTCCGTCCCCGGCCCCATGGTGGCGCTACCGGATTCCGGGCCAGGGGCAAATCGACTGGCCGAAGTTCTTTACGGTTCTCATGGACAAAGGCTATGCCGGAGCTATGAATATCGAACACGAGGACGATCAGTACAGCGTGGGCTACGACGGCACCGAGATCAATGAGGGCTACCGAAGTGGCTTCCGGCTCGGTCTTCGCTACGTGCGCCAGTTCGTGCCAGTCTAAGCGCGGGGGGCCGCTGTGTGTTGGTCAAAGCCGGACGACACCCCGCCATTCGGGTGTTTCCAGCTCGTCGCGCTGAACAAGCGAACTCAGTGAGCGGAATCCGGAATTAAGCGGCTGAGTCCTCCGGCTTGCATTACCTGACACAGCACAGGGCAGCCCTTGAGCGCACGTTAAGGCTTGCGCGATAACCCTGTTCGGCCCTGGCTGAGTTGCCGGGAAAGCCAAGGACTGATCTTCAATGGCCGGATCTCAAACGTCGCACAAACTCCACATAGCGCTGCATTCTGGCTCGAAAGAAAATGAGTGACATGGCCGCGTACACGACGGCTCCAACGGCTATCTCCGACGCGAGTCGGAACGCCGGGCTCAAGGCAGTGCCCGTAACGTAGCTCCGGAACGTTCCCAACAGAATCGCCATGGCGCCGGCGCTTACGATTGTCGGTATCAGGGTGGCCCCGTAGTCGCGCCACTTGATGCGGAGCCTGCGCAGAAGCAGGATGGCAGCCGGCAATAACGTGAGCGGGGTGGCGAGGACCCACGCGGCCGCTGCGCCAGTGGTGCCGTTCCAGTGGGCGCCGATAGTAAATGCAACAGGCATGATGACCAGATTGACGAGCGAGATCCTCATCATCAACTGGGTCTCTCTCCGTGAAATCAACACCTGAGCTATCAGGCTGCTCATCGTGGAGAAGACCATGTAGACGGCCAGCCAAATAAGCGGTCCTGCGGCGCTGGCCCACTTGGCACCCAGGATCACGGTCACTGCCTCGGGTGCAACTATTGCCAGTCCGGTCATCGCAGGGACGACAACCAGATTGAGAGTCTCCGCGAGCAGCAGAAAATAGCGACGGGCGAGTACCTGGTCCGACTGCAAATTCGCGAACAGCGGCCCCGCTGTCCGCATAATGAGCGTACTGATTTTTTCCGCCGGCGCGCTCGCCAGATACAGCGCCATACGGTACGTTCCCAGCGCTGAATCCCCCAGCATCCTGCCGACCACGACGACATCAGAGTGGCCGTAAACCGTAACGGCCAGGTTGCTGACGGCCGCCTGCCGGCCAAACGCGAGAGGCTCTCGAATGTCCCTCCATTTGGGGAACGAAAAACCGATCGGCTTCCACAACAGGACTATAACGGCGTTTGCTGTCTTGCCAACCAGGACGCCTGATACGAGGGCCCAGTATCCCCAACCAGCCCCGGCCGCGGCTGCTGTAACAACCGACTGCACAATGTATAGACAGGCCTCGGCAATGGAGAGTCGCCTGTAGTCCATGTCGCGCTGCAGCAAGCCCGTAGGCACGGCCTGTAAGCCGGTGATCAGGAAACTGAGGTTTGTAACGGCAATGACAGCCACAAGCCCGGGCTGATGGAAAAAATCCGCGATTAGCGGAGAGAGAAGCAGGGACGCCACATAGATCGCGCAGCAAAGCAAAAGTGAAAACCCATGGAGTTGATGCACTTTGGAGTCATCGAGTTCCGTCATGTGCAGAACCGACGTGCCCACGCCGAACTCGGCCATCGTATTGGTAATAGCAAAGAAGTACCCGGCCATTTCGCCAATGCCGTAATCCGCTTGCGAGAGCGTCCGGGCGACGTAAATCAGCGAGGCCCAGCTTGCCAACTGCGTTACCCACTTGGCTCCGGCCGTCCAGGCCATGCCTCGCGCCAGGCTGGCATCAAGCCGACGCGTACTGGTGTCAGTTGCCAAGGAGGTCCACTGTGCGATTCAGGCTGCTCATCCGATGGTGTCCCGAAGCATTTGCGCAAATCGCTCCCGGTAAACGCTTTCGGTCAACGTTGCCCGCGCAAGTTCATAGCTGCGGCGCCCCATACGGTGTCGCAGAGCAGGGTCGGACAGAAGTTCCCGGAGTCGTTGCTCCAGCATGGGTACGTCACCGTCCGGAACTACAAACCCATTCTCGCCATGCCTGATTAACTCCGGAATCCCCGCGACATCGGACCCGACGACCGGCAGCGCTGCCATCATCCCCTCGATCAAAATGCGCGGCAATCCTTCATTCCGGCTGGGCAGGATCATGATGATCGCATCGGCCAACATCCGCATCAGTTCGTCATGGCTTTTTGCCGGGATGACGTCGATCTGTGCGCACCCGCTGGCCATGGCCTGCAGCGTGCCTTCAGGAAAATGACCTACTATCTTCAGCCGCACAGCAGGAAAGTCTGCAGCAAGGCGCTCAAATGCCTTAACTGCGAGATCTGCCCCCTTGCGAAACCAGGGGCTCCCAGCGAGCACAATGTAGGGACGGTTCGCGTCGTCCTGCGTATGCTGTTGGATGCCCGAGACTGGCGTGTAGTCGTGAAATGCTGTGGCCGGCCGGTTCCGCAGCAGTGGATACCGTGCCAGTTGACGCGGGTACAGCAGATGGACCCGGTTGCACGACAGGACTGAGATATAGAGGCAGACGGTGGAATAGAAGTGCTTCAGCCTGTCCCGGAGACTCGGCTGCGCGCGATCGGTTAGGTACGCGCGCTCAGGAGCGATCATGAGTTCCGGAATCAGCTTCGTACCCGTCAGGAATTTGAGCACGACTCCGCAAAGCGCTGTGGTCATATGCGAGTAAACGACGATGCAGTCGATCTTACGTTCGCGGCAGATACTGAATCCCTTAGTCAGGTAAAACCAAAAGATCGCCAGGCGGCTTTTTTCGAGCTGGCCCTTGTATGCCGGATACCAGTGATATCGAAAATGTCCAACGGTGTAGATCGG
Source organism: Bryobacterales bacterium (assembly GCA_025462945.1). GTDB lineage: Bacteria > Acidobacteriota > Terriglobia > Bryobacterales > Bryobacteraceae > BOG-234. The sequence goes on from JAOAPO010000581.1 coordinate 11,221, forward strand.
GTACGAACCCGGTCCGAAAATCGCCTCGATCTCCTCTGGGGAGCGAAACCAGACCGGCTGCAAAATGTCGCCCTCGATCTCTTCAGAGAGGGCGAGGAACCGGTCCTCGTCACCCCCGGTGGGCGGAGGAACTAAGGTCGCCTGGATGTAAAGGATCCTCATGCTCAATGGACGTAAACAGTCACAGCATTACCGGGCTGCAGCCGAATGCTGGCCCCGAGCGTTCTGCCGCGCGAAGTAAGGATGCAGCAGAGGGTGCAGGTGGGGCTGGGAACCTTCCGGTCGGACCGACGACTCCATACGTCTGGCCGCAGTCATGCTTATCGCGATCCCAAGCCCGATAACCACCGGAAGATAGAACCGATACGCATTCGCGAGGAATGTAAAGGCCACGATCAACGCAATGACGGACATCATGTAGCAGAAACATGTGTTCGCAATGTCAGTGAAGCCATTCAGCCTGGCTCGTTTCCATGTCTTGCGGACTGACAGGAAAGCCGCACCGATTCCCATCGTGAAGAAGACAAGAGCGGGCACACCGTTTTCACTGGAAACCTGGGTGAATGCGCAGTGGGTGGCGTGCCACTGGCCGCGCACTCCGGAGGCTGCACTGCTGAGCCCTTCGTACGTACTGAACTGATCAAGGCCAACACCGAGCACCGGGTGCTGCATGGTGTAGGTCAAGCTCTTTCGGAAGAGCTCCGAGCGGGCGTCTCTCGATTCTGCTGCCTCAGCATCTTCGTTGGTGAAAAGACTTATAAGGCGGGTTTTCGTCGTTTGCGGGAGCAGAAGGGGCGCGCTGATTACCAGCACCAGAACAGCGATCCCAGCTACCATCTTTTGCCGCGCATTGGCGTGCGTAATTGCGAACAGGAAACAGGCTGCGATTGCCAGCATCGCCCCCCGGGACGCCGTCCCCAGCACCACCATAAGTCCGTATCCGCTACTTGCCAGCAGAAGCAGTCGAATGAGGAGGAGTCGCTTCTTATCCATGGCCATCAAAAAAATGAAAGGAATCACCCACACAATGTGGGCGGCCAGATCGTTTGAGTTCCCGATGGACCCGCTTGAGCCCAGACTGATTCGTCCGTTGTCGGCCTCAGCAAATTGGCGCGCCGATAACAAGACGATCAGTCCGCCGCAGGCGATTGTGTTGCAAATAACCTTTACCTCGCGCCAGTTCAACGCGACGCCAGCGGGGATTACGAGCAGCGGAAGGCTGTATCGGCCGTATTCGAAGAGGCGCTGAAACGAATTCCCCGGCCAGGTACTAAGGGGGATAGATAGCGTCATGCAGGCCACAAATACGAGCCAGTACCTGGACGCGCTGGCGCTGAAGATTCGGGGTATCGCCCCCGTCAGCATGGCACCCAACAGCGCAACTGGCGCAAAGACGTAAAGCAGGTAAGTGTTAACGTGCAGCACGTAAAGCAGCAACTCATGAATCATGCCGGAGAGCACCAAAAGCCATCCGAGCCCACTGTAGAAAGCCACCTTGTGAACGATGCCTGTGTCCTCAGGCTCTGAAATGTGGAGATCGGCAGCGGTCGACGCCTGCACACTGACTGGCTGCGATGCCGGACGGCTTCGCCTGATAATGGCAGCGTTCACGATTAAGTAGATTTGCTCTTTCTAACACTGGAAATCTGCGCTGGACCGCACACTTTAACCACCCTTAGTATACGAGATGTCTCGATCAGGCCAATGTCCGACACTTAGCCAGTCCGGCGTCGACTCATGTCGCACATCGGCGGGCCCTCTGATCGGCCGCGGTCAGCATAGTCACATATGGAGCTAAAAAACTCTGGTCCAAATTCTCTTGCCGAGTCTGGCGCCCCGGATGTAGACGAACCAGAAGCTCATGTAGGCGAGAGACTCAATCCGCGCGACCGTTCGGCCACGATAATGGCGGACGCGGGCACCCCAATGAATACTGAAAGTTACCCGGTGGGCGGTCAGCATCTTTTCCGAGAAAAGGTGAGGCATAACAGCCCGGCTGGGCAGGGAGATCAGGGCCTCCGGTACGTGTGCGACATCGTGGGTTTCGGCGATTTTCATCCACATGTCGATGTCTGACCAGAACGAGTAAACAGGGTCGAACAGACCCATCTTCAAGTAAACCGACCGCCTTCCCATTACCGTGCCCCAGACGGGTACCTCCACGTCGCGTAGCGGGAATACGATGCCCTCCAGGAAGTCGTGGCCCCGCACGAACTCGGGGAAAGCCGGCCCCACGGCGCCGCTCGTTTCATCCGCCGACAGAAAGGCGTATTGATTGAAAACAAAGCCTGCGGTCGGAAAACGCAACAGAGCGGAGCGCCATTTCTCGATCAGAGTTGCGTCGTAGATGTCGCCGTCGTGCAGATTGGCGAGCAGTTCATGCTGCGCCAGGCGGATTCCGTTGTTCAGGTTCCCTGGCATTCCCAGGTTGGAAGGATTACGCACGTAGCGGATACGCGCATCGCGTCGAGCGTATCCCTCACAGACGCTCTGTGTGCCGTCGGTAGAACAGTCGTCACAAATCAGCAGTTCGAAGTTGCCGTACGTCTGCGCCAGGATGCACTCGATGGTCCTGCCGACGAATCGCTCGCGGTTGTACGTCACAAGAACAATGCTGACGTCACCACTCCCCGCAGCTTGCGGCACTTAGGCGGCCTCTCCTGTGATGCGGGAGAAAGTCTTCTCATATAGCCGCAGCACATGATTTGTAGTGTCGTTTTCGCTAATGCGACGCCGTGCCGCGGCACCCATTCTCTGGCGTCCAATTCCGTCGCGAAGCAGTTCGAGAAGGGGCTCATCGATCCAGGCATGATCATCACACGTGAGGGTGAGTCCATGGACGCGGTGGTCAACCAACTGCAGATTCGCGGGTAGCGAACTCACCACGGATGGGAGTTCAGCCGACATTGCTTCGAGCAGCGCGCAGGGCAGCCCTTCGTTGGCAGACGGCGGCGTATAGATGTCGCTGGCAGAAAGCCACGAAGGTACCTCGGAGGTCGCCACCCATCCGGCAAACCGGATTCGATCCACTGCAGGGTTCAGCATCGTGCAAGCGATTCCAGTTCGGTCCGTACGGGTCCGTCACCGATGATCAGGAGCAGTGCGATCAGCGCACTCGACATGGCTGCGGCGAACCCCTGCACCAGATGATCAACGCCCTTTTCAGCGCCTGACCGCCCCACGTAGAGGATCACCTTTGCACTGGCGGGAATGCCATTACACTTTCGCGACGCTTCCATTCAAAAGCCTGCAAATTGCGGATAAATTGCAGCTCGAGCCTGCCGGCCCTGGAGCGCAACATGACGCCGATCACGCCGCTGCCGGACATCTTCATGATGGCTGCTTTTCGACCGAACCGCGCCACCGGCAAGCCAGTGGCGACATGGAGACCCTGCATGAGAAGTGGACGACATCGAATTGTCTCCGTGTTGCCACAATGTCAGGGCCACGCGAGCGGCGAAGATGATGTCTCTTCGGGGGCCTACCGCCTTCCGCGTAAGAATAGAAACCGGTACGCCAAACGGATCAATCCGGTCCCGCACCTTCGGCATCTCGCTACCGCCACAACAGAGAACGTGAACCTTGTGCCCGCGTCGGATAAGACCGGCGCTGACGCGTGGTGCGGGCGTGCTCATCCCGCAGCCTTTGATGCCTGGGACACGGTTCGCCGAAATCACATGCTCACGAAACACAAATTCAGTGTAACGCCGGGGTAAATGCACCCTAATAACCAGTCTCCTGCGTCGATCTTCCTATGCGGCGCGGCCATCATGGCGGTGTGGTGCGCGACTTCAACTTCTCCAGGGAAATTCTGGCCTTTTGCCACTGAGTCACGTCTGTGCCGGTGATCAATGCACCTCGAAGTCGAAGCTGCTTCAGCTGGATTGGCGTCCGAAGACGACGCTGCATCTCGACGAGGCCGCTCGGGCAAAGAAGATGACGAGTTTCGTGTGCGGGTGTCGGCGACGTCCGACACTAAGTTC
>JAOAPO010000590.1 GCA_025462945.1 Bryobacterales bacterium
AGTTGCGCCGGAGTGGCGTTCTTCACTCTTGAGAAGAGCGCGTTGGCCGCCGGCCCCAGTTTCGCGAAAATGTCGTCCGCTGATGACCCGACAAGGCTGTCCCCGACACCGAGCCCGGGGTCATGCAGCATGATGCTCACCCAGGCGGAGCCGACAGCTGCCGTCGCCATACAGCCGGGATCGCCACAGGCGTGGGCGCCCTCAAAATCGGCAAAAGGTGTGGTCGCGCTTGAGCCTGGCGAGTCGCCGAAGGTATACGACGTCCAGCTTCCAGCGGAGCCCGGCAAGATTTGCACGTCAAGCCAAGGCACTCGCGGCGTGCCGCTGATTTTCGAATATGTTCCCGTGGAACCGTCCGCCAACCAAGCACAACGGATCCCGCCTGCCGCCGTCATCCCAAAATCATACGGGCTCGGATAGGACACCTGCTTCGAGAAATCAACCGGCGCCGACGGTGACGCGAGGGCAACATCGGCGTCCGACCTCGAGAGCAGATCAGCGCACGTTAACAATGTCTCTGCCACGGGCGCGGCCGACGACGACGGCACGGCCTCTCCAGGCTCAGCCGGCGGCATTGGACCCGTCGAGGAACAACCGGACAACGCGACGAGTGCAACCGCGGTCGTCATGGCCGCCCCCCAACACAGTTTCATAGGCAGACGCTAGCAGAGCTTTAGATATCTTCCTAAGAAACCTCAGTCGGGCACGGCGATCACAGCGGCACGTCACACTACGCAGACGTACTCGGGCGTAGTGGCCTGGGATGCGCGAACTCCGGCTGCAGAGTTCAGGGGTGTTGGTATGGCTTGCTTTGGGAATCTATATTCCTATACTGGGAGGATGGCGCGACGAAAACCAGGTGCACTCTTCCCTCTGGAGGTCAACATCCTCGAATGCGGCCTCGCGCTGCAATCGACCGGCGAGGACTTTTATGGCTTCGCGATGGCGCGTCAGTTGTCTAGGCGCGACGACGGCAAGGGCCTGACCGCACACGGCACTTTGTATAAGGCGCTTGCGCGCATGACGGAAGCTGGCCTGCTCGAAGCCGAGTGGGAAGACGCGACACTGGCGGAGGACCAGGGGCGGCCCCGCCGCCGGCTGTATCGCGTGAGCGGTGAGGGCGAAATTGCGTACTGGCGCGCCCGGGCTATGGCCGCGACTCCTGCAGTTGCCCTTCGGACGGCCTTCGCGTGAGCGCCCTTGACGCGGTCGCATATCGTCGTGCCGCGACAACGATTGCCCGATGGTGCGAGTGGTACACAAGGGACCTCGACCCGTCCGTGGCCAAGGCGCGTCGTGATGAGGTCGAATCGGATCTTCATGAGCACGGGGTTTATGCCGAGGAACTGGGAATATCGCCGAACTCCCTTTCTCGGGCAATGCTGACGCGTTTGGTTTTGGGTGCTGTCCAAGACTTGTCCTGGCGCCGACGTCAGATCCGGCAGGCAGCGACGAGGCCGGAGATCGCCCGCAACCGGCTCTCAGCCGGCGGCCTTCCCGTGCTCGCCTACACGCTCGCTGTGATGCTGCTTGTGTGGGGTGGATTCGTCACCATTCGAATCGGCGTCAGCTTGGGTCGGGGAGAGTGGTGGTACGGCTCGGACCTGCCCGTAACGGTACTGGTGTCCGCCCTTTCCTGCGGGCTCGGACTCATGCTGATGACGCGGGCACGAACACGTTCAATGGGTGCGCTCTGGTTGATGATTGCGGTCTATGGCCTTGTGCGATACGGAGGCAAAGCGCTCGTCTATTCGAGCGCAACATACTCGCATCTTGCATTCACTGTTCCCGGGTGGGACCTGGGCAATCGGGGCGTAGTCATCGGTCTCGTAATGCTTTTCTTGGCCATGGCCATCTGGTGGTGGCCCAGCCGGCCTGACCCGCGTCTTGCGATTGTCCAAACATCGTCTGTCTAAAGAAAATAACCGGGGGAACCATGCGGAACAAGCTCGTCGCGGTCATTGCAATTGTCGGTGCGGTTCTAGCCGGAACGTCGGTTGCCGCAGTCGGCATCGGTGCATTTGCTGCATCACCGAATAGTGCGGCTCAGGCGCCGCCGGCAACTCCGAAGCCCAGTCAGCCGGTAGACGAGATGCTGACGGATGAGCCTGACACCTACGAAGAAGCGCTCGACCGCCCCGCGGACCCGCTGGTAAGCAGCCCCAAAGCGGTGACAGACACCGACGCTGAGCGGGCGGCCTACGGCGATATAGAAAACGACTGCATGTGGGGCAAGGGATACACCTGGTGGGACGCCCGTGACCAGTTCCCTCATCCGGAACCCGTGGAAGCGTGGGGTCAATGGTGGACCGCGGGGAAGTCCGTAGAGGAAATCGAAGCCGTGAATTTCGCCCTCTTCGGTGAAACCGGAGGCGGCGCCGACTACCGATGGGAGCAAGCCGGCTGCCACGGATATGCCACCCATGTAACGGGCAATGACGGTAACCACTAATGACGACGTTCGATGTCGCCAAGACACGAAAACGCCGACCATCGACAAGCTAGGGAGCACCCGATTTGTTTGGCTCCCGAGCCTCGTTGCCGCCACGCTTTGGATAGTGTGCGCGGGCACTTACGGCTTCCTCAGCTGGTACGGCTTTGTCCCTCACCAATTTCTTGCCCACTTCCTGCCGGAGACGATTCCTTCCGGCGTGTGGCAGTGGACGTGGCCGTGGCCATTCCTGGTGCCGCTCGCGTCTGCCCTCGTGGTGTTCTTCGGTTACCTGCTTCTTGCAGGTCTGGCTGGTGGACCTGCGGAATCGAAAAGGGCACGGTTCTTCGGGCTCTGGTTCGTGGCCGTTGCCGCGGGTTTCCTCGCTAGCGCATCCTGGGCGATCAGCGCGATCGTGACCGACTATCCGCCGCAACGAGCCGCGTTCGTCCTCGATCCGGCCGGTGACTTGATCCTCCTGAGCGGCTATTGGGGCATCGTCTGGGGTTGGCTCCCTGCCCTGGCCGGTTCACGTGGGTTGCGTTCAGTGGATGCTGCTGATCGTGAGGAGGCCGTGGAAATGGGCCGCGCGCGTCCCAGTGCACGGCGAAGCCGACGCACAACAATGATTCTGGCGGCCCTGGTCGTGGTGGCAATGAGCGCGGCTGGCGTCTCTGTGGGATTCGGCAGCCGAGCCGCGCGGTTGCACGCCGCCGAACTGGCCGCGATCGACGGTGGCCACACCGTTGGAGCCTTCCCTGACCCTGATTCACAGGTCACGCCCCCACCTGACATCGTTCCAGCGGAAGGTGAGATTGATCCGTCCTGGTGCTCGCCTGACCAAGCGATGGTGCTCCTCGGCGATAAGGACGCCGCAACGGGGCACCGCGCACTGACGATACGGGCGAACAATTTCAGTGATGTTCCGTGTGTGCTGGATGGATATCCGGACATCGCTTTCGCCGACGCGAACGGGTCTGAGATTGGTACCACCGTCACCCACGGCGGGTCTTTTATGACTGATGATGCCGGAGCGAGTCCCGTCATTGTTCAGCCAGGAGGCTACGCCAAGACCACCCTCGGCTGGAGCGCTATGCCCACCGATGGCGTTCTTGCAACGTATGAGCTGCACGCAGCCATGTATCCGGGTCTCCAGCGTGGCTCGTGGCCCATCACACTCGACATCACGGCAGGCGGCGAGGTCGCGATCACGGCCTGGACGCTCAGCGATGCTGGCCCAAGCTCCCAATAAGCCAAAATCCGGAACCACGGCGGTTACGCATTGTCTCGCCCCTTTTCCAACGGTAGCCCCCAGCGCCGCCCCACCGGAGAGGAGATGGTGGCCCGTGGCAGATTGCTGAGCCTGCTCACCGTTCGCGCTGAGGGACCCGCTATCCGGACGCCTCCAATGTCCCGGTAAGGGTTCCTCTAACGGACCGGCATACGGGCACCTGAATCCACGTTCGGGCAGACGCCAAATGTTGCGATTGCCTACTCCGTCAACCACCAGCGAGATGAGATTCAAAGCCTGGAGCTGATCGACCGGATTGAGGGTACCCGAGGGGCGAGAGTTGGCTCTCGCGAAATGACCGCCGTAGATATTGGTCCCACGGGCAGTACTTGCTCTTCGGCATAGTCGGGGGCATGACTTCGAACGATGAGCAAGAGGCCCACCGGGCGGAGTACGAGCGCCTACAGAAGTTGCTGAAGAACCATCCTGGCAAAAAGGCCGACCAGCTGATGGCCGATGTTCAGCGGACCTTTCGACCCTGGTACCAGCGGTCTGTCGAGCTTCGAGCCCTGCTTCATCATGGCGAAACTGACGAGAATATGCAGAACGAGTTGATGCGAAACATCCCGCCACTGGACGCTCGTGAGCAGTATGTGGGCGCCCTGGACAGTGCGCTAAGCGCGTATTTGGGTGCCATGGGAACTGTCATCGACGTGGCGCGTCGCGTTGCCAAAACGCTTGGCAACCCGTTCGAAGAGAGCTATAACGAGCAGTCAATGCTCGTTCGAGCAATCGATGGCGTGACTGTGCTGCGGGACGTGCGGAACTACATGCTTCATTACGGGTCCGCCCCTTGGCAGTTCAGCGGCCGGATTACGCCTGACACTCGAACGACTGAGGTCGGATTGACTAGTGAGGTACTAGCCGAGTGGAAGGGTTGGAAGGCCGATTCACGGGCTTATCTGAATAGTCGAAAGTCAGTCCGTCTGATCAGCATTGTCACCCCTTACGAGGCGGGCATGGGCGCACTCTTCGAGTGGTTCAATGTTGAGTTCTACCGGGTAGTTCAGCCCGAACTTGACGCAGCGAACGATCTCGTTCGCCAAATAAATCTTCATCTGACAGGCGGGGTAACGGACGGGAAAGACTGGCCCGAGCGCATGGCGCATATTCAGGAGAATCTGCGGCGAAGCAATGCAGGGCTCCCGCAGCTTAATTACGAGACCGGTCTTCCATTCCCCGACGACGCTAAAGATTGAGCGAGGGAACGGTGCCATTCGACCGCACCCGGGGGCTACCTGCGCAACGCCCGATCAGGGTTCCGCTTGCGGGCAACTAGCTGTGATTGGCGCTCTATGGACTTCACAGTCGGAGTCCGCGTCAACCACTCGGAAAGGCGATTGCCTAGCTTTGGTGGATCCGCACGGTGTCTCGGATTGCAGCCGCATGCTCATAGATCTCGTCGAGCGAAGCTATGGCGTGGCGGGTCTCGTTCTTGTCGCTATCGAAAATGCCGATGTACTTCTGCTT
>JAOAPO010000596.1 GCA_025462945.1 Bryobacterales bacterium
TTACCGCATCATTTGGTGCTGACCGGAAAAGAGACCTGGTTCGCGCCAAGGGTACGGGAAGCGGCTCGGGCTTCGGGGTTTGGCGACCGCATCCACTTCACCGGCTTTGTGACAGAACGACGGCTGCTGCAGCTGTATAATGCCTGTGATTGCTTCGTTTTCCCGTCATTTTACGAAGGTTTTGGTTTACCTATTCTGGAGGCGATGGCGTGTGGGCGAGCGGTGGCTTGTTCGGACACTTCGTCCATGCCTGAGGTGGCTGACGGTGCGGGCGTTCTGTTCAATCCGGCCAAGCCGGAACAGATCGCGCGAACGATGTCGGACATCCTGCTGGAGCCCGAGATGCGGGCGCGGCTGGAGCGACTGGGGGCGGAGCGCGCGACTTTCTTCAACTGGAAAGTGAGCGCGAAGGCAACGCTGGACGTCTATAAAGATGTAGTAGACGAACGACGCAGCCCCACGGCGAAGCCGGCGGCACTGGCCGGTGCGGGGAAATCCGGCGATATCGAGAAACGATGACATTTAAACGAGTACTGGGAGCCCTGCTGCTGGCATGCGGTTCATTCGCAGCCGCTGGTCCCGCGCCGACGGGCTTTCCATTCTCTGACGAGACGCTTCGCTATGCGCTCAACATGCCGGGCGGCCCAAAGCTGGGCGAGGGCCGGATGACTGCGAAGCGGACTGCGGGCATGAGCGGCTGGGATTTCCAGCTGACGCTGGATGCGCCGGTGCCGATGTTCGCGATCCACGATGTCTACTCGTCGCATTCGACTTCCGACTACTGCTCGGCGGAGTTTTCGAAGAAGTTCGAACACGGACAACGGAAAACGAGTGAGCGGGAAGTGATCGACCGGTCGCATGGGACCGCAGTGCGGACGACTCTGATCATCCCCGGAGCGGGCAAGAGCGAGTTCTCGGTGCCGGATTGCATCAAAGACGGCCTGACGATGCTGATGTATACCCGGAAAGAGATGGGGCAAGGGCGTGTCCCGGCGGCGCAGCGGATTCTGTTCGGGTCCATGTACGATGCGCAGTTCACGTACACGGGGGCGGTGACGGTGGAGGATGCGGGCAAGCCAGTCACGGCCGATCGTCTGCTTTGTTCCCTGAAGGGGCCGAAGTCCAACCTGGAGATCGAAATTATTTTCGCGCGTGATGCGGCACGAACTCCGCTGCAGATGAGGCTCCCGCTGGCGGTTGGAAGCTTCTCCCTGGAGTTGGTCCGCTGAGTCTTCTTCGTGTCGCTATGTTGTCGCCGATGCCGCCCTCGAAGAGCGGCATTGCCGATTATTCAGCGGCTCTGGCGGGTGAACTTGCAAAGCATGTCGATCTGACGGTTTTCGATGCGGCGCCGGGCGTGGCCGAGCTTTCGAAGTTCGATATCGCGCTCTACCAACTGGGCAATAATCCATTCCACAGCTTCGTTTATGAAGCGGCTCTCAAGACGCCGGGTGTAGTGGTGATGCATGAGTCGAATCTGCATCATTTGATAACGGACCTGACGATCCGGCGAGGCGACTGGGACGGGTATGTCGCGGAGTGCGAGTACAACGGCGGGGCTGTGGCGCGGGATTTTTCGTTGCGGGTGCGGCGGCTGGAGGTGGGTCCGGATTACGACGGGCTGCCGATGACACGCCGTCTGTTGACGAACTCGCGGGGGCTGGTGGCGCACAGCGGGTTTGTTCTGCGGGAGTCGTTCAATCAGGGGTTCGACGGTCCGGCGGCGGTGATACCGCATGGCGCGTGGATTCCGTCGGCTAATCGTTTGGCGACGCGGCATTTGTTGGGGCTGGGTGAGCAGCACACGTTAATCGGGGCTTTCGGGTTTCTGAAGCCCTATAAGAGGATTGCGGAGTCTTTGCGGGCGTTTCGGCGGCTGGTTCGCCTGGAGCCGAATGCGCGGATGATTCTGGTGGGCGAGCCGCATCCGGAGTTCCCGGTGGAGCAGTTGATCCGGACGCTGGGGTTACGGGATTCGGTGCGAATTCTGGGGTTTGTGGAAATTGAGAAGTTCGTGGAGTACATCGCGGCCTGCGACATCGTTTTGAACCTTCGTTTTCCGACCGTGGGGGAGACTTCGGGAAGTTTGACTCGGGCGATGGGGCTGGGTCGGGCGGTGCTGGTTAGCGATGTGGGGTCGTTTAGTGAGTTACCGGATGATGTGTGTCTGAAGGTTCCGGTGGGTGCGGATGAAGAGGATTTGATCTTTGAGTATTTGAATACTTTGGTCTCTCGTCCGGATTTGGCTTTGGCTATGGGGGGAAGGGCGAAAGCGTGGGTGGAGAGGGAGTGCCGGTGGGATGTGGTGGGTAGACGGTATGCGGCGTTTTTGGGAGAGGTGGTTGAGGGGAGGGCTCCGAGTGCGGTAGCGGTCCCGCTCCCTTACGGTCACGGCTCAGAAGGCGGTGTGGTATTCGGCGGAGGGGTGGGTGCGGGTGGTTTGGTGACTGCGGTGGGTGCTGGGTATGTGGCGGTGGGTGCTGGGTATGTGACGGTGGATGTTGGCGTGGGTCAGGTGGCCGAGGTTGTGCAGGTCGAAGAGCCCGCCCCGCGTCAGCCGGAGCCTGTTGATCCTTTGGTTTTTGAGACCTGGCTCAGTCCGGAGGGTCGGGCTTATGCGGCGAACCATAAGTCTCGGTTCGTGCATACGCTGGAGATCACGCCTCGGGGTGACGAGACGCAGTCCGTGCTCGAGATGGGCGCTTATATGCAGTTGACTCCGGCGCTGCAGCATACGCTGGGCTACGGGTATGTACGGGGCTGCTACTACGGTCCGGAGGGCCGAACTGACCATAAGCATCTGGTGTCTGAGGACGGGACCGTCTTCGAGTGCGAGGTGGATCACTTCGACGCCGAGAAGCACGTTTATCCGTATGCGGACGAGTCGTTCGACACTGTGCTGTGCTGCGAGCTCATCGAGCACCTGTTCGAGGACCCGATGTTCATGATGTCGGAGATCAACCGGATTCTGAAGCCGGGCGGGCACCTGGTGATGACCACTCCGAATGCGGGTTCGCTGCGGGCCGTGTCGGCGATTCTGCTGGGGTACCACCCGGCGTTTTTCCCGGCTTACATCCGGCCGCGCAAAGAAGGCGAAGAGGCTGAGGCGCGCCACAACCGCGAGTACGTGCCCATGGAGATTCAGCACCTGCTGACGGATTCAGGTTTCGAACTGGTGCGGCTGGAGACTGGCGAGTTTCTGGAAAAGCTGCATCCGGAACTGGCCTGGGTGACGCATCTGCTGCAGAGATACAAGCTCTCGCATGACTTGCGGGGCGACGGGATCTATGCGGTGGGGCGGAAGGCTGGTCCGATCCGCGAGCGCTGGCCGGCCTGGCTGTACTCATGAGGGCGGTTTTCCGCAACCCCTCCGTTTCCCTGCAAGATCGCACTCTGACCGTCCGTGCCGAGGTAGTGAACGATTCCCCGCGCGCGTGGACGACGGCGGAGGGCTGGGCGGCCGGCTACCACCTGTTCGACGAGCCTACGGGAACGCTGGTTGTGGACGGCGAGCGGACCGGTCTGGATTTGGGTCCGGGTGCCTCCGCGGCAGTTGAACTGAGTATTGCGGCGCCGCCCGAGCCGGGCATTTACAGCATCTATGTATCGGCCATGCAGGAGCATGTGGCGTGGTGGTACGAGAAGGGCTGGCCGTTCGTGCTCGTGGATCTGGTTGTGGACGACGAAGGCGCCGCGACGCTGGGCCGCTGGAGGGTGGTCGACCTTCGCACCGTTCGA
>JAOAPO010000603.1 GCA_025462945.1 Bryobacterales bacterium
CCCGCAGCATCCTCACCCGCGGCGCCCGGTCCAACTGCTTCCAGTCCTGAGCGAGTCGAAGCAGCTTCCTCAGTGTCGCTAACTCTCGGTTTATCGACGCCGGCGAAAGCGGCTTCCCATACCGCGAGACGCTTCGGGCCCGCCGCTGCTTGTACTCGCCGATTGCGGCCTCGTCGATCTGGTCCAGCCGAGTGCCGCTTAGGATTGGATCGCTGAGCAACCGGCGAAGCTTCTCCTTATAGAAGGTGACCGTCGCCGGTTTGTCGGCGCATGCCGTCTCTACCTCACCTTCAAAGCGCGGGGCAAACTCTGCCAGCGTCGGAGCAACCGCCTTCTCGCGAATCCCGACTTCGCCCTTCGCCAGCCGGACACGCTCAGCCGCTTCGATCTGCCGCGCGTTCTTCTGGTCGCCTACGTTGGTGCTTTTTCGATAGCGGGTTCCGTTGAACGTGAACTCGTACCAGTAAACGTCGCCGCGTTTGTAGATCGCCATGGGTTTCCGTTGCCCTCATTATCAGTGACCCACGCGCCGCCCCGTAGCCGCCCACTTAGATGCGTACTGAGGCAGGCTAGAATCTGACCCCTGAAGTTGTATTAGGATGTCCTGATGAGAGCAACTCCTGATGAGAGCAACTAAGGGGCAGGTAGGGCCGCTCGTATACGAGAGATGGGTAAACGACTGGACATCTCAACTATGCCCCGTTTGCAAAGTGAAGATTGCACATTGGCGGGGGCTGCTCTTCTACCGCGAGCCGCCACGGTCGCCCCGAATGAATGACCGCCTGCAAATCGGAGAGATCTTCCTGCATGCCGACAAGACGGAATGTCGGGCAGTGACCGACGCAGCCGAATAACTTACCGCGATTCACAAGAGTGCCGGCGTCACTGCCCGGCACCCTCACATCTGCTCTTTGCCAGAGAGCTATTCAGTTGTCAAACATCGTTCGGGCTAGTGGCGCGGGCCGCCGGAGCCGACAAACTGCGAACTTATAATGTCCTGTTAAAATCGACGCCGATGCCTGAAGCCTTGATCTCACGAGCCAGGGCAGCTTTCCAGCCATCATGTGAATCAAGGCGAATGAATGTCACGCCGTCGATGTCAGATGGCTTCTTGACGCCCTCGCCCATCACCGCACACACGCTGCCAGCCCCCAGCCGGGCACGAAAATACCCGAGCTCAAAAACTACGTTCTGGCGCGCCCGCAGCTCGAGCGTCTTGGTCCCGCGAAGTCGGCCCTCGTCGGTCAGCAGTGAGTAGCACCAAAGCGAAAGCAACATCGGAGTGATCTTCGAACTTGTCGATCAGCGTGCGACCACGATTCGCCTGTTCGTCAAGGATGATCGGCTCAAGGTCCAGATCCTCCAGAAAGGTGGCAACGAATGTCGTTGAGCGAAGACAAGGCCCTGACTTCGAGGAACTCGTGCAGTTGTGCGAAACGGACAGGGCGGCGCTCAGCGGTTTCGTGCGAATCCTGGACGCGCACCGCGACTGCACTACACCGGCAGAGGAATTCATTTTGGACATCGTAGAGCACCACGCGTACGGAGGTTGGGCCTCGATCACGCCCGATTCAATAATGGAGGACCTGAAAACGTTTCGGGCTGACTTCGAAGACGCGATCGAAGCCGCGAAGCTCCACGTTCGCAACTACCCCGCCTACGTGCTCGGAGGGCCTGATTGCAAGAAGAAGTACCACGAGCAGCGGGCGAGGATGTGGGAGATCGCCCGCGGGGTTGATGAAGTCCCGGAAGGCACCAAAGCACAGGTTCTGAGCTATATCGAAATTGCCCGCCTCTGCTTACGCGAGTTCCCCGCGCTGGTGCTGTCCGATGAGTCGCCGGAAGAGATCGTAAAGCAGGGGGCTGTCTGATGCTGATACCGGACTGGGTAGCCGACACCCCGGAAGACATCACCTACAACTTAACGATGTTCGACGCCCTTGGAGGTCCCGAGCAAAACATTGATCTCACGCCCGACGAGTTCATTGCGCTGAAGGAACACTTGGCCGCCATGCGTGGCTACGGCGCGCCGCAATCGGCATTCGAAGCCGTTGTGATGCTAAAAGCTAGCGAGGGATTGAACCGCTTGGACACCTACGAACTCGCTGACGAGCAGTCCGCCGCCGTACTACTGGAGACCACGCGGGACTTCTACCGCTGCGTGCCATCTCTAGTGGTGTGCCCGAGTGAAACACTGGATGCCGAATTGGCAGAGATGGCAAAGGGCGGCACGGCCTAGCTGCAATGTTCCCCGCCTTCGCAGCACCGGAGCAATCCCCACGGCAGCCTGGCCCCGAACTGGTCACGGCTGCCGCGGCTGTTCCGTCAGGTCCCGAGCAACTTTCCCTGATTCGGATGCTGGAGATCGTGCGAGATCGGGTCGAGTCGCTCCACGCTGGCCAGAAGGCGGTTCAGGTTGAGCTAAAGGAGATTCGCAAGAAGCTGCCGCAGCAGCGCCGCCCGCTGTCGGCCAAATGCCAGGAGATTCACATAAGGGCGACTTGGGCGAGACGGAACGGGCTTTGTCCATGCTGTCAGGAGACACCTGTCTGCAACGCGGTGAGCCGCCTGGATGGTGACGAGTTCGACCACTGGTACTCACGTGCTCAGAACCGTGTCACGCAGACGTGGCTTGTGTGCCGCGACTGTAACCAGCGATTGCTCGATACCGATTTCAAGGCTGCGGCCCGTTCGGCCTTCGAGTCGTACCAGATGGCCTTGAGGCCGTTCCTAGGCAATCGTCAGATACCGCTTGGGCTGACGGCGTAATCAGCCGGCCAAGATGTGCCCAGCCCAGTGCTTCTCGGAGACTATGTGAACCGGATGTGTCTCCGCGTATTTAGCGGCGAGTTCGATCTTGCGTCCCCACGAAGTGCTGATCCAGTCCCGGCTGGAGAGATCGCCGATCACGACATAGGATGTTCGGAGGGTTACCCGGTCGCAGCAACTACCGCCCCGGGACAGGATCTCCGACTCGCATACCTTCCGCGTGCCATAAATGAATTTGCCCGTGAGAACGAATTCATTGCTGTCAAAAACCACCTGCGGCATTGGTCTTGTGAGCGGGAAAGTGGTCGATTTGTTTTCGAACGTTTCCAGAGCCCTGCCGGTGATCTCCAGCATGAGTTCGTGGAGACTCTCTCTCTCGTCCTCGTCAATCCTGCCATCCGCGAGTATGTCGCCGATCCGCGACATCAGCCTGTTGAATGGCCAAGTCTCAAGAAACTCGGAATTCGTGAGCAGCCACTTCCCAAGAAAGATGATCTCCTGATCACCAACGTAGCCGTCTGCCACTATGCCCCGAATAGCACCCAAGATCTCGCTTCTGTCCCGCGCCTTCCGGCGGTGCAGGTTTACCGAGGGATGCGGCTGTGCGTCTGATTCGTCGATCTCATCTCGCGTAAACATTCTGAGAGTCTATCGCACCGACAGTCTGAAGGTTTTCGCCCTCCGCGAGTTCCCGGCTCTGGTGCTGTCACCCGATGATGTGGACGGGATCGTGGGCCTCAAAGCCTGAAGTGAGGGCGGAACCCATGCCCTCACGACCCCAAAAGCTGTCGGCCCCGGAACCCAATTTCATATTTTATTGAGGTCAATCGACCGGGACTTATGGCAACAATTGCATTTCAATGCTAACGTCAAAGTAAGAAATGCGGTGTCGCCCGGTTGGCTGTAAAGCTGCTGCTTGCGTGCATTGCTTTACCAATGGATCGAATGCGAAATCACGAACATATGAAAGAGTTCGCCGTGCCCGAGGGCGCTCGGGACAATCCTGCCACTGCCCGCCCGGCTGCAAATCCGAGCGATGTTCCTAAAGATCGGCGCCTGAACTCTCTGGCTTGCAAAAAGTGCGGATCGCGTGACGTCTGGCGTACTGGGCCGGTGATAGAGAACATCTTTCTCGCGTTCAGGCACCGGAGCATGAAACCGTTTCAATGTCGCGCATGCGGCCATCGGTTTCACAGCCACGCCCGGCGTCGTTCCGATAACCGGCTAATCCTTGGCGGGAAAAAGGTGCACACAAAGAAAATCCCGAATGGCCTAATCCTGGCGGGAATCGCGGCAAGCATTGGCGTGATGTTGATAATCCTTGTCCGTATGCGATGGCATCCCTTGTCTCTAGGCCGCGTCGCTGGAGACAGCATCGCAACCGGCCCGGGCAAAGCTACGGACTGGGTGCTTGGCCGACCCCGTGTCGGCGCCGTACGGATACAGAATCGAAGCAGTTTCGACGCGAGCGCGAAGCCGTTGACGAATGATGATGTGATTGCACTGAAGGCTGCGGGTTTTAGTGACAGCTTGATCATCGACCGAACGAGATCCTCTCCCGGCGCGTACAGCCTGGGAACAGCCCAATTGATTCAGTTGAAAGAAGCCGGCATTTCAGATGCGGTGGTCTCCGCAATGCTACATGCCAAGGTAGCGTCCGACAAGTAATCCGGGCGGGTGAGCTGCTGGCTGGCCAAAGAACAAGGAATAGCAAAAGGGGGGCCGAGCCCCCAACTCGCCCGACATAGTGACGTACAGATCCGTACAAGTCGTGATGGCATTCTGGCCGCTGACCTTCTGGACGAGCCGAAAATCAGCGTGCACACTGATCGCTGCGCCTTTCCCGTCCGCAGTGGTCGTGAAGACGGCTGGCGAGGTGGCAGCAATAGACACGGAGAAATTCGTGCTCGCCCCGCTGGATGTCCGCACTACCAGCGGAGCCGATCCACTCTGGATCAGGAACGGAACCTGAGCGTTGATCTGACCGGAAGACACGAAGAAGAGGGGCATCGACTGGCCAGCCAATGTCACGGATGTGCCCGCAAGTGAACCTGGTAGCGGCAACGTGGACGCGCTCAGGGTCTGATTTGCGAGGGCACCGCCAAAGATGCTTACGATGGTTTCAGGCGCGACGGAGCCAACGACGAAGCTTCCAGCATTCACTACGCCGTTCACGGTAGGGACCGCCTGGGCGTGCAAGCCGATGCCAGAAACTGCGAGCAGGACGAGTAAGTTTTTCATGGTGTATCTGAAGGCAAGGCAGAAGCGCAGCCGAGCAGACGGTATTATTCCATACTGACGACGCCTTCCCTGGAGGTTGGCTGATCGTGGCGTGAGCGAAGTCCCTGGATTGTGGGCGGCACTGGGGCCACTCGTTTGGTTTCCCCGGGGCGCTGCACCACGCCTGCATTTTGGGGCACAACCAATCGGGCACTGTGGGTGATTTTGTGAGGAGTACTCGCTTGTATCGGCTAGTATCGACTTGGAAGCGCTACATAAAGAATCCCGCGTAAATCGTTGTCGTGGCTGGTGTTTAGCTCAGAACAAACAGGTTACGCGGGAAGGCGAAAAAGGCGCTTGAAGAGATTATGAGTCCGCTGCTCTAACCATTGAGCTAACGGCCCTTCGATCACGCCCAGTTACGGGCGCTTGCGAAACGGACGGTTGGGCGGACGGTTCTTGTCCCCGAAAGGAGGACGTCCACCACCACCGGGCGGTCGCGAACCACCGTCACTGCGCGGCGGCCGGGAATCGCCGCCTGGACGAGGTCCACGGTCCTTCCATTCTCCACCACCGCCGGGACGGTCTCCGCCACTGGAGCGCGGAGGGCCATCGGGTCTTCCACCCTGGTAACCACCGGGTTTGAAACCACCCGGACGGTCGTTGTCAAAGCGCCGGGGCGGACCATCGCCGCGAGGTGGTCCGCCGTACGATGGACGGTCCCCCTGCGGTCGAAACGGCGGACGGTCACCCTGCGGACGATCACCCTGGGGCCGGAACTGCGGTCTGTCGCCTTGCGGACGGAACTGCGGTCTGTCGCCTTGCGGCCGGGGTCTGTCGCCGAAACTTCTTTGCGGCGGCCCGTCATTGTTGAAACGACGCGGAGGACCGTCGCCACCGGGCCTGTCTCCGCCGTAACGAGGACGATCGCCTTGCGGACGATCTCCGCCGTAGCGGGGCTTGTCGCCGCCGTATGACGGCCGGTCACCCTGGGGGCGATCTCCACCATATCGCGGCCTGTCTCCACCGTATGCGGGCCGGTCGCCTTGCGGACGGTCGCCGCCGGAGCGCGGGCGGTCTCCGCCATAACTCGGACGGTCACCTTGCGGACGTGCACCGTAACTCGGGCGATCGCCCTGGGGCCGTGCGCCGTAGCTCGGTCGATCACCCTGGGGACGAGCTCCGTAACTGGGTCGATCACCCTGCGGCGGTCGTGCGCCGTAGCTGGGGCGGTCACCTTGCGGTCGTGCGCCGTAGCTCGGTCGATCACCCTGGGGACGAGCTCCGTAACTGGGTCGATCACCCTGCGGCGGTCGTGCGCCATAGCTCTGGCGCTCACCCTGCGGACGATCACCTTGCGGACGATCGCGCTGCCACGCCGGCTTGTCACCCTGCGGTTTGTTGTAAACACGCGGCACTGGGCGGTCCCCGCCCTCCACCGTCGCTGGAGCGGGTTCCTTAGTCTCGTCAGCGCTGGCCCTGGCAGCATCCACGTCAGCGGTCTTCTCGTCCGGCGTTTCGTTCTGGTCCGGCGTATCGTCAGAAGCCTGACGTACGACTGGCTCGCCAGCGGCAATCACAGGCTTTTCGATTGCGTCCCCTGTGCTCACAGTGTCCGGAGATGTGGCCTCGGCGCTTACTGCGTCCGCGACCTGTTCCGGAACAACCTTGGGCGCTTCGAACTTAGGCGCTTCCACAGGCTCCGCTTTGGCGAGAGGAGCGCGCATGGGCTGCCGGCGATCAGGCTCGAGCCAGTCCTTCTTCGGGCGCTTCAT
>JAOAPO010000384.1 GCA_025462945.1 Bryobacterales bacterium
CATCGGGTGTTTCGCCTGGCAATGACCAGTCACCGAGTATCCCGGGCATGGCTTCGATTCGATGGACGTGAGCCTCCAGCGCATCTACCATCTCCTGCGTGATCTCCGGCGCGGGCTTGCGGGCACCCGGTGCCGTACCAATCGCGGAACCAACTTTGAAAAGCTCGCGCTGGATCTCCTTCACCAGGTCGTGAACTTCTTTGTGCTCAGTGATGGCCCGCGCAAAGCCCATCTGGGAAATCAGTTCATCGATCGTCCCGTAACACTCCACACGCGCGTTACTCTTGGTGACCCTTACACCCCCGGGCAAGCTCGTCTGACCGCTGTCTCCACGTTTCGTTGCAATGCTCATAAGTCAATCCTCCAACGCCTTCACGTCCGATACTGCTGCTTCCGCGAATGTAGCCATTTCGCGGAACAGCGCCACTCCAGAACTCAGAAGGCCCATCGCGAGCGCGGCTCCTGTGCCCTCACCCAGGCGCAAGCCGAGATCCAGCAGCGGCGGGCCGCCCTCAGCCAATAAACGGGCATGGCCATGCTCGGCGGAGCGGTGCCCAAAGAAAACAAGTTTCGATACTGCCGGGCAGAAGGCTTTCGCCAACAGAAACGCCGCGCCACTGATAAATCCGTCCAGGACCACCGGAAGACGGCGCGATGCTGCACCAAGGATGAAGCCCGCCATCATGATGATTTCGAAACCGCCAATTGCCGCCGCGACGCCCAGTGGGTCTGCCGGATCGCATTCATGAAAAGCCAGTGCCTCCACAAGCACCGCGCACTTATGCGCAACTCCCGCGTCGTCGAGTCCGGTTCCTCGACCGACAGCATCCTTCGGCGCGACACCCGCAAGAACACACAACAGCGCGCTGGCAGCGGTAGAGTTGCCGATCCCCATCTCGCCGACACCCGCAAGGTCGAAAGTTGCGGCGGCGTCGTGGGCCAGTTCGATGCCACGCTCGATGGCGGTGGCTGCCTGTTCCCGGGACATTGCAGGGCCCCGACGGAAATTCCGGGTGCCCGCCGCTACCCTGCAATCGACTACGCCATCGAGAGGAGGCCCCGAGACGCCTGCGTCAACCACGAACGTTGAAATTGCCAACTGACGGCAAAGCACGTTAATGGCGGCTCGGCCACGGACGAAGTTCTTCACCATCTCACGAGTCACCACAGATGGGTAGAGACTCACACCCTCTTCGGTGATTCCGTGATCGCCGCAGAACACATACATGCATCGCCGATCGGCTGATGGCCGTGAGACGCCCTGAATCTCGGCCACACGGACGACGTCGCTCTCGAGCCGGCCCAGACTGCCCCGCGGCTTGGTCAGAGAATCCCAGCGGTCGCGAACCGCGTCTCCGATTTCAGGCGGTCGCATCCTGGGGATTGCCGCAATGGTCCTCTCAAGCGTAGTCGACACGTATCACCTCTCCATATGCCTGCCTGAATTGCAACGGATCAGTGCCGCTGATGATAGTCGTAAGCGCCGCGTTCACTCCCTGATGCGCGACAACCGCAGCTGGTTGCGGGCCGCGGCGAATGATCTCCCACGCAACGCTCACGCGTTGCAGGAAATCAGGCCACGACTCGCCATCGGGAGCAGTCACGCCGTTCCAGTCCTGCAATTTGCGACGTGCGAGATCGGGCCAGCCAGCCTCTACTTCTTCCCAGGTCTTACCTGACCACTGGCCGTGATTGATCTCGCGCAGATCGGAAAGTATCCGGCGCGCGGGCGATCGCAGACAGGCCGCAGTCTGGACGGCACGGGCGAGGGGACTGCACCAGGTGATAGCCGCTTGCAGTGACCCGAGAGTGGCCGCGGCATGTACATGGCCCGCGGCCGATAGCGGCGGATCAATCTGACTCAGTATGCGACCTTGAATCTCCGGCTCGCAGTGGCGAATTAAGAGGAGTATCGACATGAGAGAATCACGAGGTTTACCGTTTCTACAATCTGGCAAGTCGCGCCGAGGCAATCGCCGGTGACACCGCCGAGCCTCCGTACGAAGTACACGCGGGCCAGAAGCACAATGAAGATTGTTGAAAGAAGCAGCGGCGCGGCGTAGCGCCATCCAACGAGGAATGCTGTGAGCAGGCCTTGTACTATCGCAAGGCCACCAACGTTGCCACTCAGGCCGTTCACGAATTCGCGACCCAACCCTTCTCCCGCCGCCGGCGCGAAGCAGCCCAGCGCCAGCATCGCGGTCCGCGAAAGCGTGAGTGCGGCGATCAGCCCAAAGATCGGATTTGTGCGGCAGTCCGCCAGCGCCTGCCACCGCACTCCCAGGGAAACGATCAGCGCCACCGCACCATATGTGCCAATGCGACTGTCCTTCAAAATCAGCAGGATTTTCTCTCGGCTACGACCAGCGCGGAATGCGTCGGCAACATCGGCCAGGCCATCTTCGTGGAGACACCCGGTAATCACGACGAGCCACGCGATGGTCAGCAGCGAAGTCACAGACACGCCGAACGCAGCACGGCTCGCGTAGAACACTGCACCGCCGGACGCACCCAGCAGCGCTCCGGTGAGAGGAAAGAAGATGGCGGCACGGCTCGGAGATGCCGTCTCTCGCGCGATTGGCAACACGGTCAGGAACTGCAGTGCCCCCAAAAAACGATCTTTCATTTAAGCCGCAACCCCATGCCGAAAATCATCCAGTGTACTTCAGAGGCCTGCTCACTGGCCAACCGATTCAGCGTTCCCGCTTCATCACGAAATCGGCGAGCGAGTGCACTATCGGGCACGATTCCGCAGCCGACTTCATTCGTCACCAGGATCACCTGGGTGCGAGCCGCGGCCGCAGAGGCGATAAGACGCCCGCACTCCTGCTGTACGTTGCGATTCTCCGCCAACATAACATTTGTGAGCCATAACGTAAGACAGTCAACGACGATGGCGTCGTAGCGACCGTCTTCTTCGTCGATACGACCTGCAACGTCGAAGGGTTCTTCCCACGTAACAATGTCCGGCCCGCGTTCCTCACGATGAACCCGGATACGCCGGCGCATCTCGTCATCGCGGGGCTCGGCAGTAGCTATGAAGCCCATTCGCGGGCCTGCTGCTCTCAACATACGTAAAGCCGCCGAACTCTTACCGCTGCGACTCCCGCCTCCGACCAGAATCAAAGCGTTACCCCTCCCCGTTTACTCTTCAGCATCCAGATAAAGAAAGGACCACCCAGCAACGCCGTGATCACGCCGACCGGAACTTCCACGGGCGCCAATATAGTGCGAGAGAAAACATCACACAGGGCCAGAAACGCCGCACCCAGCAGGAAGGCGCACGGGGCAAGAATACGATGGTCCGCGCCCAGCCACATGCGCAGCGCGTGCGGAACGATCAAGCCGACAAACGCGATGGGGCCGGTCAGGGCTGTCACGGCACCCGTCAGCAGCGAACCGGCGACACAGCCGATCAGGAGCAGACGGCTGGTGGAAAGGCCTCGCGTTGTTGCCCACGTGTCGCCGACTGCCAACAGATTCCACTCGCGTCCATGCCAGAACACTACGAGGCAAACGGGTATCAATACGGCAGTGAGCCAGGCCAGCGTTGAGTACTCGGGCGCATCCAAACCGCCCATTAACCAGTGCGCCACTGCGAACGATTTAAGGAAACCAACCATGCTTGCAATGAACACGATGGTCGCCCCGCACATGATGTTGATAGTGACACCTGAGAGCAACAGGCCGACTGACGAAATGGAGCCGCGGTTGGAGGCGATCACCACGACAAGAACCAGCACAATCGCGGCACCGGCGCACGCGGCTATACTCACGCCGGAAATTGCGCTGCCGGAACTCCAGCCCAGAGCGATCGCGACCACGGCTCCGAGCGCCGCACCACTCGAAACGCCCAGCGTGTCCGGGGTCGCCAGAGGATTGCGCATTAGAGCCTGGAACAGAACTCCGGCTAAGCTAAGCGCGCCACCTGCCCAAAGCGCCAGCAACGCACGCGGCAAACGCAACTGAATCAGGATGTCGCGATCCGGAGCGAGGCCCTTGATCGCGCGGTCCAGACTTAAGTTGTGCGAGCCAACAAGAACCGCTGTTAAGCCGGCAAGGATGGCGGCTACCGCAGAGAACATGATTGCTGCGATCCACCCCGCGTTGCGCCGGCTATTCGCCATAGAGCATCCAGGGCTGCCCGGAAGGCGTGTGATGCATCGCGACATGCACTTCGAACACTTCTTCGATCAGGCTGGTCCGCAAAACCTCTGCGGCAGGGCCATCGGCGCGTATCCGCCCTTTGTGCATGAGGATCAGTCTTGACGCGTAGGCAGCCGCAAGATTCAGATCGTGGGTTATCGCTACGACGAGCAGCCCACCCTGGCTTAGCTCCCGGAGTAACTGGTGAAGTTCAACCTGATGCCGCAGATCAAGATGCGCGGCGGGCTCGTCGAGCAAAAGAACCTCTGGAGATTGTGCCAGCGCCGAAGCCAGCAGCACACGTTGTTTTTCGCCACTGCTCAGCGTGCGAAACTCACGATCGCGAAACGGCATCATGCCCGTCCTTTGGAGCGCGTGCGCCACCGCCTCATCATCCTCGGGGGTTTCGTACATCCCTTTTTGATGAGGCATCCTTCCCATGTACACGACCTCGCTCGCGGTGAAAGGGAAGCTGGTAACATCTGTGGCCTCGACCACAGCTACCCGGCGAGCGAAATCTCGCCGGTTCCACGCATGAGCGTCGCGCTCACCCAGACGGCAGACACCCGAAGAAGGGGCTTTGAGTCCTGCGAGCAACGAGAGCAGGGTCGATTTGCCTGCCCCGTTCGGGCCTGCAATCGCGACGAATTCACCGGCGCTGAAAGCGAGTGATACTGAACGCAGAATTTCAGCGTCACCATAGCGAACACCTGCGTTGACCAATTGGAACAACGGGATCACTTGCCTGGCTCCGGCAGGCTGATTTCCGGATGCAACAGCCGCAGGACCAGGCGCGCCGCCTCCGGGGCACGAGGGCCGGGTATCACGAACGGACCCGACGGAAGTGCGAAAACACGTTTGGCAGATACCGCCTTCAGTCGGGGCAGACTTTGCCACAACGCAACCACCTCTTCCTGCTTGGGCCGGCTCTCGCCGCTCAGCTCCAGAATGACCTCAGGATCCCGGGAGAGGATTTGCTCCAGCGAAATCTTTGGATAAGCCGCTGCGACGTCAGAGAAAATGTTCGTGCCGCCGCCGGCATTCAGCAGATCGGAGAAGTAGGATTTCGACGAGCCCGCGACCATGCCCTCAAGGCGCCCTGCTGTGTGCCCAACGATGAATGCAACCCTTGGGCGGGCTTTGTTCGCGACCAGTTCCGCAACAGCTTGCATTTCAGTCTGCATCTTGCTGATCAATCGCTCGGCGGCCGCGGACTCGCCGGTTGCCCTTCCCACCACGCGCGCGCCGGCATAGAGAATGTCCAGGTTCGAAGTATCCATCACGACGTACTTGATGTGCAGCCGATCCAGTTGCTGGGGCAGGTTATTCGGTTGCTTCTGGACGACTACCAGATCCGGACGCAGCGCAAGGATGGCTTCGGGGTCTGGCTTTAGAAGCGTTCCGATTTTGGGTAGTGTGGCGGCTTCTGGGGGAAAGTTACAGTACACCGTCACGCCGACGACGCGCGGTCCCAACCCCATCGCGAACAGTGTTTCCGTTATGCTGGGAGCCGTTGAAATGATTCGGCGTCCATCAGCGGCGCAAGCGCTGAGCGCGAGCAGCAGCAAGGTAATCAGGCGCATCTAAAGTCTCTCCATGCCTTAAGTAGGCGTTCATTCTCATCGCGCCGCCTCACGGCTACACGCACAGCTTCTCCAAACAAGCCAGGCCAGTCAGTGCAGTTACGGATCAGGATCTTGTGTCTCAGCAAATGTTCGCAGAGGCCTGAGGCCGAGCCGGCCAGTTTGACGTAGAGGAAGTTTGCATCACTCTGGCGCGGTTCGGTTCCCGCAATTCCCTTTAATTGTTCAAGAAGCCAGGCTCGTTCGGAGGACGCGAATTCGATGGAGGATGCCGCGTGCGCGGTGTCTGCGATGGCCGCGAGTGCAGCTGCTTCCGCAAGTACATTGACTTGCCAGGGTTCACGCTGCTGCTGCCAGCGGGTCGTGTTGGCTGCCGAGCTCACCAGCGCACCCAGCCTTAATCCCGGCAAGGCGTAGAACTTCGTGAGCGAGCGCAACACGAGCAGATGCGGATACGCAGGCATCAACGTTGTCGCTGACTCAAGTCCTGAGAACTCCAAAAATGATTCGTCAATCAGCACCGGATCTTCCGACGCCTCAAGATGCTCCCGAAGCGCGCTCAGGGGCAGGCTCTCACCAGTTGGATTTGCCGGCCGGGTGATTACCAGCAGCCCACGGCCTCGTAAGGCGGCCTGAGAGAGCGGCTGTACGCGAGCCCGGGGAAATGCACGATGAAACTCAGAAAAAACGGGCAATGCGAGCGTGACAGGCGAGTCGGCAAACATGCGGGAAACGAAGAAGATCAGTTCGGTTGCACCGTTACCCAGCAGGATCTGATCCGCATCGATGTGCCACAAATTGGCCAACGCAGTGCGTAAGGCGGGCGAGGCGCGCTCAGGATAGTGAACGATGCGGTCCATCGCCTGCTGAATAGCGGGTATTACACCCGGAGCCGGTCCCAGCGGATTGATGCTCGCGCTGCAGTCCAGTATTTCCCGCCAGTCCCAGCCATGCTCGCGCGCGACGGCGAAAATGTCACCGCCATGCATTACTGCCATGCCGCGCACCCCAGGATCATCGCTACGAACAAGCCCTCGCTCGCATATAAGAGGACACGGACCTGCCCGAACAACCCACGCTGAAGCGGCACAACCGGATCGCCCAACGTGGGCTTATCAGTCGGAACGCCGTTATAAAAGTTCAGTCCACCGAGTTGCACCCCAAGCGCTCCAGCAACTGCCGCTTCGGGATATCCGGAGTTTGGACTCGGCTGGCTGTCGCCGTCCCGCAGCGTGATACGAAATGCACGTGGCGCGTCGAACCCAGGCAGCAACGCGGCAAGCCAGATGAGAAATGCCGCGAGGCGGGCGGGGATAAAGTTGGCGAGATCGTCAAGGCGGGCTGAGCCCCACCCAAACTCGCGGTAGGTTCCGTTTCGATAGCCCACCATGCTGTCGAGCGTGTTGATTGCTTTGTACACGGCCATGCCCACGGGTCCCGCAACAGCAAGCCAGAACAATGGAGCGATCACGCCATCGCCAAGATTCTCGGCGACGGTTTCTACTGTCGCCCGAACGATGTCGGGCTCATCGAGCGTTGCGGTGTCCCTGCCCACGATGCGCGAGAGAGCGTCCCTGGCCTCAGTGAGACCCTGATGCTCCAGCGCCCTGACCACGCGGAACGCCTCCACATCAAGATCGCGACATGCCAGCAGTGAATAGATCCAGTAAACATTTCCCCAGGGCAAAGTGGCCCAAACGATCAAGCCCGAGGCACCGACGACAGATAACCACAACAGGCATCCCGCGGCGCGTAAAGGCAGTCCCGTGCTGCGCCAGAATGGTTCCGCTACTCTGGCCATCCAGCCAATCCCGCGTACGGGGTGTGGCAACCATTGGGGATCGCCGAAGACAAGATCGAGGGCCACACCGGCGAGCAACTCCCAAGACTTCACGAACACAGATAAAGCTCCTCAAAGCGCCGGCGGTCCACGTTGGCATCGAACCAGTCACTGAGAGCGTCGTACACTTTTTCTCTCGGTGGCACGGGGTTTACTTCGCGGCCCAGCAACTCACCCAGCACCTGCGGATTCTCGAGCGCACCATGCAGGTAGGTGCCAACGCACAAGCCCTCTCGAACACCATCAAGGCTGCCATCGGAGAGCGTGGCAAACGGGGCTGCACCGGGAGGGCGAGTCGTCACACCAAGATGAATCTCATAACCGGCAAACTCGATACCGGACGGCGTGACGGCAAGCACACGCCGCGTGACCTTCTCCGCAGCCAGCACGGTCTTGCCGCCCAGCAGGCCGAGTCCGTCTGCCGCGCCTTCCCCGGACTCCATCCCCAGCGGGTCTTCAATGCGATCGCCCATCATTTGGTATCCGCCGCAAATGCCAACCACACGAACTCCGCTCCGGTGCTGGTTAAGCAGCCAGTCCGCAAGACCCGTCCGGCGCAGCCATCCAAGATCTCCCAACGTGTTTTTGGTGCCTGGAAGAATGATGCAGGTGAAGGTCTCGTAGACAGGACGCGTGATCCGGCGCGCGTTGGGGATCAGCCTGAAATCGGACAGGTTCGATATGTGCGGAAGTGAGATCACAGCAACGTCGCCGCTGCCGGAACCCTCCAGCGAAACTCCGTCCTCCGGATCGAGCGGCATGTCATGCAGGTAAGGGAACACGCCCAGGCAAGGCCTGCCAGTTCGCTGCTCCAGCATTCCGACGCCGCTTTCGAACAAAGCAGGATCGCCACGGAATCGGTTGATGGCGAACGACCGGACCAATGAACGCTCGTTCTCTTCCAGCAGATTGAACGTGCCGACGATCGACGCGAAGACGCCACCCCGATCAATATCGGCAACCAGCAGCACGGGAACGTTCAGCCGGGTTGCGAGCCCCAGGTTCACAAGGTCGGTTGGCTTCAGATTCAACTCGCTGATGCTCCCCGCGCCTTCCATCACGATGAAGTCGTGCCTGGAAGCAAGCCGCTCATAGGCATCCATCACCTGGCCCAGCAAATACGGGAACTGTTGGTAGTATTCGCGCGCAGGCAGTGTCCGCCAAATCTTGCCATTCACCACCACCTGGCTGCCTGTATCGGAATTCGGCTTCAGCAGAATGGGATTCATGTCGGGTTCCGGCTCCAGATGACAAGCCTCCGCCTGTGCCACCTGGGCTCGGCCGATCTCACCCCCGCCTTTACAGGGATACGAATTGTTCGACATGTTCTGCGCTTTGAACGGCGCAACGCGATGGCCCCGGCGCGCCAGCCAGCGGCAGATAGCCGTCGTCATCCAGCTCTTGCCGACATGCGAAGCAGTACCGGCTACCATGAGTGCGCGAGCCTTCACGCTGCCTTCCCTGCTATTCTTTCGGCTTTAACTGCATGCCTAACCTGTTGCCGTTTCGCGCCTTTTATTCCAATGAAAGCGCCATCTATATCCCCGGGGAGGAAGCGCCCCGCTTGCTGGACCCTGCGACCCTCACGGCTTACCCGCACCCCGCGCTCTTTCTGTACTCGCAGAGCTTCGGCGATCAAGTGCGGTACGGGGTGACGGGGCTCCTCAACCGGGCTGAGGCCACGGTATTTCCGCATGAGGAGGTCTCCCCTGAGCGGGTTGCTGCCTGCGCGGGCGCTATTGCAGCCGCCCGCACCGATCCCGGGAGCCTCTGGCTGTGGTGCCATGACCTTGGGCGAAATCTCAGGACACTTCTCCGCTCCACTGACCCGCCTTTTCGCGATGCCACCGATACCGGGGGCGTGCTTCATCAGGTCTGGCCTGTTACTGATCCCGCGGAAATCGATAGCCTGCAGGTCGCGCTCGCCGGAAAGGAGTTGTTCCTTGCAGACGGGCACCACCGCTTCGCAGCGGGCTGGGATCTTGCAACCATTCAGATCCGCGGCGACGCGCTCCGCACTCGTGCTCCGCGCAGGGCCAAACTGGTGAATGGAATCGAGGACGACACGATGGTTATCGACGAGATCGAACGTGCCGCGCGTGAGGGCATCCTGCTGCCCGCCAAGAGCACAGATTTCTACCCCAAGCTGGCAGCTGGTCTGGTTATACGAAGCTGACAATCCGATCTATGCTCCTTCGGCACAGGTCACTCGAACCGGCAAGACGGGGATAGAGATGTCTGGCGTGCCAGTCGTCCTCTCCCACGAAGGCGCAGGTTACAAGTCCGCACACGTGCGGGCCGATGGCAGGTTTTCGGACTTGCAGGCTCTTCCGTTACCGGGCTTTCTAATAACCTCCGCTTCCCAGTCCAAAGTGACCAGTGCGTTGTTTGAGGCGTTCGTTCCTGTTTACCGCTGCGGGGCAGTTCCGGATTCACACCGGATTCCCTATTGCTGCACCAGTCACCCGGCACACCAACAGCACCCACGAGGGTAACACGGTGAACACGCGGCGAACCGCCGTTTGACGCCCGTTGAGAACTCATGCTAGATTGAGCATTCCTCAGGTGCCCGCAAGGGCGTAACAGGGAAGTCCGGTGAAAAACCGGCACGGTCCCGCCACTGTAAGGAAGTGAAGCCGCTTCGTTTGGGAGCCA
>JAOAPO010000611.1 GCA_025462945.1 Bryobacterales bacterium
ATCTGGCTCCCGGATGAAAGCTCCGCGACGAACCGGGAAGCAGCCGGCCGCTGCCAACCTCATCCCGGGCGCGTAACGAGGCCAGGCGCAGGGTCTCGTCCGGAACCGCCAACTGCGGTGGGTGATGCGGTGGGGGACATTGGCGCGCGCTACTGGCTGAACTCCGCAGTTGACCAATGCGGAGAAGGCACCCTCATCACGGCGAGTTCGGCGACAAAGTCCTTTTGGCGTTGGTGAACGGCCACCGGGGTGGAGCCAAGGATGGCTGGTACAGTGTATTCTTCGTCACAAATTAGGGCCTACGAGCCCGGAGCGGAATGCCTTTGCGTCAGATACTCAGCCGATTTTTTCTCCTCTCAACCCTCTGCATGACTCTGAACACGGGGCATGCCTTCGCTTCCGCCAGTGGGCTCGCCGACAGCGACGAAACGATGGAGGTCTCTCCCCTGCCCGCTGCGCCTTCCGCCAGTCTGGAGGCGCAATTCAGATCTATCCGCCGCAACCTGATGTTCGCCGGCTGTAGGGTGGCGCCGCTGAGAGACGTTTGGGCTCCCGAGGCGCTGGCGTTCGAGACGAGTCCTGAAACGGCCTCGGCGGACGTCGACCGACTGGTACCCGATGCGGCACTGGCGCTGGACACGCTGAAAGAGATGGTGACGTCACTGGGCGGAAGGTTCGAGTTGAAGTCTGCCTATCGTCCGGCCGCCTACCAAGACCATTTGCACGAGGTTTGGGTCAAGTGGGTTAAAGAACTGCGCAACAATCGTTCCAGCGGATGCAGGGCTCTGCGGGAGGATGTGGGCGCTGAGTTTGCGCGGCATCAATTGCTGATCCGGCAGCAGCCGGCCCCGGCTTCCGACCACGCGCTGGGACTGGCTTTCGATGCTGCCGTGGCAATGCCTCGGATCGTGCGCATGAACGGCAAACGCGTCACCGTGGACAAGCTGGCCGCAATGGCAGGTATCAAAAGGCCGAACAGCCGTCGTGATCCGGTGCATTTTACGCTGTTACCGGAACGCCTGCATGCGATTCGCTACGCACAACAATTCCCGAGTTTGTAGTTCGATAATCCTGCAATACTAAGGCAGGTCCATGACTTCCAGGAGCCAAAACGCTGCGCTTCCGCGAGGTGGGGCATCACTCGAACAGGTGTGCCGGCGATATGGCGTCAAGCGGCTTTCGATGTTCGGATCCGCCGCGCGCGGTGAGTTGCGGCCTGAGAGCGATGTGGACTTTATGGTGGAGTTTGAGCCGGGAGTGCGGGTCGGCGTCATCAGGTTCGAGTCGCTGGCTGGTGAACTGGAGACGCTCGCGGGCCGGCGAGTTGATTTAGTCACGGAGCGAGGACTGAAACCCTGGGTGCGTCCGAGCGTTTTGAATGATGCCGTCGTTGTATATGCGGCGTGACGCTTCGTTTTTCAACGACATCACATTCAGAGTGCAATAAGGGCCACTTGATCGTAATTCGGTAGACTATGAGTCCCGCGCTTTCACATGCGCTTGGTGTGCTGCAAGCTCACCAGCCCGAATTGCAGGAACGCGGCGTGAAGCATGTGGCCGTATTCGGTTCGGTTGCTCGCGGCGAAGCCAGGCCGGACAGCGACGTGGATATCCTGATTGAGCTGGACCCGACCGCACCGATGGGCGTGTTCGAGTATTCGGATTTGACGCTCTTCATTTCGGATCTGTTTGGCCAGTCAGCAGATGTCGCAAACCGGAAAACGTTGAGGTCAAGACTTCGCGATTCGATTCTTCGCGATGCCGTCGATGCCTTCTAAGGGACAGCGCCTCGAATCTTCTGTTCGTTTGGCCGCGACACGGAGATGGTGAGGAGCTCGAAGCCGCCAGCGACTAAGCGGGACGTATCTCAGAGAGGCGGGCGTCGCGGTACTTGAGCTGGGATCCGCCCAACGCACTAGAATCGGGTTATGCAAAGGCCCCCTGCTGACGTACTGAGGGACGCGCTGGCGTTGCCGCCGGAAGCGCGAGCTGCGCTCGTCGATTCGCTGGTCGATAGTCTGGATCAGGACACAGATGAAGGAGCGGAGGAAGCCTGGCAGGAGGAAATCCGCCTGCGGCTTCAACAGATCGATACCGGAGCCGTCGAACTCACGCCCTGGGCCTCCGCCCGTCTGCGTCTTCGAGACAGGCTGGAGCGGTGAATGGCGACCGCATTCAATTCCACCCGCTGGCGTTGAGCGAAGCCGAGGCTGCGATCGACTGGTACGCACAGCGAAGCAAACGGGCTGCATCCGTGTTCATCGATGAGCTTGAATACCAGATTAAAAAGATAGCGGAGAACCCGCGTCGATACGCAGTGTACGAAGCCGGAACACGCCCTTTGCTCATGCGGCGATTTCCGTTCCGGATTGTGTTTCGCGAAACAGACGCTGGCGTGGAAGTCATCGCCGTTGCACACGGACGCCGTCGGCCAGGGTACTGGCGGGAATGCGTAGGGTAACCTTTGTCGGGGCCGGCCCTGGTGGGTGTCAGGTGCCAGAAGGGGATTGACAGAGGATCGACAAACGGCAGAGCCGGTGGCGGAAATAAGATACGATCTTAGGACCTCCATGAAACTGACGACTTTGACTTTCGCGCTTGTGCCCGTTCTGGCGAGCTTTTCTGCCGTGGCGCAGGCCCCACAGGGCGCTCCTGCCGGCCGGGGGGCGCCAGCGCCTGTCGAAATCGACAAGACGGCACCGACGGAGGACTTCAAACCTTCCTCACTGAACCAGCCGGGCAAACAGTATCCCGAGGTCAACTCGCAGAGGCGCGTCCGCACACAGCTGCGGGCACCTGATGCTCAGAGCGTGCGGATCGATATGGGTGGCGGTCGCTATCCCATGACGAAAGGGGTGGACGGCGTCTGGACCGGCGTCACGAACGCTCAGGACGAAGGCTTCCACTATTACCAGCTCAATGTGGACGGCGTCTCCATCCCGGACCCTGGCACGCAGAGCTTCTACGGTTCCAGCCGGTGGAGCAGCGCCGTCGAGGTTCCGGCCCACGATCAGGATGTCTATGCGCTGAAGAATGTGCCACACGGCCAGTTGCGCGAAGTCCATTATTTTTCGAAGGTCGCGAACGCCACACTGCAGTCGTTCGTCTACACGCCCGCGGAGTATGAGAAGGGCACGAAGCGCTACCCGGTGCTCTATCTGCAGCACGGCGCCGGGGAAGACGA
>JAOAPO010000004.1 GCA_025462945.1 Bryobacterales bacterium
CGAAGGTCGCGGCACCTTTCGCAAGCTCAAAGACACCCCGGGTGACAATCTCACCGATCGAGCCACTGGCGATGTCGTCAGCCGCGACGCCAAATAGTCGGCCGACCAGAACACCGGCGCCGGATACTACCGTATAGGGGGCGGTAACTGTGACCGTTTCGCCCTTGTTGATGAAGTTCAGCATCTCTTGATCTCTCCAGAAGTTGAGGGTTGCAGTTATGGGGCGGGCGAACCCGCCCCACTCAGCCAGTTACACGCCGACGTTTTTGTACATGCCGCGCCAGTCGAGAGCCTTCGCCGCGAAGTCCTCACGCGCCTTCAGTTCCATGCCATCCACCTCGAAGCCCATGCGGGTTTCGAGGTAGACGCCCTCCTGCCCTTCGAGGTAGCAGTACTCGACGGTGTCGATCTGCGACGGATCAGCGAACAGATACCAGGCCGTTGCGCTGGCGGCATCGAGCCGGGGCTCGCTGATCACGTCCATCGTCCCGTTGTAGGGATTGAAGTCCGAACCCTTGGTGTAGACGATGGTGGTTGCCGCCACGTACTGCTTCGCGATGGCAGTCAGAGCGACAGGTACGACCAGGTGCTTCGGCTCCAGATTGAGAACGCCGATGCCGCCGAGGCCAGTCTGAAGCCGCATCGCTGACACGCCCACGCCGAGAGAGGCAACAGAGATTGCCGTGCCACTGCCGGTGAGATTCGCGTGGCTTGCGTGGAACAGAGCGATGGAGTCCGCCATCGCAGCGTTAGCCGTGACAACTCCCCAAACAATGTCCGACTCCATGCGGCGGCCAGCTCGACCCATGCTCTCCGGGATGCGCGTGAACGCCCCCAGATCATCGTCGATCAGGGTTTGGCGGTTGATCGCAAAGATCTTACCGTAGGTTCCGAGCGCGTAGGTTTCCTTCGCATCGGTTGCCTTCGTGTAATCGAACTCTCCGCTGGCGTTGACCTTCGTCAGGGTCGGCACATCGCCGATCTGTGTTCTGCTGATCGTCTTGAAGTCTGCCGCGGTGCCGCGCTTCGTGAGGGGGAGGAAGGTCTGTGGCTCAGCATCATAGCCGGAGCGCAGGGACTTGTTGGCCACATTCGCGAGGATGTTGGCAAAGTCCGTCGTGCCCTGAAAAGCGAGCTCGACCAGCCGATGCTTCGGCATACCCTTCACGGGAATGCCCTTCAGCGTGGCGAGCTCCCGGACGATCTCGAGAAGGGCCATGCCCTGGTACTCGCGGCCAGCCTCCAGCTTGAACTTGACCGGATCCCAGCGATGCAGGAGAGCATTCTCCACCTGGGCGCGCAGGGTTTCGTCCTGATCGCGAGTCACGTTGAGGCTGTGAGCCGATCGCGTGGGATCGGCCTGAGTGATCTCCGCCATCTTGTTCAGGATGGCTGCATTTGCTGCTTCCACCGTAACGCCGGAGTCGACCAGGTTCTGCCGGAAGGCAGGAGTCAAGGCAGAGAAAGGGGCGCACGCCAGCTGGATGGCCGACACGCGGGCACGTTCTGCCGCCAATGTTTCTGTGCGGACCGCGTCGAGCCGGGCTTGTTCGTCCGCGCCCGGTGCAGTCTGTTCGTTTAGTTTCACCGTCTTCTCCTCATGGGCGGTTGCCCGTTCGATTTGGGGTTCTACACTCTGGTGCGAGAGGAACCCTGCTCCCGCATCCGCCGGAATGGGAACGATGGAGATCTCCATCGGGCACCAGTCCACCGCCAGAAAACTTTTCATTTCTCCGTCTGGTGCAGTGATGTCCCGGAGCTTTCGAATAGCAGCACCCATCGACACCTTTCGGAGTATCTTGTTCTTCACGTCCGCACGGACGCCGGCAATATCATCGCGGCCGGAGAAGCGAACAGAGGCCTTGCCCACGCCGTTCTCAATCCGGCCGTTCTCCACCACGCCGAGGACGCTCGCCAAGTCATAGCTGCTGTGGTTACCCAGGAGCGGCGCACCGCTGTTCAGCATCGACAGGTCGCAGTGCTCAGGCTCCATCGAGAAGGTCAGCAGGTACTTTTCTCCGGTCCAGAAATCGCGGCGCTGCACAGCCGCTCCCGTGTAGAAGGCGACTTCAGCCACCAGTTCCTCGTCATCGGGGGCGTCCTCCGCAGCAAGGCGCGTGATCGGCTGGATCGACGCGGCAAGTAGTTCGAGTTCCGCTGGTTTCTCGGAAGCCTCGGCGGCTTTGTTCTTCATTTGGTTGCCTCTGGTGGTGTCAGTTGAAATGCGCCGCGGTTGCGATCCACGCGGCGAGGATCGATGTCGAGAACAACGCCGGCTGAATCGAAAGCTTTGTTCCGTGCCGCGATCTGCAGGAGCTGCTTCTCCGGATCGAGGCCCGCTTCAACGCAGGACTGATCCCAGGTCTTGCGACCAACGCGTACATCGAGCAGGTTTGCAGTGGCGTCCTTCTCGGGGTCGATCGACTGCCACGGGGGAACGGTCCAGCGGCAGCCATAGTTGCGCGACGGAATCCGTCTCGAAACGAAGGCCGCGTCGATGAACTTGTTCCAGATCGGCCGCAGACCCATGGGTATCAGGGTCTTGGCACGATAAGCTTCCACGTCAGCCCTGAATTCGAGGTTGCCGGCGCGGAAGCTCGAGTAGTTCACGAGCGAAAGGTCACCGGTCATTTGCTCATACATGACCCCAGCGCCAGCGGCCAGCCGGCGCTCTTGCTTTGTGACGTACTCGCCGTAGCCGCCGGTCTGGGCCGGGGTCGCCGTCTTGATCGTCTCCCCGGGCTTCAGGTACTCGATCATTCCAGGCTCGACAGTCTCGATCCTTGCGCCGGTGGTCCGGTCCGTTGTCTCAGCTGCGAGGCCGGGGCCGTCCGGGCCTTCCGCCTGCTCGACAAACACCGACAGGCAGGCTTCGATCTTCTTGCGCATCCGTTCGGCATCTTCGTAGCCGTCGAGGTCGTAGGCCGCCAGCATGATGGGCGCAAAACGCGGCACACCACGAACCTGACCCGGGCGGTCCTTCTCGTAGATGTGAGTGACCAGCGAAGCCGGAATCTCCTTGCTCGTCCAGCCCGCTCCGGACTTGACGACGTCGCCCGGGTGAAAGGGCCAGAGCCAGTAGCCGCGTCGGACTCCCAGCTGGTCGAACGTAACGCCGGCGATGTTGGCACCCTGAAACTGATTTGGCCAGAGCTGGCGGGAAGAGTCGATGTAGTCGGGCTCTAATACCTGAACCTGATACGGCACATGAAACCCGTCTTCAGCCCGGCGGTACCGATCGCGAATCACAACCTCGCCAGACTCGCGAATCGTCCGGTCAATCAGTTGCTGGATGCCGAAGAAATCCAACTGCCCGTCGGCATCGCATTCCAGACACCACTTCTCGAAGGCAGCATCGATCGTGTCATTGAGGGCCTCATTGCCCGTGTCAGCCTCGGGACGAATACCAGCCCCGACCGTGTTCGCAACCAGGACCCGGAGAGCCTTGCTGACCAGAGGGTTGTTGCGGACCAGATCCCGGCTTCGCGCACGAAGGTAGGCGAGATCCGGCCCAATCTCGGCATTGGCCGACCCGCCAGTCGCCATCCAGTTGGCCGTTCGGCGGCCTCGCTGAGCTCCTTCGTACCTCAGAAGCCCCTCAGTCGCGGCCCGAGCGCGGATCCGCCGCAACCCGGCTTGCGGGTCGAGGAACGTTACCGCTTTGTCTATCCAGTTGGGCTGCATTTAGGAGTTGGTGTAGTACGGGTCGACTGTGGTGCGAGTCGGCAATGAGGAGTCTTTCGTAAAGCCCGTCAGGCTGTGACGCGAGCGCCGGGACTGACCCAAGTCCGCTTTCATGGAGTCAATGGTCCGGTCCATATCCTGCAGCGACCGGAATTCAGTTTTCTTGCCGTCGAACTCCACAATCCGGGCACCGGTGTTGCGGATTCGAATGAGGTTGTCGAGTTCTGCCTGTGTAGTCGCCATAACCTAGCCCTTCAACCAACCCTTTCGGCGTTCGATCCACTGACCCTCGGCGGGCTTCACGGACGCAACTGGCTCCGGAGGAGTGATGCGGGCCAGAGCAAGACGCTCAAGGCTTTCGACTTCCTGATTCAGGCGGAGCCCGCCAGCGACCAGTCCCTGCAGCGCCGCGTAGCTACCACCGCGGCAGTCGAGGATCTCGTTACGCGCTCCGGCCGTCTTCTTCCGCCATTCAAACTTTGCGATCGGCCCGGTGTAGTTTGGGATCCGGATTTCCGATGTCAGCTGATCGAAGTAGTTGCGGTCATTGTGACCCTTCGAGAAATGCAGGAAGCCGGGCCCGGGGTCGGCCAGGCGAAGCCGAGCGTAGATGTTCTCTTTGATCGAGTCAACGCCGATGGTGAAGATCGGGGATTTCGTTGCCTTCGTCCGGCCGGGCTTCTTTGGCCAGATTGGATGCCGGCCCGATCTGCCGATGGTCGCCCAGATCCGGCGAGTGAATCGGTCTCCGCACCACTTGGCGGCGATGTGAGTGTTGTAGCCGGCATCGACGCACATTGCGGCGACTCGCAGGGGAATCCCCAGCTCGCTCAGATACTCGCTGCCGAGCCAGTTGTCCAGTTGCTCCCAGGGTGAGGGATGATCGGAGTCAATCCCCACGGATCGCGACGTGTCGCCCAGGAATACGCGGTGCTCGATGGACCAGCTTTCTTCTTCTTTGCCCCAGCCGACCAGCTCAAGCTCAATCCGGTTCGCCTGCACGTCGGCACCGGCAGTAAGCACCGCGACCTGCCGCGGGATCTCCGGACCGTACGACTCACAGCGAGCGAGCAACTCATTCGCATCGGCTTTCGCCTCCGCCGGGTCTTTCCACGGGAGGCCAAGCTTCAGGTTCCAGAACGTCTTTCGCTTGATGGGGTCCGCATGGTCTGCATCCCACGCCGCGGCAAGGTTCGACCAGTTGTTGCCAGGCCAGCCGTGCGGATAGTAGAGCGCGTTGATCTGGTAGGAGCGGATCTTCCCGCCACCCACCCCGGGAGCCTGTGGCACCCACTCGCCACGCGAAAGGGCCTCGATCTTGCGCCACTCTTCGAACTCATCGCCGCAGTACTCACACTGATAGCGGACCTGATCGGGAGAGCCCTTCGGCCAGCGCAGACCGCCGGGCCTGCCCTGCTTCACCCGGTCTGAACCGAAGATCAGGGCCTGCTCGCGGCCACACAACGGGCACGGCACCATGTAGAGGCGCTGGTCGCCCTTGACGTGCCACTTCGATATCTCGCACATCCCGTCGAGCGTTGGCGTCGACACGAGGCCGATCTTTCGCCCGCGAAAGGAACCCGTGCGCTGAATGACCAGGTCAACGGGGCTGCCCTCGTGGTCCAGGTCCAGCGGATAGCCGTTGATCTCATCGCATAAAGCGTACTTCGACGGGAAGGAACGCAGATCGGGCCCGGAGTTTGCACCCGTGATCAGGAGCTGGCAGCCATGAAACTCTTTCATGGTGGTTGTGTTCGACGCCTCGCGCGATCGCGGCTTTGCCACGGCTTCTCGCAACACGGGGCAGATCTCGATCATGGGATCAAGCCGGGTCCGAACGAATTTCTTTGCCGTACCCGTTGTCGGCAGAACGAGCATGGCCCCCGCCGGATAGCGGTCCATGATGCAGCCGAGGACATTCAGCAGAACTTCAGTGCCGGCACCCTGAGCGGCCTTCATCAGCACGATGATCTCGACCGGAGACATCGGCGAGAAGTTATTCATCAGCTCCCGGGTGTAAGGCACGACGTCAGTACGCCACGGGCCTTTACGGGCACTGGCGCTGCCCATCATGCGCTTGGCATCAGCCCAGTCCGACACCAGAACCTCCGGCGCCGGCCGGAAGCCTTTCACGAAGGCCTGACTAAGCTGCCACTCTGCTTGTGTCGATTGCATCGTTATTGCCGTTAAGAAGAGCAGGAAACTTAGCCGCGATTTCCCTGCAAACACGTTCGTCCATCGCGGCGAGAACAGTTGCGATGATTCGCTCGATCTCATCGATGTTCTTGCCCATGAGCTGGGGCGCAAGCTCGTCTGGCAGGGCTTCGCGAGCAGCTCCGTAGATCTTCCCGATCTGCGCGAAGACACCGACAGTTTCAGCACGGTTAAGAAGCTCGCCAGATGCGATCGCATTCTCGCGGCGGAGCCTCGCAAGTTTTTCGAGCTCGGCGA
Source organism: Bryobacterales bacterium (assembly GCA_025462945.1). Taxonomy (GTDB): domain Bacteria; phylum Acidobacteriota; class Terriglobia; order Bryobacterales; family Bryobacteraceae; genus BOG-234. The sequence continues at coordinate 6,136 of JAOAPO010000004.1, forward strand.
GCCGCTGAATCTTGGCTGTTGAGAACCGGGATTCATCGTGGCCATCGTCATCGAACAGAGACAGCAGCGGCGGAGGCTCAAGCGCCGCAGGTTCAGCGGCAACAGGGCGACTCCCAGCTCCGCGAGCTTGCTGATGGATGTTGACGTTTTCATTCCAGGCCGCTTTAACTTTGTCGAGATCGAACCCACCGTCGGGTTCCCGCTTGATCCGGCCCCTTTCGGCCGCTTTGTTGACCGCCGTGTGCGAAACACCGAGATGTTCCGCAACCGCCCGCGCGCTCAAATTCATGGTGGAAACTCACACGGAACCACATAAACCCCAATGGAAACCCCGGATTCCGTGTACCCAGATCCGCGCATGTGCGATGGATCTACCCGTGCTGGTCAGACATGCCGGAAGGACCCGAAAACGTGGGGAGGGGCTGGTTAGCCGCACGGCGGCCCGTCATCCCATGCAACCTCGGAGCCCCGTCTCGGCAGCCGGCCGTCAACGGCACCCGATAGCGTTTCAGCCACGCACTGACGCAAGCCAAGGCAGCGTTCGTGAAGTCGCTCAATGGCCTGATCCGCCTCGGAGGCATCAATCGCTATCCGAACAGTTAGGGCCTCAGTCGAGGGCGCGACGAACGGGTCAATCAGATCCGCTACCTTGCGAAGCGAACGAGCCGTACGCTGTCTTAGTGACTGGTTGTTCATTCTGATTGGCTCCAAAGTTTGCAGACGTCTGCACGGGCGGACGCCTTGATCGAGCCCGGCCTCGGGAACTGAACGTTACGAAACGGGGGATGCGTGGCATCGGCGCGCTGGTCTGCGCCGTTCCAATAGACCTGACCGCCTCGCCGGGCCGCTATGAGCTTGTCGTCGGCGATTCGAATCAACTCATGAGCGAAAGCGGTACGTCCGACCGCACACCCGTGAACGTGTCGCACCATGACCAGCTTGCCCTCGCGTTCAACCGCAACGCCTCGACCTACCAGACGCGCCGCACTCTTGCGAGTGGTGTAGCGAGCTCCACCGTCAACGGGGTTTGCGATCTGGATAACATCGGCGCGGACGCGCTCTCTGTTGGGCGACATAAGGGTTTGGACACACGACCGGCGCAACTGAATGCTCCGACCGTTACGGGATCTCAAACGGGTATTCCCGTGAGAATGGAAGTACGTGTGCCTAACTTTGTCGCAGAGAAGAGGGACTACAGTTTTGTGGGCAGCTTCAGTGAGCCGCCCTATCGATCTGACGTTAGCATCCGGCCAATGGACTGTCAAACACTTTTCTCATGAAATGTTTGTTGTGACAACGTGACGACCTGTGACGTCACAAACGACAAAACAAAATCTTCACCCATATGCGCGCTATAGAAAGTCTTAAGAAACGACGTCACAGTTGTCACTAGTAATAGAATCTTTCACTTACAATTCCTGTTTTTATGGTGTTATTGATGCTAAGTTCTTTCGGCTGAGAGGGCTACGGCGTGTGACAGCCAATGTGACAAGGTTGTGACAACTGTGACGCCCAAATAGCGCAAACCACCAGACGCACTTAGGGCGGGCTATCGGCGGAGTGACCTACCTTCGCCGATGCCCGCCTTGGTGAGTTATTCCTCGCTGGAGGAGTAAGTCAGCGTCGGGAAGACTCCCGCTCGCCTGAGCCCGGCCAATATCTCCGGCCGGATGTTGATCCCTTCCCACGCTCGAGCTTGCTTGCCGTCGATCCGGCGGCTCCTGCTCTGCTTCAGACCCTTGGCCTGCAGGCGCTCATTGAATGCCTCCCTTCCGAGCGGATACCGCTCTCGATTCTGCTTCGCCCAGTACTCGTACGCCTGGCCGAGTTCGGAGGCCTTGATGTACAGCTCCTCTTCATCCAGCAGGCAGTAGTCATCCAGAAACTCTTTCAGCGGGTCGTCATGCTCCCGCCACTCCTCACCGGCCGACGCAACCTCGGGAGGATCTCCCAGCCCGTTGCGCTTCCAGTCGACGCAGCCACGGACGGCCCACGCCAGAATGCCCGCCATCTCAGCGCGCAGCTTGTTCGGGAGGTCGAGATCCTTATCGGCCTCGCTTACGGTCACATCGAACGGGATCAGCTTCAGCCGGCGCCAGATCGCGTCATCGACGCCCCTGACGACAGGCCGGTGGTTACAGTCCATGAACAGCTTGTGCGTGGCCGTGAACTCGATCGGGTTCTCGTACTTTCGGCAGCTCTTAATCGAGCCCATCCCGGCCGTGATGTATTTGATCTTGCCTTCGTTAAGCTTGTGTTCCTTCTCGACTTCGGAGGTGACCACCAGCCGGACGCCGCGCAGATCGGCGAGGTCGGCCCGAGTGGTGGCATCCTGATTCTTCATGCTCATCACCGTGTCGATCACCAGCTGGCCCGAGTAGTCGCGTCCAAGCAGATCGCGGAAGAGCGTGAGCAGAGTGGTCTTACCGTTGTTACCCCGCTCACCGTGCAGGATGAAGACGGCCTTCTCACTGACATCAGAGGTCAGTGAGTAGCCGAACGCCCGCTGGATGAACCCCACCAGACGAGCAGTTCGCTCAGAAATATCCGCTTCTGGATTCGCGCCCATCGCCCATTCCAGAAAGCCCACAAACCGCGGGCAGATCGCCTTCGGGTTGTAAGGCACCGGGCAGAGCTTTGTGATCAGGAACTCTCGGTTATGGGGCAGCAGCTTCCCATCCCGCAGATCGACGACACCGTTCGGGCAATTCAGCAGGTACGGGTGCTGATCGAGCTCCGACACCATGATGGGAATTCCGCTGTCTGTGGCGGCCGAGCCCAGCGCCGCCGACACAGCAGCATAGGATTCAGAGGCCCGCGCCCACCCGCCGAAAGGCGCTTCGCCCTTGGCCTGCGCATACAACCGCCGCGCCGTCATCTTCGCCTTTTGGCGCATCACGTTCAGTTCGTCGACGGCCCAACGCGCACCGTCCCAGACAAGCCAGCGCTTCATCTCAACGCAATACCGGATGTCGGCCCCGAACAGAGCCACGATCCGTTCGCCGTTGCCGGCATCTGTGAGCGGATAACAGAGCAGGTTCGGTTCGTCGGCCGAGGTCTCGGGCTCTTCGTCATCTTGGGCATCCGGGCGGGCCGTTTCCTCCATCGCCGCGATCGCGTCCTTCATGGCCTTTTCTAGGTCACGCATCGAGAGCCGTCGCTTGAAGTGTTCGCGAAGCTTCGCCACCACCACGGCCCGCACCATCGGGCGCAACGTGGAGATCTCCGCCGACAGCTTCATGACTTCCACCAGGTCATCAGCTGTTATCGCCGCGTCGACGGCCGCCTCCACGTCCGCAGGGGACACCGGAATTTCGTCACGGATGTCACTTTCGCCCGGGATGGGAGCGAACGGCTGGGGAGATCCAGACGAGCGTTGGTGGACGGGCCGAGCCACCCACTGCTTTCGGTCGGGTTCGTAGAACTCGCGGAACTTCGCCCAGTTCTTGTCGGCGCAACTGTTGTGTAGACAAACGAAAGCCAACGCCCCGCCAGGTCGGCGGAAGAGGGCAGCATCCGGATGCTTGTGCTCAGGATTGAACGGGCAGGCCTTCAGCACCCACCGCTCCGACCCGTCGTGAACGTCCGGGCCCCGGTGGATCGGGACGCCCCGCTCGACAAGCCACTGCTCAAGGTGAAACTCGCGAGGCACAGATGCTGGCCCCGATAAGCGCTGGGTCGGTTGCGCCGGCTTCTCCGGCTTCAGTTCGGCGGCGAGAAGCTGCAGTAGCGCGATCGGCACGGTCTGGATGACGTCCGGCCGGGAGAGGATCCGGCTTAGCCGATGAGGCCGAGCCGGAGTCGAGTCGCCTTTCTGTGCTGGCGTCCCATAGAGCTTCGAGATCCGGGATGCGTTGAAGACGGTCAGGTCGACGTCGATCTCCGGCGTTCCATACCGCTGAGCTGCTGCAGCAAGCACAGCCTTCACGAGCGCGGCTGAGTCGGCATCGTTGGGCAGATCGATGCGGTACAGCAGGTGAGCGCCGTTGCCGGAGTCGCCTAACACCGGTGCTGGCCAGCCATCGTTCGCCAGCCCTTCAGATGCCTGCCGGGCTACGGCGATCGCTGTGTCGTGTTCGGCTTCGGTGCTCGAAATACCAGCGGACCGGATCGGGTCGAAGTCCAGCAGCAGCCAGACTCTTCGCAGGATCTCGCGATCGATGGTGAGCGCCTGAGCCTTGGACTTGATCCTGTTATCCGCCCGGGCCAGCAGATCGGCAGGGACCGGGTTGAGGGTGACATAGACGCCCGGAGCTTTGCCACTGACGGCCGCCGCGGCTTTGGCCAGGGCGACCGGGTCCGAGAAGTAGCCGGATATCACCCCGTCGTACTGGGTCTTCGGAACGCGAAGCTCGACGATCCCATCGGAACCGTCGAGGAACAGCGTTACGGCACGCTTGATCTCTTCTAAGTCGGGCGGAAGCGGCACGGGAGGCTACAGCCCCCCCAGCAGCAGAGACTCAGCGATTCCAATGCAATTTTTCGCGATTGACGTGACGTGACAAATTTTTTTTCGCACCCGCGACCCCTTAAGCGTGGACCGAGAGACGCTGGCCCGTGACGAGGGGAGCGGCGGCTGGACTTCAGACCTGACCGCTCCCCGTTTGTGATTGAATTGCCCCATGTGGATTGCCGCTTTCGCGGATTGTTGTCTCTCTTTTGATTTGCCGTCGACTACTTCTTCTTTTGGGGCGCGGGCTTCTTCTTCGGCGTTGCCTTCTTGCCGGTGGCCGTCTTCGCCGGCGTTTTTGGATTAGCTGGCTTGGCGAGCGCGCCGGCCTTCTTCACGGGTACGGGCTTCTTGGGCGAGTCAGGCTTCACCTCGCGTCGGGTTCCACCCTCCGCTTCCTTCAGCGCTTCCTCTGCTTTTCGCCGGATCTTGACTGCGTCGACCTTGTAGCGCTTCGCCAGCGCCAGCAGTTTTGTTGGGGAAGCCTCGCGCTTGATCGACCAGGGAGTGAGCTCTTCAGCAACTGGCAGCTCGACAGCAAGCCTGTAGAGTTCAATCTCCGACATCTTCGGCAGGGCCAGCTCCAGCGCTTCGGCCGCCAGATGATCGCCGACTCCAGACAGCTCGATGCCACGGAAGCTACAGAGAGCAGGAGCGCTTTCAAAAGAGGTCTCGCGCAGGACATCCTGCAGCAGTTCGCGGACGTCCTCCCGCAAGAGACAGCTCACTTGAAGCCGGATCTCTTCGAGGATCTTGATACGCACCGCTCGCTCGCGATCAATTGCGGCTTGCTGCTCGCTCGCTGCCCTTTCGCGCTCTGCTGCGTCTTCCTTGGCTGATCCGCTGGCCGCAGGGGCACTACGCAACTTGACATAGACGACAGATCCAGCGTTGTATCCGTCCACAACGACGGCTTTGATTGCGCTATTCGTCGCCTCGCTGGCCTGCTGAAAGCCGTCCTGGTTGATCACTCCCTTCTTTACCTTGCCGTAACTCATCGAAACTTCGATGACCTTCTCACCCGTGTCCTCAATAGCCTTTTTGATTCGAATGAGGTGGTTACCGAGCTTCGTGTTGAAGCAACCCGGATCGGTGCATTCGTCGTCGCTATGAGCTGTCTCCAACCTCAGCTCCGGAGAATTGCAAGTCCGCTTCGGGCAGGCGGCACAAGTACCGGCAGCGGCCAAGAGAGTCTCGTCAGACAGGTCGAACTTGGCCTGACCCATGCTCAGATGAACATCACGTTGGATGAAATTCACCAGATCGCGAACGCTCGGCCGCTGATGTGGGCTCCAGCTCGGAGCCTCGCAGGCCTTCAGCGCATTCTTCTGGTCAGCCGGCTGCAGGCGCGCAATCAAGATCGCATGTCCAGCCGTAATCTCCCCATCGAGGAAAGCTTTTCGGGCAGGCTCGATCAGAGCCGAGTACTTGAGGCGCTGGTAAACGTATTCCTTGCTCTGCCCGATCCGTGCAGCGATGTCGTTGACACCATGCCCGGTCTTCTCCATCCAGGCAACCCAGCCGGCTGCTTCGTGCAGCGGGTGAACGTCCTCACGCCCGCAGTTGTCGAAGTTCAAGACGTCGAGGAACTCAACATCCGACATCGGCCGGACGATACACGGCACGAACTCAATGCCGGCATCACGGGCAGCTCGCGAGCGACGGTGGCCAGCTGCGATCTCGAAGATCGAGTTCTCGATCGACCCGCCGCCAACAGGCCGAGCCACAATCGGGAGCCAGGCCCGGAAGCCGCTCTGACGCATGCTCTCCGTCAGCTCGGCCATAGCCGCCTCCGGATAGTACTGCCGCGGATTCCAGGGGGACTCGCGAAGGTCGGCGATCGCGACCATGCGGATCTCGCCCCCGTCGACGGGCTGGATTGACGCTCCGCTTTGGAGCATTCCGGGCTGAATACCGTCAGCCGATTCGGTTTGGATGTCGCTCATAATGTTGTTCCTTTGTGAAGAGTTGACCGGGGAAAAAACGCGGCCCACCAGGTTCAGACTGATGAGCCGCAAGTGAAACAGCAAGCCCTGCGACAGGCTACTTTCAAAATCGTGAGATTAGGGGACGTCGCCCGCGGCCGCCGCCCGACCATCACGCTGCGCCGGACGGTCCGGGACAACGGGCCCAAGGTCTGGCAGCACAACGTAAACCGGGCGACCAGTGCGGCAGTTGGTTCCCAGCCAGACACCCGGCGAGGCAATGCTGGTGATCTTGACCGGGCAGCGGCGGCCGGCGACCCGGACCTCATACGCCACGCCGAGGCGAACGTCTTTAGCTTTCAGCCGACAGGACGAACGGCTCACAGGTTCACCGCCGGGTTTCCCTCGAGCAGCTGGCCGCGACGCCGGCGGCCGTGGCAGTTACCACGCGCAACGTCGACGCGAATACCAAAGACCTCCGCCGTCCAGTCCTGCGAGATGTAGGAGTCCCGGTTTTCCAGGTACTTCATAGCCCCATAGAGAACCAGAACGCCGGCGGCCGTCGGCGCAACCTCGCAGAGACGCAATAAGAGGAATCGAGCTTTCGCATCGGCGTAAGTGAAGTTGAAGTAGAGTTGCGCTTGGTCTGGCGGCAGGGTCCACAGTTCAGGACCATCGGGAATGCGCCTGAAGAACGTGCGGACGCGCGGATCGAGGGGGAACGTCATTCGGCACCACCAGAAACGGGCGCTTCGGGCTGGGCCTGCGCTAGAAAGGCCACAATGGTCGCAGCCTCTTCGCGAGCGCAATCGAACGTAGTGACAGTGCCGTTACCGGCGACGCGCTCGATCACGAGGATGTTGTCTTTGCCGTGCTGCTGCTCCGGGTACGTCTCCCAGTGGCAGTACACGCCTTCGCGGCGGGTGAGGTCCTTCATGCGACACCGCCGATAGAGGTGAGCCTGTCGCGGCTCAGTGGATAGGATCGAAGGCCCGACCATGTACGCATCGGTGCCAATCGCGGGAACGTCCGGCCACGTACAGCCGCCTTCATCTACGAACACCTGCCAGACCGCCGAGCGCTGAACCAACAGATACTCGTGAGATGGTTGCTTGTCGACCTCTTGGCCTGGCCGATACGTCGCCCAAACGAGGCGCTGGATTTTCGGCTCAACCATCCGCCAGTGCTTCGCGCACATCAGAAGTTTGGGCGGAACGGAACGGCTGCAGCCGTGCGAATGGCAATGATGACTCACGAGACACCGCCGGTTTCGGCCTGAGCGGGAGCCGCTAGAATAGTCGCCAGTCGAGACTTCGCGGCCTCATAGCCCCACGCATGGCAGTACTGGTTGTCTTTGTACCCGCTGCCGACAGTGAAGGCGGCTTTAGGAAACAACTGCTCACCGCTCTGCTTCACAACCGTTCCAGACCAGTCGATATTGATAACGCTCTTGCGCCAGCCGATCTCGATCCAGCCGCGCCGGGTCAGGACACGGAACCACGGCAACTGAGTGCAGCACCAGCGCGGGCAGTACCCGTTCGGGATCTCTTCAACTTCGAAGTACTCAGGGAAGAGATCGAGGACGTTCTGCCGCTGCTCTGTTCGGTGGGCTTGAGCGGCTGGGTCTAGCCGCATATCCTCCGAGCGAATGGCATGCTCAATGAGGTCAAGCGCCCGGATGAGAGCCAAATGCTCTTCATGACCAAGCTCGCGGGTGACCGTCGCTGAAATCGAAATCCCGAAAGCGCCGTGATCGCCGAACGACTCTTTCCAAGTCAGTTCTTTGTAGTTCTGCAGGCGGTCGCTCATCTGGCACCGCCGCGATACCATCTCGACCACCCCAAGCACAAGCGCATCCACCACTTAGACCTGTTTGCCTGGTCCCGGAGGTAGGCGAGAATGGCGCCGTGAATGCCGATCAGCTTCACCACCCTGTCGAGCACCAGCATGTAAAGGCTGAAGAACCAATACAGAAGCGTCAGCGCCACGCCAAACAAAGCCGCAGCTTCCAGCAGCAGGCGCGATTGCTCAACAGCTTCGCTCACAGCGCACCGCCCAAAAGCTCAGATGTGGAAGGGGTAAAACAGGAGGGAACTGCAGCCAAAAACGCTGCCCATAACTGCCCAATTGATGTCGCGCGGGCCAGCAAATGACCCAGACTCACAACGAAGAATGAATGACTTACGGGTGGAAGGTGGGTATCAAAGGCGCATCCGCTACCTTGACACAGTAGCGCCCTGGCTTCGGAGGAAAAAGCCGTCGTCGGCTGGCCAATCCCCTTGTACACACGTACAAATCCGTGTACATTGGTGAACCTAGTGATGCTGGAGCCACGAAAAATCTGTAACTTACAGACGCTACAAAAGTGCCTTACGTTCGACACCCACTGGCTTCCGCCATTTCAACCTTGCTATCGTAATGACACCATTCTGTTATAGGGACGAAGGATTCCCTGATCCTGCGATATGCCCCAGAACCGGGCCGAAGAGCTAACTTATTACGATGAACTTGGCGTCACGCCTGACGCCAGTCCAGACCAGATTCGCGAGGCTTTTCGTTCTCTCGTCCGCCTGCTGCATCCCGACCACCAGGTAGACGAACACCTGAAGGCTGTTGCGGAACTGCAGATGCGGAAACTGAACCGCACGTACTCGGTTCTGTCAGATCCAGGTCTGCGCCGCGCCTACGACGCAAAAATCCAGCACGGGCCCACGCATCCCCACCCGCAGCCCAGACCCACTCCGCCGCCGGCCGAGCAGCCTCCGGATTTCAGCAACAACCGATCCGTCTCCCGGTACGCGTGGCTCGTCGCTGCCGTCTGCGGTATCTCGATCCTTCTCTGGTTCACCGCAGAGACATCGGCCGGCTCGTCCGCCGCAACGACACAACGCCCGGAACCGCCTGCACCCGCGTTCACCGAATCGCCTTCGCAGGCGCGAGTCTGGTCGGCCGAAGTCGCTCAGTTGCGTAACGATCTCCGGATCGCGCGCTCGGAACGCGACCTTGCAGTCGGTGAACTGATTGCTCTTCGCCAGCAAAATGCCGTTGCGCCGTCGAGGTCCGAAGCGGCGGAGCCGAGGCGCGTCGAAACGCCCTCGCCGGTGTCGCTGGCGCCCCCTGCAGAGATTCCTGCCACGCAGTTCGCGGCCGCCCAGCCGCTGACGACCGCGCCTACGTTTCGGGTAGCTCCGCCACGTCTCCCGGCTCGGACTTTCGGTGGATTCTGGTTTTACGTGCGCGCTAACGGCGACAGGAAATCGTCACAGCTTTATCCGCCGGAATTTATCGAGGCAACGATCGTGGAGCAGAACGGTCAGGTACAAGGACACTACCGTTCGCGTTATCGCATCGTCGACCGCGCCATTTCACCCGACGTCAACTTCAACTTCACCGGGACCGTCAACCTCGGCGCCAACACAGTCACGGCAGACTGGACGGGACCTGGAGGCGCTCGCGGCGAACTCACCATCAAACTGCTGGGCGAGAACTCTGCGAGAGTCGACTGGTCGGCCGACCGCCTTGGCAACATGCAGGGTTTGACGGCGGGAACGGCAACCCTCACGCGCCGCCTCGACTAGCTCCCGACCTTACCGATCAGGCGCTTCTTTGCGAACCAGCTTGACATGCTCCGTCTGTCCCGACTCAACCGTGATCTTCTCGCCGGAGCCGTTGCGCCGCATCCAGTCCGGGTTGGCGTACTCTACCTGAGCCATGTCGTCCCAGGCGTAGACCGTGTAGGAACCGGGTGCGACGGAGGGAATCCGGAACATCCCTCTTTCATTCGACGTACTGCTGCGAGGCGCACGTCCCTCCTCCACCAGCAGGATCCAGGCCGCCGCAGGTTTGCCTTCACTATCGAAGACCTGACCATTGATTGAGCCGCCCTCCGTGCCCAGCACCAGTTCGATGCCACCGCCGGGCTGCGTTATGCCCACATCTTCGCGCGAGATATCCCGACCGTTGAACATGGCGCGCTTGATGTAGTAGTTTCCGCTGCCGAACGATTCCAGACGATAGCTGCCGGGTGTCATGTCGGCCAGCGTAAACGTGCTTCCGTCAGGGGCCCAGTTGACGCGCCCGCCCCCGGCCATCGGCTCCGAGGACCGCAGGCTCAGCGCGAACTGCTGGCGGGGAGGCATCGACGCCTCCCCGCCCTCCACACGCACAACTCCGGCAACACTGAAGCCCTGCACCAGCCTGACGGTCAAACCCTCCACGTCGCTGCTGCCGACATCCACGGGGACCCTGGCGGTGTAGCGCGTATTGTCTTCCCACGCATCAGCGCTCAGCATGTAAGAACCGGGCGTCACTCCGCCAATGTCAAACCTTCCCTCGGCGGTTACCGGACCGCTGCGATTCGCGCCCTGCAGTGCCGTACCCCGACGCACCAGCGTAAGCGAGAGGTTGCGAGCGTTCTGCAGCCCGGCGATCGTGCCGCGGACGTGCAGTGAGCGCGATTCCGGCAGCGTCAGAGGAAGTCGCAGTTCGCGTCCGGCAGGCAGGTCGAAAGTACTGCTGACACTACCATCCGGAGGACCCGGATAGCATTTCTCACCGGCTCCGAAACCGCCCCGGGGATCGCCCGAGGTCGCCAACACCATCGCGTCCGCTATGGCCCTCGCACAAACCACGTATCTTCCGGCGGCGAGGCCGTGGATTCGGAACTCGCCCAGATCGTTCGTATTCGCAACCTGGGTCTGCTGGAACATCCGCTTGCCCTGCAGCACTCTGGAACTCAGAACGCTCACCTGCGCACCCATGACGGGGTCACCCTGACCATCCGTCACCACGCCCACGATCACCGCCTGCGGAGTCAGTGGAACGCGAATGTCATGCACCGTAGTGCCCGCTTCCAGCATCGCTGTAGCTGACCGTACCCCTGCGGTCAGGCCCGGCCTCGGCACGTTCTGCACGAACCCCGGTTTGGTAGCGAGGGGCACCATCGGCCCACACCGGACGCCCTGTGCGTGAAATCTGCCTCCGGCGTCCGCCGAAACAACCACGCCGCCCACGCTGACTCGTGCCCGGGGCACGGGCTCGCCAGTGATGGCGTTGACGACGGTGCCGTCCGCCGAGCAGTTGGCTGCAACCGGACCGGAACCGTTCACCGGCGTTCCGCCAAGCATGTTTGGTGCCGGTCCGAGCAGTTGCGCCAGGAGCGTCGCATGGAGAGACAGCAGCGCCCAGACGGTAATCAGCGATCGCATCTACTTCTCAGCGTAGCGTTTTGGAAGCAGGAGCGTCAGCGAGTTCGGTACCGCCGTGATCGTCGCCGGGACCCGACCAAGCTCCTCGCCGTCGGCCTGCATGTACACCGAGTGGTCCTTGATCGCCTCAATACTGACCTCGGCGGCACGGCAGACCGTCACTCCGGGCATTTTGTACAGCCGATTCGTCACCACAGCGCCCACCACTCGCAGATAGTCAAGCCACGCGTGGCGTTCGAAGATCACGACCTCGAAATCGGGGTCTGTAAGGCGGATGTTCCTCGCGATTTCGAAGTCCCCGCCGTAGTTTCGGACCCGCGTCACCAGCACGAAGCTTGATTCCAGATCCTGCCCGTTGACATGCACTCGAAAGCGCTCGAGCGGTCGGCCCAACTGCCGTGCACCGGCATGCCAGTACGCAAGCTTCCCGACGCGCCTCTTCAGTGCCGGATCGAGGTCCCTGACGATTCGCGCGTCGAGTCCCACGCCGAGCATGAGTAGAAAATATCGGCGGCTCGTCCCCACATCGAGAGCACCCAGCGAGATGCGAGTCGGCACGGCGTCCAGCAGGAACGGTGCGGCAAGATCCGGCCGCGCCGGAAGCCCGACCTCAATTGCGAGCACATTCGCTGTGCCTGCGGGCAATGCGCCGAACACCACATCCGAGCCCGCGATTCCATTCACGGTCTCGTTGATGGTGCCGTCGCCGCCAGCCGCGAGAACAGCATCACAGCCATCCGCAATCGCCTGCCGCGCCAGTTCGCCTGCCTGACCCGGCGCCTGAGTCGGGTACAGCGTGACCTGCCTGCCGGCGGCCCGAAAGACCTCGACGGCGCGGTCCAGCCGTGCACGCTTTGATCCCTTGAGCCCGCCCGCATACGGATTTAAAACGACGGCAAGTTTTTGAGGAGGGTGCGAGATAATTTGATGACCGCTGAGAATTCACGATTATAGCGAAGCGGTTACAAACCCGATGTCCGGAATCCAAGACCAGATCGAAGCCCTGCGCGCCAAACTGCGCCACCACGAACACCAATACTACGTCCTCGACACCCCGGAAATATCCGATGCCGACTACGACGTCCTCATGCGGCAACTGCAAAAGCTGGAGGCCGAACACCCTCAATTCCTCACGCCCGAATCACCGACTCAGCGGGTTGGCGGAAAGCCCCGCGAGGGCCTGAAGAAGGCACCGCACAGCGCGCCGATGATGAGTCTCGACAACGCGCTCGACGAAGCGGAACTGCGCGCCTTCGACGCCCGGGTTCGCGAGTTGCTGGGCGGTGCACCCTACCGTTATGTGGCCGAACTGAAGATGGACGGCCTCTCGATGGCGGTCCGTTACCGCGAAGGCCTTCTGACCCTGGCACTCACGCGCGGCGATGGAACCATCGGCGAAGAGGTCACCGACAATGCGCGTACCATTCGTTCCCTGCCCCTGCAGGTGGACGACTTGCGTGCTTTCGAGACTCGCGGCGAAGTGGTGATGGGCCGCGCCGCCTTCGAGCGTTTGAACGCCGAGCGCGACGCCCAAAATCTGGCTCGTTTTGCCAATCCACGCAACGCCGCCGCAGGTTCGCTGCGCATGCTGGAAACCGCCGTCACCGCATCGCGCCGCCTTGACTACTACGCCTATTTCGCATTCGACGAAGCAGGCGCGCCAGCCTTCGCGAGCCATTGGGAGTCTCTGGACTGGCTGGCCGGCCGCGGCTTCAAAGTGAACTCGCAACGCCGCCTCTGCGCCAACGTCGATGAGGCGTACGCCTTCTGCCGCGAGTTCGACGAAACCCGCGATTCCCTGCCCTACGAAATTGACGGTGTCGTTCTTAAGGTGGATTCGGTCGCGCAGCAGCGTCAGCTGGGATCCACCGCGAAGGCGCCGCGATGGGCGATCGCCTTCAAATACGCTCCCCGCCAGGCCGAAACCACGGTGGAGCGCATCGAGGTAAACGTGGGCCGAACCGGTGCTGTGACGCCTGTTGCCATCCTCGCTCCCGTGGTAGTGAGCGGTGTGACGGTATCCCGCGCCACCCTGCACAACGAGGACGAGATTGCCCGGCTCGGTCTGCGCATCGGCGATCGCGTCATCATCGAACGCAGCGGCGACGTCATCCCGAAGGTGGTCCGGGTAGTCAGCCCGAATCTGTTCGTGATGCCCACCGAATGCCCGGTATGCGGAGGGCTGATCGTACGCGAAGAGGGTGAGGCCGCCAGCCGCTGTATCAATGTCAACTGCCCGGCCCGTCTGAAGGAATCGATCCGTCACTTCGCATCGCGCGGCGTGATGGGGATCGACGGCCTGGGCGATGTTCTGATTGACCACCTGGTGGAAGCCGGACTCGTCAAGGGCGTTGCCGACGTTTACAAGCTGACTCTCGATCAACTTGTTGCGCTGGAGCGCATGGGCGAAAAGTCTGCGGCCAACATCATTCAGAACATCGACGCGTCCAGAAGGCAGCCGTTGCCCCGAGTGCTTGCGGCACTGGGCATTCGCATGGTGGGTGAACGCACGGCCGGCATTCTGGCCGACGAATTCGGCTCCCTCGATCGCATCGCGCAGGCCAGCCTCGACGAATTGCAGGCTGCCGAGGAAGTCGGGCCAAAGGTGGCCGAAAGCGTATTCACCTTCTTCCGCGAGCCCCACAATGCCGAACTGGTGGAGAAGCTGCGTGCCGCCGGCCTGACGTTCGAACATGTTGCGAAGAAGAAAGACGGCGGGCCGCTGAAAGGTCTAAACTTCGTGCTCACCGGAGCGCTGCCGACCTTGAGCCGGGATGAGGCGAAAAAGCTTATCGAAGACGCGGGCGGTAAGGTCGTCGGCTCCGTGAGCAGCAAGACATCATTCGTGGTGGCTGGTGAAGACGCCGGCTCGAAGCTCGACAAAGCGCGCTCGCTCGGTGTCAAAGTGGTAGGTGAAAAAGACCTGCTGGGCATGTTGAGAGAGGAACCGTCATGATGAAGGCGCTCTTATTGCTGCTCGCCTGCGCAGGCAGCGCCACCGCGCAAACACCCACATCCTGGGACGCGCTGGTGGACCGCTACTTCGACCAGGCGGTCTTCCCCTTCAGCCCGAGTTTCGGCACCCAGGCCGGCTTTCACCAGTACGATGCGCAACTGGAAAGCTACTCGCCCGATGCAGTTCGAAAATTGACCACGCTGCTGCGGAGCTACGAGAGGGAGTTCACCGCCTACCCGGGTGCTCCGGTCGACCGCGAAATCCTGATCGCGAACATCCGCTCCACCCTGCACAGCGTGGAAAACATCCGGATGTGGGAGAAGAATCCGGACCTCTACCCCAGCACCGCCAGCAACGCGGTTTTCACCATCATGAGCCGCAAGTTTGCCGCGCCGGATGTCCGCCTGCGCGCCCTTATCTCCCGTGAACGACTGATCCCCGGACTCCTGGCCGAAGGCCGCATGAACCTGAAGAACCCGCCGAAGGTCTACACCGAAGTGGCGATCGAGCAGATCGGCGGCATCATCAACTTCTTCTCCAAAGACGTCCCGCTCGCCTTCAGAGACGTCAGCAACCCCACACTGAACGAGGACTTCCGGCGCGCCAATCAGGGCGTCCTGCGGGAACTGCGTGTCTATGCGGACTGGCTGAAGCGAGATCTTCTGCCGCGTTCGAACGGCGATTTCCGCATCGGGGCGGACAACTACTCGAAGAAGCTGCTCTATGACGAGATGGTCGATCTGCCTCTCGACAGGCTGCTTGAGATCGGGATGGCCGATCTGCGACACAACCAGGAGGCCTTCCGGGAGACAGCAAAGAGGATCGATCAGAACCGGACGCCGCAGGAAATACTGGCAGCCTCCGAGCAGGATCACCCGGCTCCCGACAAGCTGCTGCAGGCCTTCCGTGACACGCTGGAAGGTCTGCGCCAGTTCATTACGGCGAAGCGAATTGCCGGCATTCCTTCGCCGGTCCTTCCCGTGGTGGAGGAGACACCGCCCTTTGCCCGCGCGCTCACCTTCGCCTCCATGGATATGCCGGGTCCCTTCGAGAAGGTTGCGAAAGAGGCGTTCTTCAACGTCACCTTGCCGGAGAAGGACTGGCCCGCTAAGAACGTGGCAGAGCACATGGCGGCCTTCAACCGCGGCGTCATCACCAGCACTGCTGTCCACGAAGCCTTTCCGGGCCACTACCTGCAGGGCCTGTGGCTCGCCAGCGCGCCCTCGAAGGCCCGAAAGCTGCTCGGCTCCAACACCTTCATCGAAGGCTGGGCTCACTACTGCGAACAGATGATGATGGACGAGGGCTTTGGGAACAACGACCCCAAACTGCGCCTCGGCCAGTTGCAGGACGCGCTCCTCCGAAACGCCCGCTACATCGTCGGCATCCAGATGCACACCGGTAAAATGACGTACGAGCAGGGAGTTGACTTCTTCGTCAAAGAGGGCTTCCAGACCCGAACCAATGGAGATAGGGAGACCAAACGCGGCACCGCCGACCCTACCTACCTCTACTACACGCTCGGCAAGCTGGAAATCCTGAAGCTTCGGGAAGATTACAGGAAGAAGCTCGGCGCGAAGTTCACATTGGAAGAGTTCCACAACCGGCTGCTCAGTCAGGGTATGCCTGCCCTGAAGGTATCGCGCAAAGCCCTGTTGGGTGATAATTCACCCGTTCTGTAAAGCGCGCGGCGTCACAGAAATGTTATAGAAAAGTATGCAATTGGACTGGGGTACGTTGCGGAGAACTGAACCGGTCAGCCGCCATTTTGGTTACGACCGCGGCAGGCCGGTGGACCGTTACTACATCGAGCGCTTCCTCGCGAACAACGCTGACTGTATCAAGGGCCGTGTTTTCGAGATCGGCGACGATACCTACACACGCCAGTTTGGCGGGGACCGCGTTCGCCGCGCCGACACGTTTCACGCCCACGCCGGCAGTCCGTCAGCCACGTTCGTGGGGGATCTTGCCACTGACCAGGCGATCCTGCCCGACATCTTCGACTGCGCCATCGTCACGCAGACACTGCAGTTTATCCCCGACCCGGTCGCCGCGCTCCGAACTCTCCACCGCATTCTCAACCCTGGCGGAGTTTTGCTCTTAACCGCTCCGGCGGTCACTCCCGTCAGTGCGGAGAGCGACGAATGGAGCCGCATGTGGTATTGGTCGTTCACCGCTGCCTCGATACGACATATGACCGAGTTGGTGTTCGGTGCCGAGGCGACGGCCATGGAAATCCATGGCAATGTTCTCGCCTGCACCTGCATCCTGGAAGGCATGGCCGTGGAAGATATCAGCACAGCCGAACTGGACACGTTCGATCCCGCCTACCCGATGCTGTTCACTGTCCGAGCCGTTAAGCAGCCTCGATGATTCCTGGAGCCCTGCGCCGCTTTCGGTCATGGAACAACAGCCGAAACGCGAGCCTGATCCTGATGTACCACCGGATCGATGACCCGCCGATCGATCCCTGGAACCTCTGCGTCACACCCGCAAACTTCGCCGGGCAAATGGAGTGGCTCGACCAGAGCGGTCTTGCCTGCCCCCTTGCAGCAGTCCGAGGCAACGCCGGAAAGATTGCTGTCACCTTCGATGATGGCTACGCGGATAATCTCTACTCCGCGAAGCCCGTGCTCGCTAAAGAGGGCATTCCGGCAACCGTGTTCGTGGTGATCGGTGCGGTCGGGACAAACGGATTTTGGTGGGATGAGCTGGAGCAAATACTGCTGCACAGTCCCAGCCTGCCCGCGTCTGGACTCACCCTGCAAATCGACGGCGATCAAATCCGCTGTCAACTGGACGAGCAGGACCTGCGCTTTACCCCAGAGCGGCTGGCTGAATCAAAGGCGTGGATCGCCTGGCGGGACTCGCCCCCGACGACTCGCCACTCGACCTTTCGAGCGTTATGGGAGAAGCTGCGCGAGTTGCCTCACGAGGTCCGCGCCCGGCATCTGGCAACCATCCGGGAGTGGGCGAATTCCGCGGACCAGCGCACGAAGTTCCGCCCAATGAACGCGGATGAACTGGTCAGCCTCGCAGCAGGCGGGCTCGTGGAAATCGGTGCGCACACCGTGACTCATTCCCGGCTATCTGCACTAAGTCCGGAGCAGCAGCAGCAGGAGGTCTCACAGAGCCGCCGCTGGCTGATCGACCACACGGGCCAGGCGGTGCGGTCGTTCTCGTTCCCTTTCGGTGGCGCTTCCGACTACTCCGCCGCGACGGTCGACTGGGTGCGTTCAGCTGGTTACGCCCGCGCCTGCACGACCGCGGGGCACGCGGTGAACCCGAGCAGCGATCCTTACCAGCTACCGCGGATTCACGTGCCGAACCTGCCCGCTGACCAGTTCTCGGCGTGGATCAGCCAGCAGTTCGAACCGGGATCTTCCGCGCAAACACCGTGATCAGAAGCTGCTGCTGGTTATCGACCGGCTCGAACTCAATCTCTTCCAGACTGTCGGCCGGCAGTTGATGCAACGCGCCGAGCGCTGTCACTACGTTGCCGTGATGCGACACCTCGACAGCCTCGCCGAAATGACGGCTGAACAACCGCCTGGCACCAGCCGCAGTGAACCGCCAGTGATCGTCTGTACTTGCAACATTTGACCGCATCACGACCCCTGGGAGCACAGCCAGCAGTACGCCCCCGGGCCGCAACACCCTGAAAAACTGCCCGACAGCATCGTCCAGCTCGAAGGTCCCCAACTGGAGAATGCAGGTAACGGAGCTCTGGCTTGCATCCGCAAGTTTCGAGACTTGCTCCAGTCGCAACTGACCCGGGCCGTCTCCAATGTCGACCGCAGCTTCTGCATCGGACGGATGAGCTGCAAGGAATCGATGAATATACCGCGAAGCAACAGAATCGCTGGCCGCAGTACTCCCGAGCGGCACAAGGGTGCGGAACGAGCCCGGGTTGACGGATGCGCGCTCCTCTTGACGCGCCTCTCCACGCAGCGCGCTCCGAACACGCCTTGCCAGGCTTCGCGGACGCAGGGGCGAGTTACGAAGCAACTTCCACGCAAACGGGTAACTCCCAATAACCCGCAGCAGCAGCCCAAGCCGCTGCAAATCGAACCCCGGCGCGCTCCGGACCTGCTCCCAAATCTGATCCCCGAAGTATATCCACCATCCCCGGTGTCCCTGGCGCCACGCAGCCCGCAGTTCCGGATCGTGCTTCACATGTGGATACTGACGGTCATGAACTCGCAGCGCCATCGCGAGCATGTTGCCGAGTCGAGCCGACATGTTTGTGCCATGCTGCCGGTAGAGAGCCGCAATCTCGCCGTGACACCCAATGGGATATGACCGTGCCATTCGCAGGTAAACGTCGTAATCCTCACACGCCGTGAGTTCTTCGTCGAAGCCTCCCAAAACCAGCAATGCGGCGCGCCGGTACATGACAGCGGCATGCATCCCGATGTAATTGCCGTGCAGGAGCGCGCGATAGTGCCGGTCGTGAACGGGCCAGCAACAGTCATGCCCAAGAGGCCGGAGGTCGGCAGCCGCTCGACGATGCCCACCCGACACCAAAGCCCAGTCCGGATGTGCGGCCAGATACCGCAAGCCCACCTCTATCGCCCGAGGTTCCAATACGTCGTCGGCGTCAAGAAAGACAATGAACTCCCCCACGCTCGCCCGCAACCCGGCATTTCGCGCTGCTGAGAGACCGCGATTTGGCTGATACAAGTATCGAACCTCGGGATATCCACTTACTAACTGCGCGGTATCATCCGTAGAGCCGTCGTCAACCAGCACGACCTCGTACGGAGTCGTACTTTGCGTACGCAGACTCTGCAGCGCGTCCGGTAAAAAGCACGCATGATTGAAACTCGTCACCACGACAGTAACCCCCGATGACTTCATCTATTCTCCTTAAGCGACCGATAGGTGCTCTTAATTACCAGAACTAACTCGCCCTCCTTGCCATTTACCGACGCGCACCATCATCATGGGGCAATACAAATCTTTACATGTTACTGGCAGTCATTTCGATGGTACCCGGATTGCTCAATTGCTCTTGTGCCCCACGGGACTTGCGAGTTAACGAACATGTGCCTGATCTCATCTTCCGGGACATGGGAGCCTGATTGTTAACACCTTCACTACGGGCTTACGGATGGACATTGCCGGTGATTATTCTGCTCGGAACACTTTCTTCCGCTGCGGAGGCGCTGGGAATCGGACTTTTTCTCCCCTTGCTTGATCCCGGCTACCTGTCATCAACGGGGAGTGGTTCGCACGCTGGGATCATCTCAAGATTTTTCAACGTTACTTCGGCCCTGTTTCCCCAAACCAGCCGGATGACCGTTATGGTTGTCGTGATTCTGATCGCCTTAGTCGTTAAGGCTGTTGTTTCCTACGCCAGCGCGATCCTGTCAGCCAGGAAGAACCTGGACATCGGCCACGCTCTCCGCTCAGAGGTGTTTTCGCAGCTTCTCAACAGCGGCTACGCGTTCGTCGCACGCAATGACTGGGGCAAACTTCTCGACGTCCTGTCTACGGAGACATGGCGCAGCACTCAGGCTCTGGCGGCCGCCACCCTCGCCATCACGGCGCTCTGCACTCTGGTGGTCTTTAGCGCCCTGCTCCTGCTGATCTCATGGCAGCTCACGCTCGCTGTCGCCGTCGGCATGGTTCTGCTTTCGCTGGGCGTCCGCTGGGTCACTCGCCCCGTAACGCTCCACGGCGAGGAGGCTGTCCGACTCAACGGAATGCTGGGTGAACACATGGTCGACGGGATACTCGGCATGCGCACGGCCGAAACCTTCAATCTCCAGGCTCACCTCCAGGACCGCTTCGAAGATGCCTCCGATAAGGTGCGCGCCGCCTTCCTGCGGGTAGAACTCTGGTCCAATATCGTTAATCCCTGCGCCGATATCTCGTCGTCGGTCCTGCTGCTCGCGCTGATGGTCGTCTCCGCGGGAGTGGGCACGCCGTGGCCCGTCCTTGTCGTCACCGTGATGATGATTTATCGTCTGCAGTCGCCGTTCAAACAACTGGAGAACGCGCGCGTCGCGTGGGCAGGCCTCAGCGGAGCATCGACCAGCGTTCAGGACCTGCTGCAACGCACGGCAGCCAGCCGACCACCGCAAGACCCCGCCGATCGACGGACGTTCCAGCGTCTGGCGCATGGCATCGCCTTCGATAACGTCAGCTTTTGCTACACGGGCAAGACCCGCCCCTCGCTGGAAAAGATCAATGTAACCATTCCGAAGGGTCGCGTGACAGCGATCGTCGGCCTGTCTGGCGCGGGCAAGACCACCTTCCTCAACCTTCTCTGTGGACTCTACGCACCCGATTCCGGTGCCATCCTCATCGACGGAGTGCCGCTGAGCAAAATCGACAGCGCCAGTTGGCGCGAGCGGCTGGCACTCGCCGGACAGGACGTCCATCTCTTCAACACCACGGTCCGCGAAAACATTCGCTACGGTCGTCTTTCCGCCACCGATGCCGACATCATCGACGCGGCCCGGCGAGCCCATGCCGACGAGTTCATCACTGAGTTCCCGCTGGGCTACGACACGCCCGTAGGCGACAACGGCGGACGCATCTCGGGGGGGCAGCGCCAACGAATCGCCCTCGCTCGCGCCTTCCTTCGAGACCCCGAGATTCTGATCCTCGACGAAGCCACCAACGCTCTCGACAGCCTTTCAGAACGCTGGGTGCAGTCCGCGCTCGAAGCGCTCGGCCAAGACCGCACCGTAGTCATCGCAGCCCACCGTTTCTCCACCATTCGCCACGCGCACCAGGTGATCGTTCTCGATGGTGGCAAGGTCGTGGAGCAAGGCAGCCCCGCAGCGCTCCGCGTGAAGAACGGCCTGTTCGCGCGCCTCTATGAATTGCAGTCGCTCACACCGATCACCAGGCTCGCATGAATAACGACACCCCATTCCACCGGATTACGCTTGACGTTGATCAGCCGCTGCCAGCGGTGCAAGTACCGGTGGGCCACTACGGTCTCGGCGTCTACCTGCGTCGAGAGGGTCGGCCCATCGGGTATTTCCATCACTACACGGCTCCGGGCACCAGATACAGTGCTACCGGGCTGGGCAAGCTCATCCTTGATCGCGCCGGGTCGGATATCGTTCGTTCGAGCCTTCGAACCGCTCCCGAGGCCTCAGCAGCCAAGCCACGGCTTACCATTGCGATCTGTACCAAAGACCGCGCCTGGTCACTGCGGCCGTGCCTCGACAGCCTGACGCCGCTGCAGTTCCCGGAAGGAAAAAACGAACCCGAATTCGAAATCCTGGTGGTCGACAACGCCCCCACCGACACCTCCACCCGCGACCTCGCCGAAGCGCAGCGCGCTGTCACTTACGCCGTGGAACCGCTCGCCGGACTCGACTTCGCCCGCAACACGGCCGTTCGCAGGGCGACCGGCGACTACATCGCCTTCATGGACGACGACGTCCTCGCCGATCCAGCGTGGTTTGAGGGCCTCGGTCGGGCGCTCGCGAAAAATCCCGACGCCGGCGCTGTGACCGGTCCCGTGATGCCGATGGAACTCGCCAGCAGAGCTCAGGTTTTGTTCGAAGATCGCGGCGGCTTCAGCCACGGCTTCGGCACCGTGAGGCACACGCAGCACGATCGAGCGGCGGTGACGCACCCCTGCAACGCCGGCACCTTCGGAGCGGGCTGCAACATGGTCTTTTCCCGGCAACTTCTGCTCCGCATCGGCCTCTTCGACGAAGCGCTCGACACCGGCAGACCTCTTCCCGGCGGAGGCGATCTCGATATCTTCTACCGGGTGCTCCGCGCGGACAAGCCCCTGATTTATGAAGGCAGCATGGCTGTCTACCATCGCCACCGCCGCGATTATGAGGGTCTGCGCCGCCAGATGTGGACGTGGGGCCTGGGCTTCATGGCCTTCGTCGCCAAAACCTGGCAAACGGACGCAGCCAGCCGCTTCAAGCTCCGGGTCATGGTCCTCGGTTTCTTCCGCTACATCACCGCGATGGCGGTCCGCACGACGCTGGGTCGCTACCAGCACCCGTGGTCGCCGGACCTTGCCATATGGGAAGCGGTCGGAGCCATTCAGGGTCTTTGCGGAGAATACGGTCGAAGTCAGCGACGAAGCCAGGCCATTCGAGAGAGCCACGTATGACCGCGCCCGTTTCAACACCCTGCCAGATCGTCCAGATGGAACTCGCCGAGGGCGCGCAGCCACTCACGCTCGATGCGACTCGTTATCGCGCCGTGGGAGTTTACTTCCTGCTCGATGGTGCGCCGTTGGGCCATAAGTTCCTGAACGCGGGGGAACTGCCGCTGAACAAAGAGCAGATGTGGGAAGTCGCCATCGAGGCCATCCTGCCCGCGCTCACTGGACACCTGCTGCAGCACGTTTCCGGCGCTGGTGAGAGCGCCGTTCAACGCCTCGCTGCCCTGAACCCTTTTGCCAGCTTCCGTGAGGCTGTCAGGCAGCAACGCGCAGTGCGGGTTTCCACAACGATCTCAGTCATCATTTGCACCCGTGAACGGCCTGCGGCCCTCGCCAAATGTCTTGCTTCGCTGCAGAAGCTCGCCGAGCAGCCTTTTGAGATTCTCGTCGTCGATAATGCCCCCACCACCGACGCCACCCGCCGCGTGGTCAACGACTTCCCCACCGTTCGTTATAAGGTGGAACCCCGTCCAGGTCTAAGCTTTGCCCGCAATACCGGTGTCCGTGCCTCGCGGGGCGACATCATCGCTTTCACTGACGACGACGTCGAAGTCACAGCGAACTGGCTCAGCAGTCTGGTCAGGCCCTTCGCCGACCCCGCAGTCGGCTGCACCACCGGCCTTGTGATCCCGGCCGAGATGGAGACAGCCGAACAGTCGCTTTTCGAATCCTGGCTCTCTTTCCACCGGGGCTACCTGCCCCGGCGCTTCGGACCCGAATGGCTTCGCAACTTCCGCGGCGCTCCCCCGGTCTGGGACTTGGGTGCGGGAGCCAATATGGCTCTCCGCCGCAGCGCATTCGAGAAGACCGGCCTCTTCGATACGCGGCTGGGAGCGGGTGCGTCCGGGTGCAGCGAGGATTCCGAACTCTGGTACCGCCTGCTGGCTGCCGGCTACTCCTGTCAATACGAACCCTCATCGCTGGTGCTGCACCACCACCGGGCCAACCGCCGCCAGCTCACCGGACAAATGCGCATGTACTCTCGCGGTCACGTCGCCGCCCTCCTCATCCAATTCGCCCGCCACCGCAACTTCGGCAACCTGCTGCGAGCCTTCGTCGGTCTGCCAATCTATCATCTGCGACGGTTTGGCGCGTCAGTTATGTTCCCGGGAACGGCTTCGTACTGGGCAGCCAGCGCTCAGGGTTACTTCGCCGGTCTGATCTGGCTCGGGCGCAACTTCCGCGACCGATCCGATGAAGAACTCGTCGAACGCCGGGCACCCGTTCGTACTAAAGCCATCGCGGCATTCCGTCAGGGAGAGACCAATGGCAAGCAGTAACCAGCTCTCGAAAGGCAAAGCTGCCCGGAATCTGTTCCTGAGCCGCAACCCGTTCCCGCGGCGATTCACCATCGGCTTTTACTACCGCGAGAAGATGCGCGCTATCCACGCGGTCACGCCGGAAGGCGAATTCTCGAACGTGCTCGAACTGGGAGGCGGTCAAAGCGGCCTTACACGTCTGCTGTTCCCGAACTCCCGAATCCTCAACGTCGACGCCGACCCGGCCCACGGTCACGCTGCGTGCAACCAGCAAGGCGGTGTCGACTTCATCTGCAGCAATGCCGAGAAGCTGCCTTTCAGCGACGAGAGCTTCGACGCCGTAACCATGTTCGACGTCCTGGAACATGTCCCCGATGACCGCAGCGCGGTCGCGGAGGCTCTGCGTGTCCTGCGGCCCGGCGGCGTGATTCTGATTAGCGCACCGAACCCGAACTGGCGCTTCCCCTACTACGGCGCACTGAAACCTCTCTGTCCCGGGGAGCAGGACGTGATGGCGGAATGGGGTCACGTTCGCCGCGGGTACTCCGTGGCTGAACTTCAGGCATTGCTTAAAGTGCCCTGCGAGGCCAACCACGACTTCATCAACAGAGCGACCGTGCTGTCCCATGACATCGCCTTTTCCCGGCTCCCCGGGGCACTGCGGCGTTTGGGCTGTATGCTGCTCTGGCCCCTGACATGGACCGGGTACGCACTCCAAAACAGCACGACGATGGGCACCGAGACGGCGAGCTGCTGGAGAAAACAGGGCGGGAGGTCCGCATGACTGAGCGCATGCTCCGCCCATTGCCGCTGAAGCCGCTCAGCCCGGAGCCGCTGGTATCGGTGCTGATGCCTGTTTACAACTACGCCAAATTCCTCGCGATTGCGATCGAGAGCGTTCTCTGCCAGACCTACAGCAATCTCGAATTGCTCATCTGCGATGACGGGTCTACCGATAATTCTCTCGCCATTGCACGGCAATTCGCTGCCGACGATGCTCGTGTCAAGGTGGTGCACAAAGAGAATGCAGGCCAGGCATCGGCGCTGAACGCCGCGTTCGCCCGCCATACAGGCGAGATCGTCTGCATTCTTGACGCGGACGACATCTTCCTTCCACACAAGCTGCATCGGGTGGTGAAAGAGTACAGGGATCACCCGGACGAAGGCGTCCTCGTCCACTCGATGATCCTGCTGAGCGGCGAAGATAAACCAGTGGAAACGATCCCGTTCCTCTCGCATTTCGAACGGGGCTGGATTGGCGATAAGCTCATCCGGCGCGGCGGAAGATGGCGCTTCATGCCCTCCAGCGCACTGTCATTTCGCGCTGAGCTCGGGGTCTGGTGCATGCCCATCCCCGAGGTGCCTTTCCGCAAAAGCGCGGAATCGTTCGTCTTCACCATCCTGCCGCTCTTCACGCGAGTCGGCTACGTCGCCGAGCCTCTGTCCTGCTATCGCATGCATGAGAACAATATGACAGGCGAGTTCGCATTCAATCCTGAAACGCTCCGCTATCGCGAGCGCTGCATGCGGCTGCCGACCAGGGCGGTGAACAACCAGCTCGCCGCGATGGGGTATTCGCAACGCCTGTGCCTGAGCCGCAACCTCGACTTCGCCATGATCCGCTTCAAGCGCTACATGCTCGAAGCCAAACCCGTCCGCGCGCGCCTCCTTTACTACGGCCACCTTGTCGGCCTCGCCCTGCGCGACGATCTGCTCAGTTTCGGCGGCAAGCTGCTCGTAATCCTGGGTCACGGCGCGTCGCTTCTGCTGAACCGGGCCGCGCGCCAGTGGCTATTCGACCAGATGATTTCGCCTCATCCACTGAAGCGCTTCCTGCGCTGGACTCGGACACGCTCACCAGTGGTCGCGCCTCCAGCGGTTGCCCCTACAGCGGTTGCCCCCGCCCGGATCGGGCATGTTCGGGAGTCATAACTGAAGTGCCCACCGAACCAATACTCCTCGAAATCGCCATCTGCACGCACAACAATGCCGCGCTCCTTGAGAAGACACTCGAAACGCTGGCCCGCCAGAAACACTCGCCCGAACCCAAGTGGAGCGTATTGGTTGTTGACAATGCCAGCACCGACGGCACGCCGGCAGTTGTCGACCGCTTTATTGCTGGCGGGCGTATACCGGCTCTGCGTCGCGTCCGGGAAGCCGAGCAGGGCCTCGTACCAGCCAGGCTCCGCGCTGTCCAGGAGACCACAGCGCCGTGGCTGGCGTTCGTTGATGACGATTGCCTCCTGTCCGATTCCTGGGTCGAAAACGCGCTGAGCTTCATCGAAAGCCACTGGTCTTGTGGCGCATTCGGTGGGATTGTGAGGCTGGACTGGGAGGTGCCACCTCCTCCCTGGGTGAAACGGTACGGCTATGCGTTCGCCGAACAGGAACACGGTGACAGCGATGCGCTCCGTGAGTGGCTGGTGGGTGCGGGACTTGTCTTGAACCGGGCCGCACTGGAGCGCAGTGGCTGGCCCTCACGGCAATACCTGTCAGACCGCAAAGGCGCGCTCCTGCTATCCGGTGGCGACATGGAGATGGTTTTGCGAATTCGGGCCGCAGGATACCAGCTTTGGTACACGCCCGACTGCGTTATCCGGCATCACATCCCCGCGCGGCGAACCACGCTCGAGTACCTCCTGAGAATTAATTACGGCCTGGGAATCTCGCAGACCTGGTGCGACCTGCTGGTCTGGAATCGGCCTTACAGCAGCTTTCTAAAGCAGGGGCTGGCGGCTGTCGTCACCGGCTATCTGCGGTCGGTTAAGAACCTGTTGCGGTTCGCGCTCAGCAAGCGCCGGCTGGAAGAACTGCGGATTGATCTGAGCTTCACCAACGGTCGCCTGGCAGGGCTCCGGCAAATATTCAGGCTCAATCGCGGACGGCGCGGCGAGGTTCTGGGCTGCGCGCGGACCCCAGTTACCGGGGCCACATGAGTGCCACCTCGCTTAAACACGTTGCGCTGCTCCACTGGGGCGATGTCATTGAGGACTTTCTGTCAGAGATCAATCTGACCCTTCAACAATTCCGCGAGGAGATGACAGGCGGCTGGATGTTCGGCTTTATCGAGGCTCTTCGCTCCGCCGGGGTCCGGACGACCCTGATCTGTGTCTCCGCCCAGGTCGAGCGAATCGAATGCTGGAGGCATACTCCGACCGGCGCGGATATCTGCGTTCTGCCGGCGTCACGCGCCTGGCGCTGGCTTCGCCAGGTGATCGAAAGGCGTCCAGCCGATGGCGGACTCTTCGCGCGTCAGATTACCCGCATTCTCAAAGACGCGCTGCCCTACCTCGCGACGCCGGTCAGCTTGCTGCGATCGGAGCTTCGCCGACGAGCCTGCGACGCAGTTCTCTGTCAGGAATATGAACACGCACGGTTCGACTTGAGTGTCCTCGCAGGCATCCTTGGCGGTGTCCCGGTATTTGCGACCTTCCAGGGCGGCGACACCCGATTCAGCCGCTTCGAGCCATTCTTCCGCGCTCTCTCGGTCCGGAAAAGCGCTGGCCTCATTATCGGCTCCAGCCGCGAGCGCGATCGCGTCGAGAAGCGGTATCGCGCTTCCGTCCAGAAGATTGCGACCATCTGCAACCCTCTCGATCTGTCGTTATGGTTCCCCGAAGACAGGCTCGCGTCACGACGCGCCCTGCACCTCCCGGAAGACGCGGTTTTGCTGATCTGGCACGGTCGCATCGACCTGCGTCGGAAAGGTCTCGACATTCTCATTGACGCCTGGCAGCAGATGATCCGGCAACGCCCTGCCGCGAATGCCCTGCTCGTCATCGTTGGCGACGGACCCGACTCCGATAGCCTTCGAAAGTTGATCGCCGGCAGCAATACGCCCGGGGTCATCTGGCGTAACCAATATGTACTGGACCGCAGCGAGATGCGACGCTATCTCTCCGCAGCCGATATCTACGCCTTCTCGTCGCGCCACGAGGGCTTTCCCGTGGCGCCGTTGGAAGCCATGGCCTGCGGTCTGCCCGTAGTGGCCACCGACTGCATCGGCATCCGCGACATTCTAAGCCACCCGTACGACGGCGGCATCGTGGTACCGCTCGAAGACTCGAGTGCACTGGCGCATGCCTTGGGCGCGCTGGTGGACGACGCCGAGTTGCGGCTCCGCCTGGGCCAACAGGCGCGCAAACGCGTGGAGCAAAACTTCAGCCTGCCCGTTGTGGGCGAGAA
Source organism: Bryobacterales bacterium (assembly GCA_025462945.1). Lineage (GTDB taxonomy): Bacteria > Acidobacteriota > Terriglobia > Bryobacterales > Bryobacteraceae > BOG-234. Next base: position 34,273 of record JAOAPO010000004.1, read on the forward strand.
GCTAAAAAACTTCCTGAATCTGCCGCGGTTGACGCCGCGGGGAGCCGAGCGATGAAGAGCATTCTGCTGACGGGAGGAGCGGGCTACATCGGCAGTCACACGGCCAAGGCGCTTGCCGCGGCCGGGCATCTGCCCGTAGCGCTCGACAACCTCACTACGGGAAATCGGTGGGCCGTGAAGTGGGGTCCGTTGGTGGAGGGCGATATCGCGGACACGGCTCTGGTCCGGCGGACGGTGGAAGCTTACCGGATCGAGGCTGTCATACATTTTGCGGCGCGCGCGTATGTGGGTGAGTCGAACGTGGTGCCGAACGAGTATTTCACGAATAACGTGGTCGGCTCCCTGGGGCTTTTCCAGGCGCTGGTCGACTGCGGCGTCCGGAACGTGGTGTTCTCGTCGAGTTGCGCCACCTACGGCCACCAGACGACGCCACTGCTGACTGAGGAGCACCCCCAAATCCCCGTAAACCCTTATGGCGACTCGAAGCTGTTCGCGGAAAAGGCGCTGAAATGGTACGAACCGGCTTTCGGACTCCGCTCGGTTTGGCTTCGTTATTTCAACGCCGCCGGTGCTGATCCCGGGCTGGAGACAGGCGAGTGCCACGATCCCGAGACACATCTGATCCCCCTCGCCCTTCGCGCATCGATGCAGGCGGACGCACACCTTGATGTCTACGGCAGCGACTACCCGACTCCGGACGGGAGCTGCATCCGCGATTACATCCACGTCATGGATCTGGCCTCGGCCCATATACGCGCACTGGAATACCTGCTCCGGGGCGGGCCGACGGTCGGTCTCAACCTGGGAACTGGCGCGGGCAGCTCGGTGAAAGACGTGATCGCCATGGCTGAACGAGTGACCGGTCTGCCGGTCAAAGCTCGGTTCCGCGAACGCAGGCCCGGAGATCCGCCATCGCTCGTGGCGGATGCTTCGAAAGCGAGGCGCGTGCTCGACTGGCAACCCGCTATGTCCGACCTCCGCACCATTATGGATACTGCGTTCAGATGGCACTCGACGCGTGGCTTTCGCTCAGCGAACCGTGAGTCGCGTACCGTCGCGGCCTGAACTGGCTTCGTTTTTTCGGCTGCCAACCCGAATTATCACAACATCTTGCATGCCGAATGTTGGTTTTTGCGCAGCATGATGTTAGGATTAAAGACGCAGCAATCTGGTGGGAGTTCAGCAGTTTGTCGTCCGGCACTACAGGACGTTCCGACAATGCCTCCAGCCGGCGGGTTTTACCCGGACAGGTGGCCGAGCGGCTAATGGCAACAGACTGTAAATCTGTCGCTCTCCGGAGCTACGGAGGTTCGAATCCTCCCCTGTCCACCAGTTTCTTCGATGCTCCGATCAAACCTTTAAAATGTTTGACGGGCCATAAGATGCCGTTGTAGCTCAGTTGGTAGAGCGCGTCCTTGGTAAGGACGAGGTCACCAGTTCAATCCTGGTCAACGGCTCCATTTTTTGCGCGCTGCATGGTCGCTCAGTAAGAGTGACCTGCGCGCGAGGTTTTTTTGGGCGCAGTATGCGGCTGTCAACGCGGCCTGTGCGCTCCAGGGTTTGGGCTGCAGAGTCTCAGCCGCAACGCAGGGTTTTCCAACGGATCTTCAAGGACGCGAACGACACTGGCGAAGGAAAAATTTGACCGCAGCAAGCCTCACGTAAACATCGGGACGATTGGCCACATCGATCACGGCAAGACGACGCTGACGGCGGCTATCACGAAGGTACTGAGCAAGCACAACCCGAACAACAAGTTCCGTTCGTTCGACACCATCGACA
>JAOAPO010000019.1 GCA_025462945.1 Bryobacterales bacterium
GAAGCGGCTTTAGCCGAAGCCAGCAGTTGACTGTCTCTCCGACGCTGAATTACAAGAAGTTCTTCCTGGCCGGATTTTACACGCTCTCCTACGGCAAGAGCGATGCGGAAGGCCAGCCAGCCGACCCGTACAATCTTCGTGCGGAATGGGGTCCTGCCAACTACAGCGACACCCGGCACCGGCTAATGATCCTGCTCAACACCAGTTTGCCCACGAAGCGGCTCTCGAAGTTTTCCACCAGCATCCAGTTCCAGTCGCAAAGCGGTTCGCCCTACACCATTACGAGCGGCCGGGATCTGAATGGCGACTCGATTTTTGGTGAACGTCCGGGGCTGCTGCTGGGTGTGGAGGCGGCGTCGTGCACGGGCGGGACAGTGGCGTTCAAGCCGGCGTTCGGCTGCTTCAACCTGGTGCCGGCGCCGGGTACCGCGCTGGGACGGAACAGCGCCCGCGGCCCTTCGCAGACAAACATCATGAACTTCCAGTTGTCGCGGTCGTGGGTTCTGAACCCGGACAAGGAATTGGCCGGTGGAAAGGAAGCCATGATTACAGTGCCTGGGCCCGGTGGCACGATGGTAACCCTGCCGGCTTCAATGATGGGCAACATGGGGAATGCCGGAGCAGGCAAGCGCAAGTACAACCTCACGTTCAGTTTGAATGTTCGGAATCCGCTGAATCACCCAACATACGCAACTCCGAGCGGAGATCTGTCGTCTCCCTACTTCGGTGTTTTCCGCTCTTTGGCGAATCAGTTCGGGCCCTCGGGCGGAACGTTCAACCGGCAGGTGATGCTTCAGTTGCGCATGAATTTCTAGCGGCAGTGTCAACGACAGACGTGGTAACCACATAGATTCACATACCGACAGAGCGGACGCGTTCTTGTGCCAGCAACGGGCTTTCAACGGTTGTCGAGATTGCAAGCGAGATGTCTCGGGGGAAGGTCGTTAACCGGACCTACTGATGTCTTCCGGTATTGCGCCAGTGACGTGCTTTCATAGTGGCGAATCCGCATAGACCACGCGCGATGAGTCCGGAGGCAGTATCCTTTTTCGTTCTGAATTGAGTGCCGGGAGGATGTGTGCCCAGTCACGAGATCAATACCTCAGGCGTTTAGCGGTCTTCAGGCCAGCCGTGATTGTTTTTACCGCACTGCCCCGAAGCTGAAAACCGGGGGCCACGAAGGTCCCTGTTACATACGCCCCCAGCAGGTGCCACTCAGTCGACGGTAAGGCCGTACCGCAATCGCAGTGAACGTGCCTGGCTCGGGCACGCCGGATCGAGGCGAACAGCGAAGACAAGAGCCTTGAACTTACTTCTGCAACGCCGCTTGTGCCTCGTCGTACCGTTGCACGAGCAACTTGTCAAACGTAAGTTCAGAACGAGCCTCGATCAGGTAGTACAGCGTGTTGTGTCCAGAGGAATCCGCGCGTACCGAATTTGCCTCCCTGAAGCAGCACCCGGATAACCTCGGGATTCCCTGCGCGCGGCCCACATTAGGGCGGTCTCTCCCAAGTCGTTCTCGGCATCTACCGAAGCGCCGTGCGCTAAGAGGACGCGGGTGGTTTCGGCCGCTGCATGCAAATTGCTGAACCGAACAGCCGCTGCCGCCATCAGAGCTGTATTGCGATAACGATCTTTCTGCTCGACGCGTGCTCCCGCCTGGAGCAACTGCACAGCAGTTGTCGACTCGCTGGTCGCTGCAGCGATCATCAGGGCGGTCCACCCGGTTTCACCCGCGGCATTGACGTCTTCACCTCGCTGTAACTCTGTTCGGATCGCGGACGAGTTGCCTTGACCGGCAGCTTGCATCAGAAGATTGAATCCCGGTTTGATGTGTCTGCAACACGTCGTCACGAACGATTACCTCGCTCTTGATGTCTTCCCCGGAGGCCATTCCCGGACCGGCTACCGGCAACTGGAGACTGAACCGCTTCGAGTTGCCGTGAAGCCATCGATGGATATTAACGATGCTTTCGATCTCACGCTCAAGCTCAAGCAGCTGTGGCGGTCCGTTCTCGAAATGCACTGCCTTTTTCGTCTCTGCGGATAGCATCACTTCGAGAGAGGTTTGTGAACCGTCCTCGTGTCCAGGTTCATAAGCGTCCTTCAGTTCGAAAAAGCGTATGGCATTGCATCTGGCGATGAGTGTAGCGAACTGGTCCTTGGTCACCCACGACGTATGTTCCTCATGACGGTTCGAGGGTGGTCCCGGTCTGAAAGAGACTGCCCCAGAAGCTTCGATCTGCAGCAGATAAGCGGGACATGTGCCGAAACACAACCCACGTTCAAGCCTGATAATGTCCCGAGTGTCTTGTGCACTCGGAGGGATCACAAATCCCACAATCAGGATTAGAAAAGCAGGTTGGCAATACGAATCAAAGCGGCACCTTCAGCGGCAGCATAGCAGGTCGAGGATTCGGCTGCGAGGTCGCATTTCGGAATCAATCCGCCTCATACAACGCCGGGGCTGAGATGGTCAGTCCTCCGATTCGATGCCGATGTGGTCATTGACTGCGGCGCGAAGCTTCTGCTTGGAGCTGAGGTACTTCTCAGTCGTCTGCACAGCTAACACGCCCCAAGAACTGGACCTACTCTAGTTCGTCTCCCACCACGTGGCACAGACGGGCATGTACGTCGCAGGTCGTGAGGGGCAAGGTTGCCAAGCCGAGCTTTCGAGGCAAACTCCTTGACGACGCGCCAGATCACTTTTTTCGGAGACACCTTCCCCCCACACGCTCTCGGTCTTGCTCATACACCGAAAGACTCGCCCCGATGTCACGCGCCGCAGTGATCCAGCAGTCGATCGCTCACATGTGGCCGCATTAAGCCCGAAGAGTCCGCTTCTCGTCCATTGAGAGCCGCCGGCGGACAGACAGCCGATTAGACCAGTTGCCGCAGTTGGGCGTTGCCGGCTCACTTCGGGTTTGATCTCCGCGCGGTGGAAAATCTACTGGCTGAAGCAATTGCTCAGTTCGGTTAAGGCCGTCTCGCTCAAGTCGCCGAAAGGAAATTTGACCGTCTCGCCATCGAACAGACTCTGTATCACCAGCGTGTGCCTGGGAAGAGGGAGTTTCCTATCCCTGCCTGCGCTGAGAATAACCGATGCTCGCCCGGTCTTAACGGTGTTGCCGTTTCCCATGGATTCCAGGCCGTCGATTCTGTACGCTATTGGTTCCTTGCTGTCCGCCGACACGGTCACTGATCGATTAATCTGGGGTTCGGGCGACCATGTCAGTTGCATTTCACCCGCTCCGGTGGAAGGGGTGCAGGCCAGTTGCATGCGGTAGAGTGGCGCATTGGTCGAATTGAGCATCCGCGGCGGCACCGCGCGCACGATTGCGGCGGATACGGTGCCGCTGTCCCGGTGGACAACCCATTCGCTGGCACCGGCGGCTTGTTCCTTTGTGGATTCCACCCACGCCAGTTGTGCAGCTTTGTCCGGCACTCCCTTGCCAGCAGCGCCCATCGCACCATTGTTTAGTTCTGTGAGCATCATTGCCGCGAGAGTAGGGTCTGGTCGGGCAGCATCATAGTGTTCCAGCGACAGGCCGCCGTTGCTTGCCTCGTCGGTATGACACACGGCACAGTATTGCTTCACGAGGCCATTTTGCTCGGCAGACGGCATTGCTGCCCAAGTCGGGAGGCCCATGGCAAGGGCGGAGGTGAGGGCGAGCAGATTGCGCATAGGAGTTTGCGTGCTGACGCCACTATATCGCTCCTCGTGAAGGAACTCGGCACTGCGTGTTGCATCGCACACGTCTCATCGCTGCTTTCACCTCGCACTCGCACGCATGCCCAACGGTCATGAAGCAATCGCTCGACAGCGGGTAGTTAGAGGCCAACCGGCCAGGCATGTTTAAGATTCGCAATCTTATCGCTTGCGGCGCGTGTCATAGCACGCGTAAGTGATTTCTGCAGGAAGGCTGGCGACCACGACCACTTGTCGTCTGAGGGCACCATCGGCGAAACGCGGGATAGACTGGCGCTTGAGAGCATGCTTACCCGCCGCCGAAGCGGTTCCAGCGCTCGCACACTCACCGGTATCGCCGTTTGCGTGCCGAGGCGTCACACTTCGTGACCATCGTCGCGCCGCGCTGAGGAATGGCAGCTGTGCTCTAACGGCGTACAGCCGCCAGCGGAACCTACTTCAGTGGGCCGCAGAATCCGGGCGACGATGAGGACCGGCCAGCCGGCCAGCAGGTATGGCCCGAGAACGTTGTGCCAAGACGCAGCGGGAAATGTTCCGCTGCTGAACGCTTCAAGATCGTGCGCATGGCTGCCCCCGAGAATGGCAGCCGCAATCGTGCACAGGATTGTGATCGGTTTGATTAGCGCTATCTTGCCCAGTACTCCGCAGATGAACGGGATCACAAAGAGGCCGGCCACCATCGCAGCCGATTCGGCAGAATGAGGCACCAGCCATCTGACGGTCGCCCACCATGGCTGGTTGCCGTAATCCACGCCGCTCGATGACAATATGCGGGCCGCGGGGAAATAGAAGACGGCCAGATAAAAGACCAGCCAGGTCAGCCAGCCTGCTCGTCCGGACAGCCGCCTCAGCAGCGATCCGTTGACCGCAGTCCAGCAGAAGATTGCGGCCGCCAGCGCGGTCATGTGGGTGACCTGGTCGCGAAAGCTGGTGACCCCCGTGTTGTAGTGAACACCGTAGTGCTTCCACGCTGCTGTTTGTTGGAAGAGTGCCATGCTGAGCGCCGCGTGCATCCAGCCCAGATGGTAACCGGATACCCCGGCCACCCCGATCAACGCCAACCATGGACGCCAAGTTGTCCAGATCAGGAGCTGCCGCCTGAGCACCAGGCCGGATACATCGAGCAGTGCGCCGGCCACCGGCGAGCCGCACTCTGCCAGATCGCCAAGGACCACCTCCCGTTCGGGAGCTTCGAGAGCGAGGGCGACGATTTTCACGAGGCGATTCAATCCGCCTCCCAGACGAGTCCGCGTGAAGCGAATTTCACGGTGTTATAAAACTCGGAGGCTGCGCGAATGCCTTTGGCTGTGACCCGGACCATGCGCTTCGCCCGTCCCCCACGTTCGGACGTAGCTTCACCCATCCACGTCGCGATCAGAGCCTTTGATTCCAGCCGGTCGAGTGTCGTATAGAGCGCGCCAATGGAACACGGCCTTTTCGTGGTTTGCTCGATCTCGTCGCGGATTGCGGCCCCGTACGCCTTTTCCCCGCGCTGCATGGCCGCACTGATCACGAGATATTCGAACTCACCGAGCACGCGTGAGCAGCTCCTGAATCTCACCCTCGAATTGCCCCTTGGCCACAACACCGACGTGCGAGTAAGCTACGCGACCTTGGCGATCTATCAGCACCGTCACCGGCATACTTTCAATACCACCGAACTGCTTCGCCAGCGCGTCATCCCCGATTACCACCGGATATGGAATGTTCATCGTCTCTGCCAGAAAAGGGCTGACAATCTTCCAGCCGCCTTCGTCCATCGAGACGCCGACTACCGCGAGGCCCTTCTTTCGATATGTCTCCGCAAATTCTACAAACCAGGGGATCTCCACTTTACAGCCAGTGCACCATGTGGCCCAAAAGTCGAGCAGCACGACCTTGCCTTTAAATTTTGAGAGTTGAACCTTGTGACCGCGTGCATCCAGTCGAGTGAAATCGGGAGCTGCAATGCCGTCGGTTTCGCCGAAGACAATGAGCGGAAGGAGGCACAGCGCCATGACTAGATTCATATCATCTACATTGTGCTACTTATCTGTGGGCACGTCAATGGAAATC
>JAOAPO010000022.1 GCA_025462945.1 Bryobacterales bacterium
GAGGCACTTCATCACCGCAATGGAATCCATCTTCTGCTGCAGGTGAGCCTGTATAGCGGTGGCGACACCGAGCGCGCCGATGACAAGTGCAACGAGGCTGACCAGCGATAGGAACGTGGTGGATTGCCGGAGGCCCTGTTCGATCAGGGGATGGGCTTCGGTGTAGTCGGCGATCAGGCCTTCTTTGAAAACTGCCTTCAGTTCATTGCGGATCTGGAGAATGGGAATGGTCTGTGGAACACGGAACAGGAAGCGTTCGGAGGCGCGGCTACCCGGCACGATAAGCCCGGTGCGTGCAAGCCCGGCACGCGACATCATCACGCGCGGGCCAACGTTCAGGCTGCCGGTCATACGGTCGGGCTCGTTGGTGATCTCGGCCGCGATGCGGAAGGGTTGACCGCCGACCCGCACCGTGTCACCAATCTTCGCGTTCAGCCGCAGCAGGACACCATCCGCAACAACGACCGCGTCGGGCTGAAGCGCTTTGCGGAAATCCTGCGGCGGGTTGAGCTTGACCGTGCCGTAGAACGGGTAGAGTTCGGGGTCGACGGCCTTGACGGAGATCAGCAGAGGGGTGCTTTCGCCGGTGGGGGCGGCCATCGTGAGCGTCTCGGTGATCTGCGTTCGACGAATGCCGCGCGAGCCAAGCCGGTCCATCGCCTCGGTTTGTTGTTCGGTAGGGAGTTGGAAAGTGCGAACGGTGAGGTCGGCCGCCATGAAGCCGCGAGCGTCGCGGGTGAGCAGGGTGTGAAAAGCGGTTGAGAAGCCTCGCACTCCAGTGAGGGCTCCGACCCCTGCCGCGACCGCGAGGATCACAAAGATAAAACGCCCGGAAGACGCACGGGTCTCACGCCAGGCGATCCGGGCGGCGGTTCGCATTGGGCTCGGTTTTCGCATCAGGCTTTCATGACGTCAGAGGCGATCAGGCCGTCACGGAGCGTGATCACTCGGTCGGCGTGGCCGGCCAGGGCGGCGTCGTGGGTGACCATCACAAGCGTCGCGCCGTTCATGCGATTCAATTCGAGGAGCAGTTCAAGCACCTGCTGGCCGGTGCGACCGTCAAGATTGCCGGTAGGCTCGTCGGCGAGAAGAATCGGCGGCTTCGTAATGAACGCCCGTGCGAGGGCAACGCGCTGCTGCTCGCCGCCGGAGAGCTGGACGGGGTAGTGGTCCATGCGGTCTGCCAGCCCTACGCGTGTAAGAAGCTCGCGGGCGCGGTCTGCGGTTTCCGGCCCGGTGCCGGCAAGTTCTGCGGGAAGAAGCACGTTCTCCTCGGCTGTGAGCGTTGGAATGAGCTGGAAGGACTGGAAAACGAAGCCGATCTTGCGGCCGCGGACCTCTGCCATGTCGTCCTCGCCAAGATCAGTGATGTCGACGCCGTCGAGCAGGATCTTGCCGGAGGTGGCGTTGTCAAGGCCGGCGAGAAGACCCAGAAGAGTGCTTTTACCGCTGCCGGACGGTCCCATGATCGCGGCGAACTGACCTTTAGGGATTTGCAGGTCGATACCGCGCAGAATCTCAACCTTATGCGTGGGAGTTGCAATTGCTCGGGTAAGACTTAGAACTTCAATGATGGGAGGCACGTCTGTCATGATTATGGCAGTGTCATTCAGATTGATGCTTTTGACGGGAATGGCGATGTGTGTGGTGGGTTGTGGCAGCCGAAACGAGGCTCCGCAGGCCGATGCAGCACGACTGGAAACGCCTGCGGCCGGCCTGGCAACCGCCGATTCGCGGCCGGTGATCGCCTGCTTTGGCGATAGTCTCTCAGCAGGCTTTGGGCTGGAGGGAGGGAAGAGCTATCCCGAGGTCCTTCAGCAGCTTGTGGACAAAAAGGGCTATCGGTATCGAGTGGTCAATCTCGGCGTCAGCGGCGATACGACCACGAACGGCGTGGAGCGGCTGGAGACGGTGCTCGCTGTCAAACCAGCAATCGTCATTCTGGAGTTCGGCGGCAATGATGGTTTGAGGGGTCTGCCGGTCGCATCTTCAGAGAAGAACCTGAGCGTGATGGTGGAAAGGCTCCAAAAGTCGGGAGCAAGGGTAGTGCTGGCGGGGATGAGCCTTCCGCTGAACTACGGGGCCGAGTACATCAAATCGTTCGAGAACATATTCGTGACTGTTGCTAAGAAATACAAGCTGGTCAGGATCCCTTTCCTCCTTGAAGGTGTGGGGGGGCACGCAGACCTGGTTCAGCAAGACGGGATTCACCCAACCGAACAAGGCACACAGATCGTCGCGACAACTGTGATGAAGTTCCTTGAGCCGATCCTTGATAAATAAGAGTGATGGTACTATGCGTTTTCTATTTCAATCACACGGCATTTGCTTTAGATTGGTACTAACCTTCGAATGCCCGTAACTCAAGTAGATTCGCGAGTTTCTGTCCGCAAGCTCAGTCCTTCCTCTGTCGCGCGGGTTCTTCTTGCTGATGACGATTTAGCCTCACGGCTGACCCTGAAGACCATTCTCTCTACCGCTGGCTACGAGGTAGATTGCGTTGCCACGTCCAGCGAGGCTATCGGTCGTCTGGAGACCGGCGAGTATCAGTTGGTGCTGGCGGATCTGCAGGCATCACCGGGAGAAGCGGCAGGCCAACTCCTTTCCTATGCCCGGCAGAAAGATTACCGGCCCGCGACTGCCAGAATCGTTTCACAGATGAGCGAGATAACTCCCGGCCTGGAAGGGGAAGACGAGAGCGTGGTGAGTATCGCGGACGACAACATTTCGGATCTGCTGGAGCTCGTTGCGGATCTGATCAGCCACAGAGCAGACCGCCGCATGCTTCGCGCGATGCGGCAGGTCAGCTAGCAGCTTCTGTTGACTCGCGGCTTGGGTTACTCGCGATAGGAGAACTGCCCCGGCAGAATCGTCGCGGGTGTCAGCGGCGTGGTGGTACGGAAAAAGCCATCAGCCGAGAGCTTGCGATAGACATCGCCGGCAACGCCGGAAGCAAGAGGGCCGATTGAAGGTCTGCCGCCGGTGAGCATCACGACCACCACCAGTTTGCGTCCGCCACCTTCATGGAAGGAGCCGAACCAGCCAAGGTGTGTGCGGCCTTCGCTGCAGGTTCCGGTTTTGCCGAAGATCTCTTCTTCCTGCTTCGCCCGACGGGCGGTTCCGAATTCCACGGCACCTCGCATACCCGGCTTGATGTCAGGGATGAGCCGGCCGATGTCGAGACGGCGCTTGATCTGGGGCTGGAAGTTCTGCACTTCCTCCTGGTTTTTCGGGTACTGCAGCCAGTAGAGGGTGCCGCCGTTGGCGATGGCCGTCATAACACCAGCGAGTTCCAACGGTGTCTGCGAGATTTCTTCGCCAAAACTGGTCAGCATGCCCATGCCGCCATTCTTGGGCGGGGCGGGCGGGAAGTAGCCTGCGTGCTCGCCCTGAATGTTGAGTCCGGCCTTTTCGCCGTAGCCAAACAGACGAGCGTAGTAGTTCACTTTATCGTAACCGAGCTTGATGCCCATGTTGGCGAAGTAGTAGTTGTTCGAGAACGCAATGGCATCGCTGAGATCCATCGCCCCTTTGCGGAAGAACTTGATCGGGCTGACGCGCTCCACGATGCCTTCACGCAGACCAGCCAGCGCGACTGGGATTTTGATGGTGGAGCAGGGTTGGAAACCGCCGCCGAGAGCGAGTTCCTGATTGACCATACTGAGAACGCGGCCGCTTTCGGGGTCCACCACGACCACTGCACCGTTCAGAGCACCAAGAGCTGCAACCGCAGCCTGGCGAACGAGCATGTCCTCGCCCTCGAACTTATCACGGGAAGTGGAGTCTTTGTAGGTCGGTTCGTCCCAGGTTTGAACCCAGGCGCGCTTTTTCGACACGGTATTTTTACCGGTCGCCCGGCCTTTGGCCACGCTTGGGCGCGCCCGGACCTTGGCGGCAACGCGTGAACGCGCAGCGGCTTTCTTCTTCGGCGTTACAGCGAACGCGCTTGAGAACATTCCAACGAGCAGCGTCGCAGTGATGATTCGTGAAACAAAAGCAGAAATCGTCGTCATCCTCACCTAAAATGCGCGGAAAGACAGCCAGGGTACTACGCCGGGGAGCAGCCGGTTAGTTCATTGTCACCCCATTTGTCGGGTAGGTCAATGACGTGCAGGCATTTTCCGCCACTGTATTTAGGACGTATGTGGTAGTTTCCCGTTACGCGGCGCTCTAAGCAGCGGTCCAGCCACCATCGATCGGGAAGACGCCGCCGTTCACGAAGCCAGCCTGATCGGAGCAAAGGTAGAGCGCGAGGTAAGCGATCTCGTCCGGCTTGCCCAGGCGTCCTACCGGCTGCCGCTGGCTGAGTTCCGCGCGGATCTTCTCTTTCTCGTGGCTGTGGTATTTTTCGATGTAGCCGGCCACGAAAGGTGTGTCCACGGTGCCGGGAGCGATGCAGTTGACGCGGATATCGGTCGGGTAGTCCACAGCGAGCTGGCGTGTCATCGCCACGACAGCGCCCTTGGTACCGCAGTACGCAAACCGACGTTTGACGCCGACCAGGCCTGCCACCGAGCCGATGTTGACGATCGAACCATGAGAAGCCTTCAGGAGCGGAAGGCAGAACTTCGTAACGAGGTACAGGCCTCGCACATTTACTCGGAAGATTCGGTCGAAGTCGTCGGCTCCCGTTTCTTCCACTCCGCCAACCAGGCCAATCCCCGCGTTATTGATAAGGATGTCGAGCTTCGGGATGCCAGCGATACCGTCGCGAACGGCGGTCTCGTCCGTGATGTCGAAGATGCGGTACGAGCCACCTTTCAGCTCGGACGCCAGTGCCTTCGCACGTGACTCGTCGATGTCGACGATAATAACGTTGGCGCCCGCTTCGGTGAGGACGCGCGACGTGTGTTCGCCAATGCCGCTTGCCCCCCCTGTAACCATCGCTGTTTTGCCATCTAAACGGAAAGGTGTAGCCATCGCGTGAATTGTAGCAACGAGGCCAGTACAGGTCTGGTGACGTTAAACAGAAAGATTGTGGCCTGCAGGAAGTGTCCACGCCTCGTTCGACACTGCCGGGAAGTGGCGGATACGAAACGGCGCGCTTATCTGGACTGGACGTACTGGGGTAAGCCGGTCCCTTCTTTCGGCGACCCAAACGCACGGCTGCTGGTTGTAGGTCTTGCACCTGGAGCGCATGGCTCGAACCGGACCGGGCGGATGTTCACCGGAGACCGTTCGGGCGAGTACCTTTATCGTTCGCTGTACCGGGCCGGTTTCGCATCGCAGCCGGAGAGCCTGCGAGCCGATGACGGTCTCGAACTGCGGGATGCCTGGATTACGGCTTCCGCGCACTGCGCTCCGCCGGACAATAAGCCGGAGCCAGCAGAACTGCTGAACTGCCGGCCCTGGTTCACGAAAGAGTTGAAGCTCCTGAAGGGGTTACAGATTGTAGTGACCCTGGGAGGGATCGGTCACAAGACTTACCTGGAGGCTGTGGGGCAGCGGCCGGGATCGTTCCCTTTCGGTCATAATGTGCTTTTTGACCTGCAGCCTCCGGTGCTTTCGTCCTATCACCCGAGCCAGCAGAATACGTCCACGGGTCGGTTGACTCAGGAGATGCTGGACGAAGTGTTTCAGCGCGCGGCGGCGCTCATCCGATCGTCAGCAGTTCCCTTTGCATAGCGCCGGTGACAATGGCTTCGGTCGTCGAAACGTACATATTGATCTCTGAACGAATGCCGTACTCCTTGTAGTACAGCCCTGGTTCGATCGAGAAAAGCGCGCCGGGAACGATGCGGCGGTCGTCGTGAGTTTCGAGGTTGTCCATGTTGGCGCCTGTGCCGTGGACGTCCTCCTTAATAGAGTGACCGGTGCGGTGGACGAAGTAATTTACCTCGCCCGAGGCTCGGATATGGCCCCGCGCCGCGTCGTCGACTTCAAAGCCGCGGATCGGCTGGCCTGCCGCAACAGCCGTTTTCACGGCGGCAATAGCGGCGTCGCGGGCTCCGCTGACGATCTCCCAGGTTTTCCGTATGCGGTCGGGCGCATCGCCAACGAAGCCTGTCCAGGTGATGTCGTAGTAGACGGCTCCCGGCACGTCGAGCTTGGCCCACATGTCCAGAAGCACCAGGTCGCCGGGCTTGATCTGCGAGCTGGTCGCAGGGCTGGGTTCGTAGTGCGGGTCGCCGGCGTGGCCGTTCACTCCGACAATCGGCCCGTGGTCAGTGAAAAGTCCCGCCTTCGTGAATTCCGATCGAACGTAGTCCGCGACGGCCACCTCGTCCACACCACCAGCGAGTTTGGCGGCGATGAAGGCGAACGCTCCCGCCCGGATTTTATCGACGCGCCGACCGGCTTCCATATGGAATTCGAACTGCGCTTCGCTGAGGCAGGACTCGAACTCCTGAATCAGTTCCGCAGACGTTACGACCTCGACACCACAGGAGCGCACCAGTTCAACCGTACCGGCGTCGACCATTGCGACGTAAGGCACGGCGCACAGGGGAGAGTACTGCATCGCGACCCGCTTGCAGCCTTTGAGCAGCGTTGCAAGGTGCGTCTGCTGCTCTTGCCAGCTGGAGTACGCGAGCTTGTCGCCCGGCACGGAGTTGAGCACCCCGGATTCGATGCGATGCACCATGCCGACCGGTTCGCCATGCGCGGGGATCATGTAGTACCAGCGCCGGGTTACGTGGCTGGCGGGCTGGAACCCGAGCACACGATAAGCGAGTGGGTCGCGCTGGTGGTGGTCGAAGAAAAGCCAGCCGTCGAGGTTCTCGCGGCGCAGCGCTTCCTGAATTCGCTCAACCGTTGCCTGATTGATTCCCATGGGAATTGAGGATAGCGCGTGTCAGAGCTTCCGCCTCGATTCCATCGATCTCGACGATCTTGGTGCTGGCCGTCTCGCCACTGACGATGCTCACCGCGCTGGCTCTGACGCCTGCGACCTGGGCGAGGAATTTGACGATGGCCGCGTTGGCTTTACCATCGACGGGTGGCGCCGCGATCCGGAGTTTCCAGGCGTCTCCATGCATGCCGGCGAACTCAGTGCGGCGCGCTCCGGCGTTCACCTTAAGCGACAGTCGCGTTTTCATTGCTTCCGACTGGTGCGGCGGCGATGCGGCGGTAGTGGATCTGGGCTCGAAGGTCGGTGACACCGGCCGCGATGCGGGGCGAGAGGACATCGAAGGTGATCACGTCATCGAGCCAGTCGTGGCTGGAGCCGTCGAGGTATTGCGTGGCTGCCGTGATGGTGTATTGGTGAGGCGTCAGCCAGCACTCGAAGGCGAAATCGACTTCCAGTACCTCGCCCGGTTCGTACTGGCCGAGTTCCACCTGCTCGATGCGGGTGTTAGTGCCGTAGATATCCATGCCGATGCGGTTGCGGATGAGTATGCCCACCATCGGCGTCGCGCGCTCACGGCTGAAGCGGACCGAGATGCGAATGGTAACAGCGTCGCCGCTGGTGATCACCGCGCAGTCCCGACCGGAGGCATCGATGAGCCGGACGCCGGTGATTTCGCTGAGGCCGTCGCCGTGCCGATTAGAGGCAGGCAGAAGGGCGGGGCGGTCGGCCTGATCGAACGCCTTCTGGCGCTCCAGGACGACGCCGATGTACTTGTTGATGACGTCCTTCGGCTCCCCCTCGGCTTCCATGCGGCCGTTCAGGAGGAAGATGGCGCGATGGGAGAGTTGCTTCACGAGGCCCAGGTCGTGCGAAACGAAGAGGATGGTCGTTTTCTTCTCTCGCAGTTCTTCGAACTTGCGAATGCAGCGGTTGGCGAAGACGGCGTCGCCGACGGCCAGCGCTTCGTCAACGATGAGGATTTCAGGGTTTACGTGGATCGCCGTTGAGAATGCCAGCCGCACGTACATACCGCTGGAGTATTCCTTGACGGGCCGGTCGATGTAGTCACCGATTTCAGCGAAGGCTTCGATGGCCTTCATGTGGCCGAGCATCTCGGAGCGGGTGATGCCGAGGATTTCGCCGTTGATCAGAACATTCTCGCGGCCCGTGAATTCCGGGTTGAAGCCAGCCCCAAGTTCGAGAAGGGCAGCCAGCCGTCCACGAGTGACCACGCGTCCCGTGGTGGGACGGAGAATTCCGGAGATGATCTGGAGCAGTGTGCTTTTGCCGCAGCCATTGGGGCCGACAAGGCTCACGATTTCGCCTCGATCCACAGAAAAGGAGATGTCGCGGAGGGCCCAGAAGTCAGTGTGGAGGGGTTCTTTGCTGAAAGGATTCAGTTCCCGGATACGGTCGAACGGGGTCCGGTAAAGGCGGTAAAGCTTCGAAACGTTTTGGACGAGCAGCAAAGATCCAGTTTAGCGGGTGGACGGGTCGCCAGGAGCTCTCCGCGAGGTACTGGGAGTAGTACCCCGATGCGGAAGGAGGTATTTGCAAACGGGACAAAACTCGCTATCGTCGAACTGCCTTCTGTTTCGGGATGCAGAGCCGCAGTTTGCTCAGGGAGCTTTGGACTCCAAAGCAAAACCCCGCCATACCGGGGCGGGGTCTGCATTCTACGGAGTAGAAGGTGGTGATGCTAAATGCTGATCCTGATGTTGATCGTATGTCTTCTGCTACTGAGACTGCGACGACTGATGATTGAAATCGATTTCCGGTTTTGATCTCTGACCGAAGGAGGCTGGCGGACGCGAACCGCTGGCCTCCTCAACATCAACTTAACACGAATTCCTCGAATTGCAATGCCCTCCCATACCGGTACTGATCAGTGGGCGGAGCCAGTGCGCCCTCTTTCTCAGCGGTACGGGTCAGCGGGTTCTTAACTGCTCTGGTCTTTACAATAGCGATTTATAGCGCGGTCTCGCCCGAATGAGGAGGTCACGATGACGAAGAAGCGACTCTTTGCC
>JAOAPO010000030.1 GCA_025462945.1 Bryobacterales bacterium
ACGGAAACACCGTCTGGATCGAGCAACGAAACACCCTGGTGCGTGATTCGGCCGGGCGGTTAGTCGCTGTTAACTGCGTGGCACGCGATGTCACGGAACGGAAGCATCTTGAGGAGCAACTGCGCCAGTCGCAAAAGATGGAAGCGATCGGCCTGCTTGCGGGCGGCGTCGCGCACGACTTCAATAACATGCTGACCGTGATCATGGGGTTTGCCAATCTCATCCTGAGTGACGAGGCACCGAGTCCGTCTGTAGCCCGGAAAATTGGCCACATCAAGAGCGCGGCTGAAAAGGCCGTAATCCTAACGCGGCAACTGCTTGCTTTCGGGCGACGGCAGATCTTCCGGCCCACGCTGCTGAATATCAACTCGGTCGTGGAGCACGCTTCAGAAATGTTCGCCCCGCTCCTCGGAGCAGATATCGATTGCGTGTTCGACCTCGATCCCGAACTGAGCTTCGTCAAGACCGATGCGGCCCAAATCGAGCAGATTCTTGTCAATCTGTCGGTCAATGCGAAAGGCGCGATGCCTGGTGGCGGAAGATTGACGATAGAGACGCGGAACGTCATGCTGGACGGAGCTATCACCGGCGGAACCTGGTCGGGGCAATTACCCTACATCATGTTGGCGGTAACAGACACGGGCTGTGGGATGGACGCGTCGACCAGATCCAGGATCTTCGAACCGTTCTACACGACCAAGGAGCAGGGCAAGGGCACGGGGCTCGGTCTCTCGATTGTCTACGGCATTGTGAAACAAAGCGCGGGGGATATTCGGGTGTTCAGCGAACCTGGTGAAGGAACCAGGTTCGAAATACTGCTTCCCGCCACTGAAATCGTGGAAGCAGCACCGGCGCCTCCGATCCAGGCCGTGCCCGAACCGGCGAGCGGATGCGAGACCATTTTGCTGGTGGAAGACGACTCGGGCGTTCGTCAACTGGTGGGCCTCATCCTCGGAATAAGTGGCTTTGAAGTGCTGACCGCTGGTGATGCAAAGGAGGCTCTGTCGGTCGCTGAGCAACATCAAGGCAGGATCGGCCTCGTTCTCACGGATCTGATCATGCCCGGAATGAGCGGGATTGCACTGGTCGCGTCGCTGCGTCAACTCAACCACAAGATCAGAGTCCTTTACATGTCAGGTTACGCGAGCGACTCAGTCGTCGCTCATGGCCAGCTGGATCCGAAGATCCCTTTCATCCAAAAACCATTCAGCGGCCCTGATTTAATCAGGGCCATCAGGGAGACTCTGGCTGGGGGCGCTGCTGCCCTCGAAAGCGAGGATACTGTGACGTATGTTGATCCAGCAGCTTATCAGCGCCGGTGGTAGCGCGGTCTATGACTGCGGAGCATTCCGTCACAGGGAGTTCCCAACATCATGACCGTCCGTGCGCGTTGATCGACTCGACAGAATTTACCGAAACGCTGCGCCTGATGCAATGTCTCTGCCTTGACAACGTCACGCAATTGAAATCGGGTGGGGGGGAATTGTGATAAGACAATTGCGACCTTCGCTGGCCATTGGCGGCCGGTTGCTGGCCGGGTTCGGGGTCGGGCTTGCCGCATTCATCGCACTGAGCGTCTCGGCCTATCGAAGCACCGGCCAGCTTGCCGAGACCTCCGAGTGGGTGCGGCACACCCACGAAGTTCTGGCCAAACTCGAGAAAGTTGATTCCAACGTCATGAACGGGGTAGCGGCCGTTCGGGGGTTCGTCATCACCGGGCAGGAGAGTTTTCTGCTGCCGTACCGCCGGACGCTCCAGGAGCAGGAAAACGACGAACGGACTCTGCGCAGGCTTATCGCCGACAATCCGCGCCAGCAGGCGCGCTTCATCGCACTGGAGAATCTTATTGTCCAGTGGCGGGCATTTTCGGAAGAGACACTCGGCGTTCAGCGACAGCGGGGAGCCACAGCGGCGGCCGCCTTGATTTCCACTGGCCGCGGCGAGGAAATCATGAAGGATTTCCAAACGGTGATTGCTGCGATGGAGCGCGAGGAGCGGAATCTGCTCACCGGGCGGGAGTCGCAGGCGCGCGCCAGCACAGCGCGGATGGTTTCAGTCATTTCGGTCGGTATACTCATCGATCTCGCCTTGCTGCTGACGGTACTGTTTCTCTTCATCGCGGAGGCGGGCGAGCGCCGCGACGCCGAGGCTGGCAGCCGACTGGCAGCGGAAATCGTGAAATCCACCAGCGATGCTGTCATTACATTGACGCTGGGGGGAGTCGTGACCAGCTGGAGTCCGGGCGCCGAGGCCATTTTCGGGTACACCGCGCCGGAAGTGGTGGGCTTGCCGATGCAGATGCTGATTCCTCCCGATTGCAAGGATGATGAGACGGAGCTTCTGGCAAGAGTCGGACGCGGGGAGACGGTAGAACACTTCGAGACCACACGACTGCGCAAAGATGGGCGGCGAGCGAATGTGTCGGTGACCCTTTCGCCGCTGCGAGACGACGCGGGGCGTGTCTCCGGTGCAGCCAAGATTCTGCGCGACTGCACGGAGCGCAAAGAGGCGGAAGAACGGTCGCGCCAAAGCGAAGAACGTTTCCGGACCATGGCGAATTCGATTCCGCAACTCGCGTGGATCGCGCATGCCGACGGCTTCGTCTACTGGTACAACGAGCGCTGGTACGAGTACACCGGCACGAGCGCCAAACAAATGGAGGGCTGGGGCTGGCAGACGGTCCACGAGCCTCTCGTCCTGCCGCAGGTCATGGAGAACTGGACCGCAGCAATTGGGTCCGGGCAGCCCTTCGAGATGGTCTTCCCCCTGCGCGGCGCAGACGGAAGATCGCGAACGTTCCTCACGCGAGTGCAGCCGCTGAAGAGTGATGACGGGTGCGTGGTGCAGTGGTTTGGTACGAATACCGATGTCGATGAACTGAAGCTCCTGGAAGAGTCGCTCCATGCTTCGCAGATGCGGCTGACGTCGGCGCTGGCAGCCGGTTCCATCGGCACGTGGAGTTGGGATATAGCGAACGACTGTCTGACTGCGGACGAATTCGCCGCGGCAACCTTCTCGGTTGAGCCCGGTGCGGCTGCTCAAGGCCTGCCAGCTGAAGTTTACCTGCGATCCGTGGTTACGGAAGATCAGCAGGCCGTAAGAGACGGTCTCGCGCGCGCCATCGAATGTCGCGGTTCTTATGACATTGAGTATCGGGTTCGAAAAGATGGAGAACTCTGCTGGATTCAGGCTAGGGGTCGGGTTGCCGTCGACGCTGCGGGCAAGGCGCTGAGTTTTCACGGAGCGGTCATGGACCTTACCACTCGCAAGCGAACGGAGGGGCGTTTCCGGCGGCTTGTGGAGTCCAACGCGCAGGGCGTCATGTTTTGGAATCGCAACGGTGAGATTACGGAGGCGAACGAGGCTTTTCTGGGCATGGTGGGCTACACGCGGGAGGACCTGTCCAGCGGCAACCTGAATTGGGTGGCGATGACGCCCCCGGAATACGCTTACCTTGACGACCGCTCATCTGCGGAACTCGCGGACAGAGGAGTTTGTGCGCCTTTTGAGAAGGAGTTCATCCGTAAGGACGGCTCCCGACTGCCTGTTCTGCTGGGCGCCGCTGTATTTGAGGACACTCCTGGCGAAGGAGTTTGCTTTGTGCTCGACATAGCAGACCGCAAGCGAACGGATCAGGCTCTTCGCCAGAGCGAAGAGCGCTTCCACTTTCTGAACGACTTGTCCGAGGCAAGGCGCATGCTGAGCGATGCGGAGCCGATGATGGCCCTCACGGCAAGGATGCTCGGCGAACATCTCCGGGTGTCCCGTTGTGCCTACGCAGACGTGGAGCAGGACGGCGAGCACTTCATCATCGTGCATGATTACACTGACGGCTGCCCAAGCGCAGTGGGTGGGTACCAGCTATCGTCTTTTGGGCCGCAGGCCCTCGCAACTCTCCGCAGCGGCCAGACCCTGACCATTCGCAATGTGGGGACGGAGTTCCTGCCCGATGAGGGGGCGGATATGTTCAGGGCAATCGGCATTCAGGCGCTTGTTGTCTGCCCGCTGGTTAGAAATGGCGCCCTTCTCGCAATGATGGCGGTGCATCAGACAACACCCCGCGAGTGGACGCAGGGAGAGATCACTCTCGTTCAGGACGTTGTGGAACGTTGCTGGGCCTGGATTGAGCGCAGAGCCGCAGAGGAAGATATTCGCCGGCTGAATGCCGAGCTCGAGGGCCGAGTCATTGAAAGAACAGCCGAGGCAGATGCTTCCAATCGCGCCAAGAGCGTGTTTCTATCCACCATGTCACACGAAATCCGCACTCCCATGAACGCGATTTTGGGCTACTCCCAATTGATGTTAAGGGATCCGCTTCTCGGGAAGGACGCGCAGGAAAACCTGGCAATCATCAACAGGAGCGGCGAGCACCTTCTGGCGCTCATAAATGATGTCCTCGACATGTCCAGAATCGAAGCCGGTCGAGTTGAGCTCAATCCGACGGTATTCAGCGTATCCGCGCTGCTGGAGGATGTCGCCGGCATGTTCCGATTGCGAGCTGAGGCAAAACACCTGCGATTTGAGGTGCTTGTGGATGGAGAATCCGCGCCGTACATTCTTGCGGACCAGGTCAAGATACGCCAGGTTCTCATCAACCTGCTGGGCAATGCCATCAAGTTTACGAACCGCGGTTATACGCGGCTCCACGTGACACTAGGTCGCGCAAAGGCAAATAACCTATGGCTTTCAGCTCGGGTTGAGGACACTGGCCCGGGCATCTCGGATGAAGACAAGGAGAAATTGTTCCAGTCGTTCAGCCAGGCGAAGGGTGGCACGAACAATGGAACCGGCCTTGGGCTGGCGATTAGCCGGGCATTCGCTCGCCTCATGGGAGGCGATCTCACGCTGAGCAGCAGCCCCGGCGCGGGCTCGATATTCCGCTTCGAGATCCCAGTCGAACGGGGTGACGGGAAAGTTGCCATTCGTCAGGGGCCTTCCCGGCGGGTTATGCGTATTCGAGCCGGACAGGAAGCGCCGAGGATCCTGATCGCCGACGACCTGCATGAGAATCGCGACTGGCTCATGAAGTTACTCACCGAAATCGGATTTTCGGTGCGGTGTTCCGACGATGGCGAATCCGCTATACGGGAATGGCGAGATTGGGCACCCCACCTGATTTTGATGGACGTGCATATGCCAGTGATCAACGGACTGGAGGCGACTAGAAGAATCAAGGCCTCGCAAGCCGGCAAAGACACCGCCATCATCATCATCAGCGCGAGCGTTCTGGATCATGACCGGCTGCAGTTCAGGGAAAGCGGGGCCGACGATTTCCTCGCGAAGCCCTGCCATGAGGACGCGTTGCTTGAGAAGATGCGCATTCTTCTGCCCCTCGGTTATGACTATGAGGGATCGAATGAGGTGGAAGCGCAACCAGAACTGCCGCTGGCGGACTTCGGTGAAAAGCCGATCACAAACTACGGCCAACTCAGGCAACTCCCCGGCGAATTGATCGAGGGACTGCGGGATGCGACTTTAAATGGGGACAAAAAGCTCCTGAACAAGCTGATCGCCCGCCTGGATGCAACTCAATTTGCGGATATCGCCCGCAAGCTACAGGATCTTTCCGACGGGTATGAATATGACGCGCTGATAAGGTTTCTGGAAGAAGGTGACGCCTGACAGCATCCACCTTACTTCGTGACGACCCATTGCGGTCGTGGAACGGGCTACTTTCGAAGCGCGACAAACGCGTACAACGCCTTCCGAGGGCGCTTTAGCAGCCCGGACCCGCGGCCAATCGCGAACGAGCGCGGGTGCACGTTTCCTAGTGAATTGTCCAGCCACCATCCACCATTAGTACGTGTCCTACGACCATGTCTGACAGATGACTGGACAGGAATAATACCGCGCCGACCAAATCCTCTGGCTGATTCCATCGCCCAGCGGGAAGCATCTGTGTAGTCGCCCACTCCTTGTAGCCGGGCTTTTCAAGAATAACCTTGCGCGACGAGGTCTCGGTGATACACGGGGCAACGACATTTACACTAACTCCGTGACTGGCCCATTCAAGGGAGAGGGCTCGGCTCATGTGATGGACACCCGCCTTGGCCACTGCGTATACGGACCTGGACTTAAACGCAACCTCGCCAAAATTCGAGCCGATGTTGATAATCTTTCCTCTTCCTTGAGGAATCATAATCTGCGCGGCCGCCTGGCAAGCGAAGAAGACGCTTTTAAGAGACGAGGCCATCGTGCGGTCGTACTCGTCCTCGGTCACGTCGAGCGCAAGCGTATTCCCGGTCCAGCCGGCGTTGTTGACGAGGATATCGACCTTGCCGAAGATCTCCTTCGCTTTTGCGAACAGCGCACGAACCTGCGATACATCTGACACGTCAGTGAGCACGATCACCGCCTTGCGTCCAAGCGCCTCAATCTCGTCGCGGAGTTGCGCGATTGCGTCGTGATTCCCTTCGGGATGTTTTGCCAACACGACATCGGCCCCGGCTTGCGCAAGACCGAGCGCAAGTGCCCGCCCGATTCCCTGGGAAGCTCCTGTGACGACTGCAACTTTGTCACGCAAACCAAAAGCTGAATAATCCATGTTCATTGACTAATGTCTCCTTGTTGGTCAGATCAATAACTTGTCAAATGAGACCGCGTTGCGTCCCGCCGAGGTCCAGAGCCGCCCCGGTGATGAACCTCGCCAGCGGAGAAGCCAAAAACACAATGGCATTGGCCACATCCGCGGCCTCCCCAATTCCCAACGGGAGATAGCGGTCTTCGAGAAATCGCCCCACCGCGGCCTCCCTGTCTGCGACGCCATAACTCGCGACCAATTGATCGGCGAGCCCGCCCGGCCGGGTCCACATCATTGTCCACACAGGACCAGGCAGAACGGCGTTGACTCGGACATGGGGCGCGTACTGTTTCGCGAGCGCTTTCGTCAGATAGAGCAGTCCGGCTTTGCACACACCGTAATCCAACAGGGTGGGCTCTGGCTGCTTCGCTACATCGGAGCCAGTATTGACGATGGAGGCAGAGCCATTCTTCGCCATCTCTGGTATTAACGCGCGGCACGTCCTGATACAACTCATCAAATTGATCTCTAAACTGTTCGCCCAATCTTCATCGGAGATGAGTTCAAACGAAGAAGAATTCCCTACTCCCAGGTTGTTAATCAGGATGTCCGGTGCCCGCCCGAAGGTCTTGAGCACGTATGCAACGGCTGTATTCACGCCCTGCGCAGTAGCCAGGTCCGCCGCCACGATGCCGGTCCAGCGCGATGCCTTCTCCATCAGGACGCCCTCGTCACGATCGGCCACGATAACACTGGCACCTTCCTGAGCTAAGAGATCGGCGACTGCCTCGCCGATGCCGTGAGCACCTGCGCAAATGAAAGCGCGTTTCCCTTCAAGACCAAAATTCATTGCCTGACCTTCCTTCGAGATTAGTCACACGAAACGGCAGTGTTGCTGACTGCCCTTTATCTCAGGTGCCTCAACACACGATTACTTTAATACACTGCAATCGTTCTTGCGTCATGTGCAATATGTCGAGTCACCACCCCCGATGACGACCGTCCCCAACGGACCCATAACGGCGTCGCGGGTCAGCCTGGGCGCCCCGCGAAGAATCATACCCAGGGCGCTGCTCAGGTTTAGTTTCGTCATACGCAATCGGGCTTGTGTGAGCGCGTTTACCTGTATACTGTCGGTCATGGTGAACCGTCGCGTCTTCTCGCAATCACTCTCAGCGGCCATACTCTGCTCACCCGCTTTCGCCGCGAGCAAGCTTTCATTGCCCATTGGGTACACCGGCCTCACCTGGATCCCCCTCGGAGCGGCTTCTGAAGGCCCGCGGCCTGCGATCAACCCCATGGTGGATCCGAAGTACATCGAAGCAGCGCTCAGAGACATCGCTGAACTCGGATTCTACGGGATCGAACTGTTCGGCAACCAGATCGAGGCGATGGAGGAGCACGGCGGCATCGGAGCGCTCCTGGAAAAACGCAAGCTGCCGCTCATCTCGGCGTATTGCGGCGCGAATCTTTCAGACCCGGCTCAACGTAAAGCCACTATCGCCAAGACGCTCCAGTGGGCGGCGCTCATCAAGAAATATAACGGCAAAGTGGTTGTGGTTGGGCCCAACAGCGTTCAGCGCAACAGCTACGATTTCAAGGCTCACAAGAACGATATCGTCACAACGCTCAACGAACTCGGGAAGGCAGTCACTGATATGGGACTGACGCCCGTGCTCCACCAGCACACCGGCACCTGCGTGGAAACGCGAGAAGAGACTTACGCGGTACTCGAGGCCGTCGACACCCGTGTGATGAAGTTCGGACCCGATATCGGACAATTGCAAAAAGGCGGCTCGGACCCGGTACAGGTAGTGAAAGATTTTCTGCCGCTCGTGCAGCACATGCACCTCAAGGACTACGCCGGGGGCCCGAACTACCTGGGATATTGTCCGCTCGGCGAAGGCAAGGTGGACATTTCTTCGATCCTTTCGTTGATGGAAGGTCGAAAGACAGCAGGTCTCGTCATGGTGGAACTCGATTCACCACCGCCACAGCCCACACCGGCGATCGAGACGGCCAGGATAGCGAAGGCATATCTTCAGAAGCAGGGCGTCTCGTTCCGTTCGTGATGGTTCGCAAGCGACGCTGCGGCTATTTGTAAATCCAGCCGCCATCCACGTGAAGCGATTGACCGGTGACGTAGCTCGAATCTTCCGATGCCAAAAAAGCCACCACGTTAGCAATGTCCCTCGGCACACCGGGGCGGCCGACAGAGATCTGCGCAACGACGTTCTTCAGGATCTCAGGGTCTTCCATGATCCAGGACGTCATGTTCGTAGCCACAAACCCTGGATGTACGCAATTCACTCGGATGCCGAGAGGCGTCATCTCCGCGGACATGTTACGAGTCAGCGCTTCGATGCCCAGCTTGGCGGGGGCGTAGTGGGTGCGCCCGGGCAGGATCTTGGCGGCCTGGACGGAACCAATGTTCACGATGTTTCCGGTGCGCCCTTCAGCGGTCGCCCGTCGACAGAACACCTGAGAGCAAAGCCATGGGCCCCGCAAGTCAATGTCAGTGACGCGCGTCCACTGCTCGTCCGTGATCTCAAGAAAGGGAAGGATCGTCTCTATTCCCGCGTTGTTGACCAGGATGTCGATGGGACCCAGTTCGCGCCAGACCTTGTCGAACATGGCCTGTACCTGATCGCGGTTAGAGACATCGGCCTGAACGCTCAGAGCCCGTTGGCCTTTCGAACGAATCCATTCGACAACGTTCTCGGTGCCTTCCGCCGTCAACGAGATATCGTTGACCGCAACGTCGGCGCCCTGCTCAGCGAGCAACTCCGCGATCCCACGGCCAATGCCCTGTCCCGCACCGGTGACCAGTGCTATCTTTCCTTGCAGCTTCATCCGGAATGCTCCTTGTAAATGCCTAATATACTCAGGCGTTGCGGTTGGGGTTGCGAGAGCACCTGCTGCTCCAGGGCTCGAACCGGTTTCTCGGGGCGAGAACGGTTCCGCCGCCGGGACACCCTGTTCTGTTCTTTGCTGGTTGACTTGAAATGTGAGCCTTGATAATATCTCGAAACTGCCAACTTGCGTTTCACTATGTGCAATACGGCCGAGGGTCATCATGTCACGTCGCACGTCTCTTCGCAGCTTAATCCTCCGCTCGCTCGTGACTTCGGTCCACGGCGCTGTCCAGGCATGAAACTCGCCTTGTTGCCGCTTCTGGCGCTTACTCTGCACGGCCAAACCGATTGGCCCATGTTCGGCCACGACGCGGGCAACCTTCGCTACTCTCCCCTGAAGCAGATCAATCCCCGGAACGTCGGGCAGTTGAAGCTGGCGTGGAAGTTCGATACGGAAGCCGCCGCGCCCGCGCCTCCCTCTCCCCCGGGCGCCGAAACAGTTCCAGGAGAGACACCGCGACGTCCGCGGGCGCGCCGCTCAGAAAGTGTTCCTCTGGTAATTGGCGGAGTGCTTTACATGTCGACCGCCTTCAACCGGGTGGTTGCGCTGGAGCCGGAGACAGGCAAGAAGCTATGGGAATACGAAAGCGCTCACACGCCCGCGCTCAGAGGCATCGCGTATTGGGGCGGTACGAAGGATCTGCCTCCGCAAATTGTGTTCGGCACGGCTGACGGATTTCTCATTTCGCTCAACGCAAAGACGGGCAAGCCCGTAGCCGGGTTCGGCAACGAAGGTATGGTGAACCTGAAGGCGGGTGTCACCGATCATTTCCCGAACGCACGGCTCAGCATGTCCTCGCCACCCACAATCTACAAGGACCTTGCAATCACCGGATCCAGCCCGGGTGAAATGCCAGAACGTTCAGCGTCGGGCGATGTGCGCGCCTGGGACATGCACACTGGCAAACTTGTCTGGACGTTCCACACGATCCCCCGGCCTGGAGAGCCACTGCATGAAACCTGGACTGACGGTGAATGGGAAAATCGCTCCGGCGTCAACTCCTGGGGGATTTCCAGCATTGATGTGGAACGCGGTCTGCTTTTTCTCCCGATCGGCACTCCCAACAACGACTTTTATGGCGGAGATCGCAAAGGACTGAATCTATATGGCTCATCGCTGGTTGCGCTCGACGCCGGTACCGGCAAGCTCAAGTGGTTCTTCCAGACCACGCACCATGACAATTGGGATTACGATCTCACCGCCGCACCTGCGCTGATTTCCGTGAAGAGAGGCGGCAGGAACATCCCCGCGGTTGCCCAAAGCACAAAGCAGGGCTACCTGTTCATCCTCGACCGCATTACCGGAAAGCCTCTTTACGATGTGAAGGAAGTTGCCGTGCCGAATGACAACCCGCTGCCCGGCGATTCGAGCTGGCCGACCCAACCGATTCCCGTCAAACCGCCCGCATTGGCCCGCACTTCTTTTCGAGCTGAAGAGATCGCGACCGTCACTCCCGAACACGAAAAGTATTGCCGTGCTTTGATGGCCCGGGAAGGAGGGGCGCTAACAGGCGGTCCTTATGCGCAGTATGGTCCGAAGCTGCGGGTCATTTTCCCAAGCTGGACGGGTGGTAACAACTGGGGCGGCACCTCCTTCGATCCAGGCCTTGGTTACATATTCGTCAACACGAAGAGCCTCGCTAATTTCAACAAGATGATTTTGAGCGCGGATGGCAAACGGTACGTACGGGTAGGTCCCGACGATCCGCCGCTCAACATGGGCGACTATTTCTGGGATGGCACGAAGCGCTGGCCTTGTCAGCAACCGCCTTGGGGCGAACTCAGCGCGGTCAATGTCAACACGGGTGAAATCGCGTGGCGCGTTCCGCTTGGCTCGTTCGAGGAACTGGACAAGCTGGGCGTTCCGAAGACAGGGACACCGACCACCAACGGCGGCTCTATAGCAACGGCCGGCGGACTGGTTTTCATCGGCGCCACCATCGACGGGAAGTTCCGCGCCTTCAACTCCCGCGACGGCAAAGAGGTCTGGGTTGTCGATCAGAATGCCGACGCGAATTCGATTCCGATCACGTACCAGGGCAAAGACGGCAAGCAGTATGTAGCCATTTTTGCAGCCGGCGGTGAGCACAAGGAGAACGTGACCGGACGGCTCTTCGTGTATGCACTACCCTGAATCAATACAAAGCGGCTTCTGTTTGTGGCAATGGCCGTCACGGCGGCGGCTCAGGACCGACAGCATGGTCGGGTGAAGCAGGGCAGGCTTCATGAAGCGGCTCGAGTGCTGCTGAAAGTCCGGAACGGCCGAAAGGCGCGTCTATCAACATGCAGCCTGGCAATTCGAAAAAGCAGTTGCGTCGAATCCGCGTTCTGTCGAGGCGGGGGCCGGCACCTGGTTCCGCGGAAATCCGCCGCGACCTTGAGGATGTCCGGAGGAGCGTTCACTAAGCTGAACGTAACCGGGTTCCGCAGCGGAGCCCTCCAACGCAGGTCCGCCGCTAAGCCCGGAAGACGATGCCCTTGGACTCCAGGTAGACCTTCGCGATCCGTGCCGCCTCACCCGGCGGCATCGGCGTGGGCCGCCCGCCGTCGAGCTCCACCATGACCATCCCCGCGATCTCCGTTTTCGACTCCATAAGATCCAGCAGTTTCGCCAGTTCCACACGGCCAAATCCCAAAGGGCAATAACCGAGGTAATACTGGCCCCCGCTGTAGTCCTTCAGGTGCATGTGCTGCACGATGGCGAGATGGTCTTTCACCAGCTTGGTGACGGCCGCCGGCTCCGCGCCACCCTTCACGATCTGGCCCACATCCGGGCCGAATTTCACATAGCGCGTATCGACGGAGTCGAGGATCGCGATCGTCTCGTCGAGAGTCTCAACCACTGTGCCCGTGTGCGGGTGAAGCACACCCGTTACACCCTGATCCATTACGGCTTTCGCGATCTCGGTCAGGGTAGCCGCGATGTCCGCGCGATGCTCGCTGAACCTGAAGTCCGCCTGGCCTCGACGTCCGCTCGGTCCCAGGATCATGATGCGGCCGCCGTTCTTGCGGATCACCTTGGCCCACTCCGTCATCCGGGCCACGCCTTCCGTGCGTTTAGCCGGGTCCACGAGGTCGACCGTGCAGTAGCCGGAAATGAGCGGGAGGTTGGCGGCTTCCAGATGGCGCCGCAGTCCGCCGTCTTTCTCGTATTTGTCGAGAACGTCTCCGAAGGTCTCCAGTCCTTGGTACCCAAGACCGCCGATGTCCCTGATCGCCGTCTCAATCCCCCGCTGCTCCTGACCTCCGGGCCACGTGATACCCGTATGCCCCACTTTGAGCTTCTTCGGCTTCGGCGGGGCTGGCCGCGAAGCCCCCGGCTGACCGGCAACCTGGCCGGCTACACCCAGTCCCGCAGCCAGCTCGGCGAAACCGCGGCGAGTCAGCCCTGGATCGGTGAAATCTCGTCCCATCATGAAATCTCCAGCGCTACTTTTTCTCCGCCGACGGCAGTGCAAACGCAATGTAGCTCTTCGAGATGGCTGGCGGGGTCACACCTCCGGGCGGAACGTACGCGCCGGCTGGGTAGGCGTTGCCGCCCGACACCGCCAGCAGGATATACTCCCGACCTTTTACTTCGTAAACCGCCGGTACACCCAGCGATCCGTTTGGTAGTTCCTTGCTGAAAAGAAGCTTCCCCGTATCCTTGTCGAGCGCGTACAGCTTCGAATCGTTGCCCGCGAACATCAGCAGCCCACCCGCCGTAATCACGAACCCGCTCTTTGGATACGCGTTCCCTCTCATCTTGTCGCTCGGGCCCGCTTGCGGGACATCGCCATACGGAGCCTGCCATTTAATTTTGCCCGTATTCAGGTCGTACGCAGTAATGGTGCTCCAGGGAGGCGTGATCACATACGGCTCGTTGCCGTAGCCCGTCTTGTACCGGGACGGGGGCGGTATCACCTCGGCCGGATAGTCGGGCTCCACGCGAAGTCTCCCCATGGCCTGCATCGTTGCCGCGGAGGGCGCTGAGCCAATTGGCGCGGCGTCCGGCCGGGCCAGAAATGCCATCAGATCGCTCATCGATTGTGCCGGTAACGAGGCAAATGCCGGCATTGTCCCTCTGCCCTTCGTGATAACGGCACGAACCGGATCCGCGCCCTGCTTTGCGACCGCCGTGTCGATTTCCGGTCCGCGATCTCCCTTAAGCTCCGCACCGTGGCATACTTGGCAGGTTTGCTCGTATACCGCCCTTCCCATCTGCGGAGGGGTCGGCATTCCCGCCGCCGGTCCACGCCCAGCCGGCCGAGGGCGGTTCGGAATCAGGCCGCCTGCATTGTCCGCCGTCGATTCTCCTGCAGGCACCAGCTTCATAATCGACGGCATATCCTTAGACAACACATACACGGTTCCCGTCGTCGGGTCCGCGCCCGTACTGAAGAACAGAGCCCCTCCGTTGACGCTCGGAAGCTGAATCGTATCCGTCAGACCCGGCGGAGTATAAAATCCTGTGCGCGCCTTCGAGAGACGGTCTTTCCACCACGCCTTCTCTTCCGGCTTCATGAAGCCGTCGTACATGTCCTTGACGGTCATGCTCTGCCGTGCAAAGGGTGGCACCACCGTTGGAAAAGGCTGCGTCTTTGCCGCGACTTCGCCGGGAACATCGGATGCGGGTACGGGCCGCTCCTCGATGGGCCACAGTGGCTTGCCGGTGACGCGGTCGAACACATACAGGAATCCATTCTTCGAAGCGAGCGCCACCGCATCCACGGTCTTACCCTCGTGCTTCACCGTAACCAGCTGCGGCGCGGCATCCGGGTCATAATCCCACAGATCGTGGTGGACCGTTTGAAAATGCCAGAGACGCTTGCCGGTGCGCGCATCCAGTGCCAGAATGCAGTCCGCGAACAGGTTGTCGCCCAGCCGGTCCCCGCCGTAAAGCTCGTACTTGGCGGATGCCGTCGGCAGATACGCAATCCCCCGCTTCTCATCAACGGTGATCTCGCCCCACACATCCACGCCGCCCATGTACTTGTAGGCATCCTTCGGCCACGTATCGTACCCGAACTCGCCCGGGCGTGGAATCGTGTGGAACACCCACAGCAGCTTGCCTGTCACGATATCGATTCCGCGCACATCGCCGGGAGGAGCAAGATACCCCTCACCCGTCGCGCTGCCCAGTACTAAGATATTTTCGAATACTCGGCCCGGCGTTCTCGATGCAAGAGCCGGTCCGCGATCGAGCCCTGTTTTCAGATCCAGCTTCCCGTTGTCTCCGAAGGATTGCACCAGCTTCCCCGTCCGCGCATCGATGGCGTGCAGGAAACCTCCCTGCGACACCAGCACCCGGCGATCCGAGCGATCCTTGCTCTCCCAGTAATTGGCGCCGCGCTGTCCCGAAATCCCACTGAACTGGCCACCGCGCCCGCCGGCAGACGGAAACGAGTACACCCAAAGTTCCTGACCTGTTGCCGCGTTGACCGCCACCAGCGATCCCTGCTTAGCCGCGAAGTACGCAATGTCGTCCACCACCAGCGGACTAAAGGTGTAGCTGGTGCTGTCTCCGGTGTCGTAACTCCACGCCACCTGGAGCTGGTTCACGTTCTTGGTGTTGATTTGCTTCAAAGCGGAATAGTGCGAACTGTCCGGTCCGCCCAGATAGTCCTTCCACGTCGTGCGCGCCGGTTGTCCGCACGCGGCGCCCGCAGCCAGAAACGCAATAAGAGTCTTTTTCATCTGTGTCACTACCTCCTTGCGTCCGCGCTGGCTTTGGCCGCGCCCGCTTTCGTGGAGCCTGACTTCGAGGCCCCGTGCATCTGATTCCAAAACACAAACGTCCCCTTCACATTCCCCGTCACCACATCGGGAGCGCCATCGCCATTGAGATCCGTCACCACAAGCTGCGAGCCCACGCCCGACCGGTTGTGGATCAGCTCGGGCACAAACTCGGCTCCACCCTCAGCCTTGGGGTTGCGCACCGTCCTGTACCAATAAATGACTGCGGGGCCGTACGGATCCGGATCAAGGTGACTTTCCAGATGTGAATAGAGCCGCTTGCCTGTGATCAGGTCCGGAACGCCGTCGCCATCCATATCCGCGAAAGCCGCGCCGTGCGGCTCCGAAAAGACGACACCGCCGGCGCTCTTCGCGCTCAGGTCGCCCATGATGTCATGTCGCACGAACGAGATTGTCTTCTGGGCATCGCGCTTCTGCTCGAACCACGCCAGGCCCCAGCCGTGCGCCGCCAGCGCCGTGACCACATCGGCCAGTCCATCGCCGTTCACGTCGTAAACACCCATCTCGGCGCCGCCCGTTCCGAACGACGCCTCATGGAACTTCCACGGGCCATCACCTGCCCCAGTGGCTGGCTGCTCCCACCACCCGCGGCTGTTCACCACGTCCACCCGCCCGTCTCCATTCACGTCTCCGGTGCCCATACCGTGAGGACCGGCCAGACCTGGCTCTGAAATGTTGTGTACCTTCCAGGGCGCTGTCGGATTTGCGGGGTCCGGTTTCGCGTAAGCCATCACAGCTCCGGGCCCCGTGAACAGTACCTCCGGTTTGCCATCCCCGTCGACGTCTTTGAATACGTTGATCTCCGAAGTGGAGGTGGGGACTACGTTGTAACGGTCCCACCGGCGGGGTTCGCCCTTCGGGTTCACATATAGGAAGACCGGGCGTGAATTCACGACCAGAATATCCGTCCACCCGTCGCCCGTGAAGTCGTTGGCGTAGTAAACCATGCCTTCCGGGAAGTTGTTGCTGGGGCTGTAACTGCGCGCGGCGGTGAATTCGCGGCGATCCGTGTAGTCCGGCCCCAGGTAGTAGAAAGGCCCCGAGATCACGTCCTGAACTCCGTCATGGTTGATGTCGCCAGTGGTCGCACCCCACGAATAGAAAAAGTCATTCAACTGCTGCATGCGGAAGTGCTGCGAGACTTTCTCAGCCGGCTCGCTCTTCACGTTCAGGTCCTTTATGGAGATGTCTTTGAACCGCACCTCGCCCGTCCCGGCAACATGCAGCGCGATCGGGCCGAAGCCGGTCATATGGTCGTTCGTCGCCGTGTTCGCGAAGCCCCGCCGGCCGTTCACGGTGATCCACACCATATCGGCGTCCACAATCGTCTGGATCGTGTTCCAGTCATTCGCCTGAAGCTGCGGAGCCGGGGGTGCCCCGCGTCCGCCGGCTGCTCCCGCAGCAGGTGCAGCCGGGCGAGACGCCGCCTTGGCCGCTTCTGCCTTTTCTTCCGCCAGGCTCGGCGCAGGCGCGGCGAAGCCGGGCACATGCGCTGACCCGTTGGTCCACGGTCCCGCCGCCATTCGTGCGAACTGGGCGGTAGCGCGCTCCAGACGCGTGCGCGTTAGTTCTTTGCCTGACGCCGAGAGCGTAATTTCGTAGGTGTTGAGATCGCTGTCGCTCAGCGAGACGTAGACACCTTTGAGGCCGCCGTCCGCTGTTTTCTCAGCCCGGAAAAGCAGACCGGCGTTGCACGTACCCGCACAGCGAAATTCCGTGTAGAACTGCGTGTCCTGATAGCCTTTGTCGAGGATCAGCCACCCGCCCTCGGCCGCCTTGGGAGTTCCGGTGATTTCGCCGTTGGCGGCCCGCCAATCGGCCGAGCCCAGCGGGTGCCAGCCCGTTAGCGCCGAACCCTTGAATACGGTGGTGGGAACGAAGTCATGCGTCGCCGCATACAGCACCGAGATCAGGGCGGTAATTGCGGCCAGCGCTGGTATCAGGATTTTCTTCACGGGTTCTCCTTCTGAACCGTGCGTGTTACGAAACGCAGCTTGCGCGGCACACACGATCGGATTGAGATTATCATGAGCCGTGCGGCACAACAAGGCGGCTCCGCGCGCTTGCGCCAGAAAACGGAAGCATCGTCAGCTACCTGTTCCCGCCACGGACGACTTTCTATCTCTGCAAGACAGAGTGCGCTCTGCGTCACTCCCGCCTTCGGCTGCATCGAGAGCGCTATCAGTGGCCGTCGCTCTGCGACGATCAGGTGTTTGCCCGCTGCCGGGCAGCTGACGGCAACCTCGGGCTCGTCATTCTTACGAACACACAGGTCGCTACTGCGGGGGCGAACGGCTCGACGTATTCGAGATGCTCGCGGGCTGATTACGAGACCGACTTGTGGAAAGCCTTGCGACTTCCAGGCCCGCTGACGCGTAGGCATTCGGGCGCAAGGCTTCGTCATCGCTTGTATAGATAAAGGCGGTGGCTTTTGCCTTGACCGTCGTCTTCAACATTTACAGTCTTCGCCGGCGTCCAACCTGGAAATTCGGCGTTATGCGATACGATACGCGCTCCCTTCCTGAGTTGCTTCTCCAGTATCGGTATGAGCTTGATGTTTCCGATGGGGAGCAGGTAGACAGTGACCACGTCTGCGGAGGAGTAGTCCTGCTTCATCAGATCCCCCTGTATGATTCGCGCCCGTTCGGTGAGTGCCAGTCGCGCGATCTCACTCGCGCTGCGACGGACGAGAGTTTCATCGAACTCCACGCCAACCGCGACTGCGTGATAGTTCCGGGCGGCGCTGATCACAATCCGTCCATCGCCCGATCCGAGATCGAACATCTTTTCGCCCGGCTTCAGTTCTGCGAGGTCCAGCATCTTCTCGACAACTGTTTGCGGAGTCGGTGTGTAGGGGGCGAGGTTCTCAATCCAGACATTCTGGGCGGAGACGACTATCGCCAGACCGCAAAGTAAGTAGCGCACCGTATTGAATCCACACCAACTGAAGCGAAACCAGCAATTACGGAGTAGATCGTGCCGACTTCGGTATATTGTAGGCATTTAAGAAGCCTCTTATGCGTCTCGGGAATCTTCTGGCGATTCTGCTGACCGCCTGTTTCGGTGCTTCAGCTCAGCAACCGTTGAATGACGCCGCGGCCCTTTCGGCCCAGGCTATCAAAAGCATGGTGACGGACTCTGCCTGGGCTAAACCGGCCCCCGTACCTGGGCGCAAGACTCCCGTCATCGTGCGATGGGAAAGCGCTTTGCCCGTGTATGAAGCCTGCGCTCAGGGCGGGGTCGAGAGGTATCTGTTTTCGTGCGCATCTAAGCTCCTGTATCTCTCCGGGCTGGCGGAAAAGTTTCAACGAATGATCGAGCACTTCTATGTTCTGAGCATCAGCAACTATCCAAAGCCCCTGGAACTCAGCGTCGGACCACAGCCGCCCGAACACTCGTCCGCTGCAAATGCTCAGTTGGCCAGTCTTGGCAAGCGCATCGGGCAAGGCACCTCTATCTCGCGCACCGCCAAAGTCCCTCTGCGGCCTGTCGATGTCGTCGTCCTTCCTGCGGGGAGCGAGTTGCTCGTCTTGATTTTCTTCTCCCGGTCAGAGCCTTTGACCCTGCAGGACGACGAGGTCTCCTTCGAATCCATCTACGGCAATCTCCAGATCAAGTCAACCTTTCAACTGAAAGAAATGATCTACAAGAGTAAGCTGGAACTCTGACGCGGGCAGGCAAGCTTAGAAAGCAGGCGCGAAGGCGAGCAGGACGTTGCCAGGAACTCCGTTCTGAAATCCGACATATCCCGACCCGACGAAGACCATACCGTTAGCGATAGTCGGTCCCCCGGCTCCGATAGACCCGCCCTTTGCCGTCACACCATTTACGGTCTTGAACTCCTGAGCCGTATTGAATTCCCAGATCGGATTGCCGTCCACCGTTGACACAGCGCGAAGCATCCCATCCATTCCGCCCGCAAATAACACGCCAGGAATCACGTTGACTGCCGCAACAATACCCTTGTGAGTAGCCATTGCTTCTGGCGTTTGCAAAGGCTTAAACCACTTCTCCACGCCGGTTGCGAGGTCCATGGCAACCAGACCGTTGCCGAGATGCAAGCCAAAGTAGATGGTTTGGCCGTCGACCGCTCCCCCGAAGACGGTCTCTCCGGCGCCACCGCCAATACCGCGTGCAATATCCTGCTCCCAAATGGTCGCGCCACCTTTGTCCGGATCAAGTGCCCGAACCACCGCTTGTTTCGGCGAGGCAATGATGACCGTGCGCCCGTCCGGCAGTGTCGCAAGATTCGGAGAGGCCGAGTAGTCCCAGTCCGGTCCGGTCTTATCGACGCAGTTGTCAGCTGGATAGGGTGGTTGATTCCCACGACCGGGACCAGCCCGGCCCGGACCCGGAATAGAGCGTCCCGGCACCGTCTGTGCGCAGCCTCCGTGCCAAACGTCGTTCTTCACTGCCTGCTGCCACCAAAGAATCTTGCCGGTATCGAGGCTCATCGCCATAATCGAATCGGACGTTGTCGCTGGCTCGCTAAAGCTGTTGCCTGTCCCGAAGTACAGAGCCCTCCGCTTCGTGTCGACAATTGGCGTTGTCCAGATCCCGGAGCCGGACGGGCCCATGTAGTCCACTCCCACCGAGTTTCTCTTGATCACCTTCGGTTCCTGCGGAATCGTGTAGCTCTTCCAGATCTGGCGACCCGTCTCCGAATCAAATGCGGTCATGGCGCCTCGAAAGGTACAGCAGATGTGTTGTGGGCTGCGCGATTCATCTTCCTCAAGAGAGGCGAGCGGCACGTACAGACGCCCCTCGTACAGCCTCGGATTGCCGGTAACGCGCGCCAGTGGGTGGATGTCAGCAGCGGCCCTCCAGATGAGGGCACCCGTGGAGGCATCGAGCGCGTATGCGAAACCGCGAATGTCGCCGAAGAACGCGGCGAGCCTTGGGGAACCAGGCTTGAGAGGTCCGACTGTCACGCCGCTCCGCACCACAGCGGAAGACTTGAAGGACCAATGGATACAGCCGCTATCGGCATCCAGCGAATAGACGTAACCCGCATCGCTGCTCACGAAGACTCTTCCATCGATGACGGTCTCGCTGTAAAGAGCAGTAGCCCCTGGGAAGCCAAACGCCCATTTGAGTTTCAACCTTGATACTTTGCCCGCAGTTAGTCCAGCCGCTTTAGCGGGCTGATAGCGCGTGTTCGAGAGGTCTCCCCAGCCGTTCGAGGAGGGGGCATTCATGTCGCGCACCGGCGGATGCGAGGCGCAGACGTTAGGCATGTTTTTCGCATCGCCAACATCTTCTTTGTCGAGCTTTCTGCCGCCCATATACTCGGCGAGCAGCAACTTTTCCGTGTCGGTAAGCTTCGCCGCCTGGTTTTTCATGGCGCCCGTCGTAATCGCTTCGAAGATTCGCTCCGGGGTCATCGTCTTGATGGTTGCCTCGCTGGGCGCATGTTCGACCGGAACCATGCCGTGGCAGCCAGTGCAGTTGTTGGTGAACAGATTGACACCGGTACTCTCTGATCGGCGCACGGGAGGTTGTCCACCTTGCGGCGAAGGTTGTTGTGCGCGTGCGTGTGGCACCGAGCACAGCAGGACCAGTGCAGCGATGACGATTCGGAAGTCAATGTTCATGTTCAGTCCTTTGGTGCGGATCACGACTAAATCTCTGTCAGCTTTTGCAGGTAGTTCGCGATGGACCGCGCCGGGATATTCGCCCAGATCGGCGTGCAGTTCGGGAACTCCTCACTGCTGCCCCAGTACTACGCGTTCGGGAATCGCTCGAGCAGCGGCTTCGCGCAATCGCCAAACAACACAATATCGCCATCTACCGGCTTGATCTCCTCGAACTGAAGTCCGGTGAAGATATGGACGGGCCGCTGCAGCTTGTCCAGCGTGCCCGCAGCCTTTGCCTGATCCAATTGGATGCGCAGGATGGCCTTGCAGCCCGCTTCGCATGTGGAACCCATAACGACGTTTACGTTGGGGAACACGCCCTGCAGATTATTGTTCTGGCGCCGGAAGCGCCGTTTCACCTTATCGAGATCGGCACCTGTCAAGGCAATCTCATCCATATTGTTCGTACCCAGCCCGTCAGCCGCGCCAAGGATCGTGGATGGCACGTTGGTACCGGGGTAATCCCAATCCATAAGGGCCTCGCAGATAGTATCGACGGCGACCGGATCCGGCCCCCCGCAGATGGTGTTGAAGTCGCGAATCAGGTCGTCCCGATAGGCGCTGAAGGGCCCGTTTCCCTGACAGGCGTAGAGGGAGTCCATCAGCATCCACTTCGGACGGGCGGCTACCGTCAGGTTGACGATCTTCTGGTAGATATCGTCTTTGTGGCACCGCACCATCCAGTCATAATCCGGCAGGTTGCCGAATTGCAGCTTCAGCGCGCCGGTGAAAGTAGTGTGCAGATGGACTTTCATCTTCGGCAGTCCGATGTACACGTCGGCCTCGCTCACCGGGCGCGGCACTGGGAATTCATTAAAGCTGATGGGCCGGTCGATCCTAAACATGTCGAATGGCACGTTGTCGAACGGGCAAAGCTCCACGCCGGTGCGCTCGGCAACGGCCGTGATGCCGCAAACGTCCATGGCGTTTTTGGTATCGCCCCCCATTGCGCAGCGCTCGCCGACCTGAATCCGGCCAGGTTTCTGTTCCTGCACCAGTTCGATCAGGGCCTCCAGCATCCGTGGATCGGTCGTGAAGCCTTCATTGGCAGGCACGGGGATGACGGTATTGATCTTGATTAGTACTTTGTCGCCTGCTTTGACGATGTTCTGCATCCCGCCCATCGTCTGGTCGGCGATCCCCCGGATCATGCTCTTGACGATGTCCAGCTGCTCGCGCGAATACTCACCGGGCTTACCGAGGTCTGCGTCAGAGTGAGCGATCCCTACTGTAGTTTTTTTTGTCATAGCTACCTTCAGCGTTTCCGTTGGCACCCTGTCGAATCCGCACCGCCAGGCAGGTGAACTGACGCTGCACAACATCGTGCGCTATATGCAATGAGCCCTGCATAATCACGGCGATGCTATCAGTCCATGACCACCGGAGTCAATGCGAGCCGTCAAAGAGAAACGTTCGCGAACCCAGCCCCCGTCGGGAGATTTTCAATGATACAATTCCGTTGCTTATTACGCACTACTTGTTGCGTTTTTCGGACGAACAACAAGGAAGGATATTGAATGCTAGGACAACGGGTGTATTCGACTGCGGCTGCTTCGGCGTTTGGCGCCTTGCTGTTCCTGGGGCCGCTCTTCAGCGCTGGACCGTCTTTCCGTCCCGACTCGATTGTAAAAGGCTCGGGTCTGACGGGATGGCATACGCTCGGACGCGCCAGCTGGACGATTCAGAATGGCGAGATCACGGGCAAGGCCGATCCAGTTGGCGGAGGTTGGCTGGTGCTCGATCATTCGTATCAGGACGTAGCGCTTAACGCCTCGTTTCGCTGCGCAACGGGTTGCAGGAGTGGCGTGCTGCTGCGAGCTGAGAAGACGGCGCAGGGGATGAAGGGCGTCTTCGTCTCGCTCACTGCGGGCGACGTCGCATCTTATCGGATCACGCTCGATGCGGAGGGCAAAGAACTTACGCGCGAGCGCCTGAGAGTTGGCGGCGGAATGATGCGAATCGCTCCCGCGCCCGATCCGAACGCGCCCGCACGGGGCGGGAGAGGGCGTGGCACCGCCGCAGGGCCAAAGCTCCCGGTCACGCGTCCCGTGACTGATTTCACGACCGAAGACTGGAACCAGGTCGAGATCCTGCTGGACGCCAACATCGTTCGGACCATTCTGAATAACGGCAGCGAAAGTGGCGCGGTCGCAGAAGACGACTTCGGGAAGTACGGACCGATTGCCTTGTACGTCGGCGGCACCAGCGAAGTCAAATTCAAAGATGTCGCCTACAAGGACCTGGCCGTGAAAGAGACGCCTCCCGAAAAGGTTTCCGCGAACTTTCGCATGCAGCGGCTGAGCCCGTTCTACTACGCGTGGGGCGCCGCGGCCGGGGATTTCAACCATGACGGGATCACCGATGTCGCCGCAGGCCCCTACTACTATCTCGGACCGGACTATACGAAGAGAAGAGAGATCTACCCAGCTGTGGTCCGTAACCCGGGAACGGAGTATTCAACCGACTGCTGGATGACGTATTCCGCTGATTTTACAAACGATGGATGGCCCGACGTTATCACCTCCAGCTTCGCGAACGATGGAGCACCTGGCGGAGATGTCGGCGTATGGTTATACGTGAATCCCAGGGGCGAGTCACGCCGCTGGGATAAATTCCAGGTAGTGTCGGCTGTTCAGAGCGAGATCGCTGTTCTGCGAGACCTGGATGGGGATGGCAAGCCGGAACTGGTTTACATGGCAGAAGGTTTCGTCCGCTACGCGAAACCCGATCCCGCAGCGCCCATCGGGCCGTGGAAGATACAGACGGTCTCAGAGGCAGGGTACGGCACCGCGCACGGGATCGGAGTCGGTGACATCAACGGGGATGGCCGAATGGACATCCTGAACGCTTACGGCTGGTGGGAGCAACCGGCTGCCATCAACAGCCAGAAGCCGTGGACGTATCATTCACAAGCCTTTTCGCGGCTCGGGCGGACGGCCGCCGGTGGCAGCGTAATGGCCGTGTATGACGTGAATGGCGACGGCCAGAACGATGTAGTCACCGTTCTGCAGGCTCACGGCTATGGTATGGCATGGTTCGAGCAAAAGCGCGATGCCGGCGGCGCAATCTCGTTCGTTCAGCACATGATCATGGACGACTCCGCGACCAGGAACGCAGGCGGCGTCACGTTCAGTCAGCCTCACGGAACCACGGTCGCAGATGTGGATGGCGATGGAATTCCCGATTTCGTCGTCGGCAAGCGTTTCTGGTCGCACAAGGACGACTACCTCGATCCGGATGCCTATGGACCAGCCGTCCTTTATGTCTACAAGACGGTTCGCAATCCAAAGGCGCCGGGCGGAGCTGAGTTCGTACCGGAACTGATCCACAACCAGTCGGGCGCTGGTTCTGATGTGCTTGCGGCTGATCTCAACAAAGACGGCGCGATGGACATTGTGACGTCCACGAAGCTTGGCACGTTTATTTTCTGGGGGAAGCCACGCGCGAAGGCGGGGTCCGCGCGCTCGCAAACCGGGCAGTGAAGTCGATCGAGTGGAACGCTCAGGTGAAACGGTCGCCGTGAACATCCGGGCAAGCTTGACTTCACGTTTTCCCCGCTGTATTATTCGGCGTATCCAGCAATGGCTTATGCGCTTTATACAATGCGCCAGGCGCGGACCACTACCAGGGTCGGCGATAACAGTCCAGCTTCGGTCTGAATCGCCTGTTTAGAGGAGAAGGAAATCATGAATCGAAGAACCAGAACGTTTTTTGTTCTTCTGGGCATGGCTGCGATGGCGATCTTCTTATCGCCTGCGCATGCCCAAAACTTTTACGGCACGATCGCGGGAGCAGTTACAGATCCCTCGGGTGCCCCCATGGAAGGTGCTGCAGTCACGGCCACGAATGCCGGGACGGGCGTCCGTCAAACGGTACAAACCTCCGGCGCCGGCGAGTTCCGCATTGTGAACCTCGTGCCCGGCAACTACAAGATAGATGTTGAAAAGACGGGCTTCAAGCGTTCGACACGGGACAATTTCCCGGTGCAGATCGAATCGGTGGCTCGCCTCGACATCGGCATGCAGGTCGGCGACGTTACCCAGTCGATCGAAGTGCAGGCGGCGGCCCCGCTGCTCCAGACCGAGAACGCCTCTTTGGGCCAGGTCGTTTCCTCGCGTTCCGTGGAAGAACTGCCGCTGAACGGCCGCAACATCCTGAACCTTGTGAACCTGGTGCCAGGCGTTGTGCCGCAGGGATCGTCCGACGGCAGTCTCACCGGTAAGAACGTGTTTGCTGCCGGGAACTACCAGATCGGCGGTGGTACGGCCAACCAGAGCGTGACGCTGTTTGATGGCGTTCCCGTGAACATCACCTACGGCAACGTTACGGCGCTCACGCCGTCACCCGATGCGGTTTCGGAATTCCGCGTTCAAACGAATAACAACACCGCCGAGTACGGCCGTTACACCGGAGGTGTTGTGAACATCGCCTCGAAGGGCGGTACGAACGACCTCCACGGCAGCGCGTATGAGTTCCTGCGCAATCGCGAACTCAACGCCACGAACTTCTTTGCAAACAGGTCCGGCGTGGGCAAGGCCCCGTTCGTCCAAAACCAGTTCGGCGCGAATCTGGGTGGCCACATCATCAAAGACAAACTGTTCTACTACGGCAGCTACGAAGGATTCCGTGCACGCCAGGGCAATCTGTTCAGCTACACTGTGCCGCTGGCGGAACAGCGGACGGGGGACTTCCGCAACTACCTCAACGGTGCCGGCCAGCAGATTCCGATTTACGACCCGAACACGCAGTGCGGAGCCTACGGCAATGCGGCATGTGTGACAGGCGGTCCGCAGCGCACGCAGTTTCCGAGCAACATCATTCCTCTGAGCCGGATCAGTCCTGTGGCATCGAAGTTCAACAGCTTTCCATATTACGCGCTGCCCACGGACAACGGCCAGACCAACACGCACAATTTGAACTTCAACCGGAACGCTGCGACGGGCGGCGACAACGACCAGATCAATATCCGCGGCGACTACCAGATGAGCGACAAGCAGCGTCTCCTTGCGAGGTTTACGCGCTGGAACTCCTCGAACCAGCCTGTCGATCCCTACAGCAACGGACTGCGCGGCGGTGATCCATTTTCACCCGAGCACTTCGTCACCACACAGGCCGTGCTGGCCGATACCTACGTGATTAACCCGAACATGATCCTCGACGTTCGAGGCGGCTTCATGCGGTGGTACTACAATCGCATCCCGGGAACGC
Organism: Bryobacterales bacterium; assembly: GCA_025462945.1. Lineage (GTDB taxonomy): Bacteria > Acidobacteriota > Terriglobia > Bryobacterales > Bryobacteraceae > BOG-234. The sequence goes on from JAOAPO010000030.1 coordinate 26,016, forward strand.
TCGGAACAAACGGTACCGCTCTGGGCCTCCCTTCGTATTTCAACCAGATTGCAACGCTGAACGGCCTGACCGATTCGACGACAATCCCCCAGCTCAACATCAGTTCGCCGACGATCAACAGTATTTCGACCGGCTACCTGCTGGGTGTAGACAATACCTTCACTCTTTCCCCGACATTTACCTGGATGAAAGGCAGGCACGCGATCAAGTTCGGCGGTGAGTTCCATAAGTATGAACTTGGCTACTTCCAGAACAATGCCGCGGGCGGTGTGTTTGGTTTCGACAACCTCTTTACGGCTGCCACGAATACTGGTGGCGCGAGCGGCAGCGGCTATGCGTCGTTCCTGCTCGGACTGTCCAACAACAGCAGCCAGATCCAGACTTCGTTGCTGACCATGACGTTGATGAACTACGAAGGTATGTTCGTCACCGATACGTGGCAGGCCACGAACAAACTCTCGATCACAGCGGGTCTGCGATATGAGATACCCGGTGTGTACAAAGAACGCTTCGATCGCATCGCCACCTTCAACCGGTTTGAAGAAAACCCGGCATTGAAGGGAATTCTGGTCAACGGCAAGCCGGTTCTCGGCGCCTATGATCCAGTACTGACGGCGAATCACCCGAACCGGGGCCAAACGACAGAGAAGTTCGGCTTGGTAGCGCCGCGCTTAGGTATTGCCTACCGTCTGACCGACAAGACTGTGATTCGCACAGGCGGCGGCATGTTCTTCATCCCCGCTAACGTTCAGTTCACGCAGGGACCGCAGGCGAACCCGCTCAGCTTCTTTGTGAACGCGCAGGCCGCCAGCATCGACAACTTCGTCACCTACAATTCCACTTTCGACAATCCGTTCCCGAACGGCATCTTCGGACCGCCGCAACGTACCGGTGACTACCAGGCGCTGTTCCTTGGGCAAGGCCTTGGCGGCAAGGCGTTCCAGGCCAACGAGAACGCCGCTTACACGTACCAGTGGAACTTCTCGCTCCAGCATCAGTTCAGGGGCGACTTCTCGGTCGATGCGAGCTACGCCGGTCTGCGAGGTGTACATCTGCCGGCCAACCTGCAATACAACCAGATCGATCCGCAGTACCTTTCGCAGGGTCTTGCTCTGACCACGCAGGTTACCAATCCATTCTTCGGCAAGGTCCCGACGGGCACGCTTTCGGCCCGGACGGTTCAGGCCGGACAACTGCTGCTGCCTTTCCCGCAGTACACGTCCGCCTCCAACAGCTCAGCGTACCTGGGGGACAGCAGTTACCATGCTTTGCAACTGAAGGTTGAAAAGCGCTTCTCCTCGGGTGGCACGCTGCTCGGCGCGTACACGTTCTCGAAGGTTCTCGCGAACGTGGAAACACTGACGACCTGGCTTGACTCAGGCACTGGTGTTGCCGGCTACCAGAACAATTACGATCTGCGCAATGAGAAGGCGCTATCGAGCTTCGATTCGCGTCAGCGGCTGACGGTGAGCTACGTTTACGACCTGCCGCTCGGCAAGGGCCGTCAATTCCTCAACTCGACCAACGGTCTTGTGACCCGCGTGATCTCGGGATGGGGCGTCAACGGCGTAACAACATTCCAGAAAGGTTTCCCGCTCGGCCTGACCGCAACTCCGAACAACACCGGCTTCAATACCGGTCTGCGTCCGAATGTGGTTGCGGGATGCCAGAAGACGGTCGATGGGCCGGCACAGTCGAAACTGACTGGCTGGTTCAATACGTCCTGTTTCACGGCTCCGGCGCGTTTCACGTTCGGCAGCGAAGGGCGCACGGATCCTCAACTGCGCGGCCCTGGAATAGCGAACTACGACCTGTCGATCTTCAAGAAGACTCCCATCAACGAGAGGATCAACCTGGAATTTCGGGCTGAAGCGTTCAATCTGTTCAACCGTGTTCAGTTTGGCAGCCCGAACCTTCAGCAGTCAACCGCAGCGAACAACATCTTCGGCCAGATCACAACTCAGCAGAATCAGCCACGCCTGATGCAGCTCGCGTTACGATTGCGGTTCTGATCCGGAAGCCTGCCAGTTGAAAAGGGGACCCGCGAAGCGGGTCCCCTTTTTGTTTGGCTGCTACTTGTTCACTCAACCGGACAAAACACATGCTAACTAAAACTTTCCAAAACGGGCTTGACACCAACGCGACCCGTTGATAGCATCTGCACAACCTTATGCATAATATGCAACGCAACGGGCTGCGCGTCGCATTCGTTATCGCTTTCGCGATTACCTCTCTGCCCGGTGCCGAGCCTCCCAGCGCGGAAATCAGCAACGGGCAGATCAAAGCCACGATCTATCTGCCCGATCCGGTGAATGGGTTTTACCGCTCGACCCGATTCGATTGGTCGGGAGCTATTGGCAGGCTGGAGTACAAAGGACATAACTTCTACGGCCCCTGGTTCTACCGGACGGATCCTGCCGTCTATGACCTCGGCTATGACGACAAGGGGGTGGTCTCAGCTCCGTTCACCGCTATGGTGGGTCCCTCGGAGGAGTTCGGGACTGATGGCGCAGCGCTTGGGTTCGCAGAGGCGAAACCGGGAGAAACATTTGTAAAGATCGGGGTAGGAGTCTTGCGCAAGCCACTGGCCGGGGAACCGCCGGCTCCGCCTCCTCCGCCAGCACGCGGGAATGCCCCGGCGGTTGGACGCGGCGGCCCGGACCGGTACGATCATTCTCGAACTTACACGCTGGTGGATCCGGGTAAGTGGACGGTAAAGAAAAAGGCGGATTCGATCGAGTTCACTCAGGAACTCACCGATGCTGCGGACGGTTACGGGTATGTCTATCAAAAGGTGATTCGACTCGTGCCGGGAAAGCCTCAAATGGTCATTGAGCACCGCCTGAGGAATACCGGGAAGAAGCCGATTCGGTCGACTGTTTACAACCATAACTTCTTCGTACTCGACAACGAGGGTCCAAGCCAGGATTTCACGATTACGGTGCCGTTTCAGATTGAATCGCCCCGTCCGCCCACAGCTGGTTTGCTGGAGGTGCGCGGGAATCAACTCGTTTACGTGAAAACACTGGTCAACGAAGAGAGGGCGACGGCCACCATTCGGGGTTTCGGTGACACCGCCAAAGATTACGATATCCGGGTCGAGAACAAGAAGCTCGGCGCGGGCTACCGCGTGACCGGAGACCGGCCGCTTTCGAATATCGCAGTGTGGTCAATACGCACAGTGAATGCGGTCGAGCCTTATATCTCGATGTCGATCGAGCCGGGGAAAGATTTCACGTGGAAACTGGATTACGAGTACTATACGCTGGCCCAAGCCAGGTGATTGGTGCGGCGGGAACGTGCCGACGCGAGTGATTCACTAACAACCGGGAGGTAACAGCATGTCATCCGCAGCCGAACCGGGCCGTGCGCGCCCGATCTTCCGTTTTGCACGATCAATTCTGCTGGCTGGGCTGGTGGCAGCCAGCGCCTTCGGCCAAAGCGACCGGGGCACGATCACAGGAACTGTGATTGACCCTGCCGGAGCGAGTGTGCCGAACGTGAAGGTGAGTGTCACCGACGTGGAGCGCGGAGCCGCCTATTCGACGGTTACCACGAGCACTGGCAACTATACGCTGCCGTCGCTGCCGTCAGGGCGTTACGACATGACGGTTGTGGCCGCCGGATTCAGCCAGTACATCCAGAAGGGCATTGATGTTCAGGTAGCGCAAACCGGGCGAATTGACGTGGTCCTGAAGATCGGACAGGCTTCCGACAGCGTGACGATAACGGCCGACGCTCCATTGCTGCGCACAGAGAATGCCGAGCAAAGCCAAACGCTCAGCGGCGACGATATCGACAAGCTCCCGCTGACGCTGGGAGGCAATAACCTTTACGGGACACGGAATCCGCTGGCCGGACTGAGCCTGGCACCCGGCGTCGCGCAGGTGACCGGAACGAACTTCCAGTTCCGCGTCAACGGCAGTACGGATACGGCGAGATTCCTGCTTGACGGGCAGGACATTACGACAGCTGGCATGACGTCACAGCATCTTTCGGAGTCGCACCCGTCAGTTGAAGCGGTGAGCGAGGTCACGCTGCAGAGCAGTAACTTCGCGGCCGAGTTCGGACAGGTGCAGGGAGGGCTGGTGAACTTCACAACGCGATCCGGCACCAACCAGTTCCATCTCTCGGCCTATGACTACAACACCAACGAGTTCATGAACGCGGGCCGTCCCTTTACGGATAACGGCAAGGGTAGCCTGATTCGACCGAGGCAACGAAATAACAACTATGGCTTCACAGTGGGCGGTCCGGTTTGGATCCCGAAGCTTTACAACGGACACAACAGGACGTTCTTCTTCTTTAACTTCGACCAGTTCCGCAATAAGTCGACGGTTTCGGGGGCGGCTGGGACCGTGCCGACGCTGGCATATCGGCAGGGCGATTTCAGCGGCGCCCTGACAAATCGAACACTTAACGATCCTTCGGGACGGCAGTATCAGGAGAATGCGATTTTCGATCCGCTAAGCAACCAGGTGGTGAATGGTCAGACCATCCGGACGCAGTTCCCTGGCAACGTGATCCCTGCCAACCGGCTGGATCCGGTAGCGCTGAAGATTCAGGCTCTGATCCCGGTTCCCACCAGCGCGG
>JAOAPO010000031.1 GCA_025462945.1 Bryobacterales bacterium
GCCACCGCAAATCATAATCATCTATCTCGTAATGTAAACCGCCATGAGCCGCGACCTCGTATCCGCTACCCGCGATGCCTCTCAAGGCAGCGTCATCGTCCCCGTGTGGCTCATAAAGCTACAGTTCGACGGCGGCACGATCTTCCTGAGCACCTACGATGGCCCGCTCACATGGAGCGGCGATACGTACATCGGCGCAGGAGCCATCGGCAGCATATCCCCGATTCAGGAGGATACCGAGCTGGCCCGCACCACGCTTTCGATGCAGGTTCGCGGACTGCCCTCGGAGATTATCGACATCGTTCACAACGAATACTTCCAAGGCCGCAGGGCCACCACCTACCTTGGCTATCTCGACCAGATCACCCGCCAATTCGTAGACGACCCGGTGATCATGCACCGTGGCCGTATGGACACCGCCCAGATCGACGAGTCTGACACATGCAGCGTCACCCTCACCGTTGAAAGCAGGTTCGCGGATTGGGACAAGGCGAAGGTTCGGCGCTTCAACGACGCCGACCAGAAATCCCGCTTTCCCGGTGATCGCGGGCTGGAATTCGTCACCCAGGCCGAACAGGGCACCATCTGGGGCATCAGGAATCCGACATGAGGATAGAGGGTTGGGAGGGACGGCTCGCGGCGCATATCTCCGGCGCGCGGGGCATCGAATTCGCTTGGGGCCAGCACGACTGCGTCATGTGGTGCGCCCGGTGGATTGAAATCTGCCGGGGCGATAACTTCTACCGGGACCGGCTCGGGCAATATCATGACGAGGCATCCGCTCTCGCGTTCATGCACGCTAACGGGTTCACGGACTACGCCGCTATCGCCAGCGCGCACCTTACGGAAGTCCCCGTGCCGCTCGCGCAGCGCGGAGACATCGTGCAACGTGAGAACGGGGCGCTCGGCATCTGCAACGGACTCAAAAGCCACTTCATCGCGCCGCAGGGCGTGCTTACCGAAAACACTCTTGCCTGCATCCGCGCATGGAAGGTCTGAATGCCCGTAGCGATACCGATCATTGCGGCCGTTGCCGGGGCTGCGGTTACCTCGCTCGGCGTAGGCGCAGCAATCGGCCTCACGGGACTCGCCGCTACCCTCGCTTCTTCCTTTGCCGGGTTCGTCGTCTCCACCGCGATCAACGCGGCAGGAAGCTCTCTCACGAGTAAGAAGTCCAAGCCCTCCATAACCCAGAATCCTAACTCAGTTCAGGACACCTTTCGTTCCACCGTCGCAACTGCCCGCACGGTCTACGGCCAGACGCTTCTTTCCGGCGTGGTGGTGTTCGATGGAGCCACAAGCAGCGGGTTCGATAACCTCGGCACCCCCGTTACGGGCGACAACATCTTCCGCCACTTCGTGATCGCGCTCGCCGGTCATCAGTGCGAGGAGATCGGGACCATCTACATCGAAGGTAAGCCTGTCTCGCTCGATGCAGACGGGTTCGTCATCGAGGCCCCGTACTCGCTGGCCACCAGCACCACCACGCAGATCAACGTTCCAGTCAGCGCCGTTGCCTCTAGCGGGAGCGGCATACAATTCACAAGCATCGCCCCCCATACGCTCGTTGTTGGCGAAACCGTCATTGTTTACGTTCGGATGGGTAAGAACGTCATCCCGAACCCCTACACCATTTCGGCGGTCCCGACTCCGACGACGTTCCAGATCACAAACGGGCCGCAGGTGTCGGCAATTGAGACGGGACTTGCGCCTTACGTTAAACGCGACATCACTTCGGGACACCACTACATCCGCGTTAAAAAGTTCCTCGGCTCCGACGATCAGACGGCCAGTCCCGACCTCCTGAACGAGATTTCCGACTGGACATCGAACCACCGGCTTCGCGGAATCACCTGCCTATACGTGCGAATCCAGCAGGCCGCCGGGTTCAACATGAACATCCAGAACATCGCCGCCCTGGTGAAGGGCAAGCGCCTCTACGATCCCAGAACCGGGCTAACGGCATGGTCCGACAATGCTGCGCTCTGCGTGCGGGACTACTTCACCAGCCGCGACGGGTTCAACTGCGATGCCGACGAGGTGAACGACACCTACACCATCGCCGCCGCGAACATCTGTGATGAGGTCATCCCCACGACCTCCGGCACGCAGCGCCGCTATACCGCGAACGGCATCCTCGACAGCGCCACGGGGATGTTCGACAACCTCACCATGCTACTCACGGCGATGGTGGGCACGGTCACCTACGTTCAGGGCCAGTTCCGCATCCATCCTGCGGCTTACGACACCCCGACGGTCACGATCACCGAGGACATGCTGGCCGGGGCTATAAGCGAAATGGCGCGGCCGTCTCGTAAGGACCTATTCAACGCGGTGAAGGGGACGTTCATCGACCCGAGCCAGAATTACGTCGCAACGGATTTCCCGGTCGTCACCAACGCTACCTACGAAACACAGGACGGGGGCGACCAGATCATACGCGACATCGAGCTCCCGTTTACGAACGACAGCCAAGCCGCACAGCGCCTCGCCAAGCTGCAACTGGACGTATTCCGCCAGGGCATCACGGTCACCATGCCGCTGAACCATTCGAGCCTGCAATGCGCCGTCAACGATACGGTCTTCGTCAACAACACCCGCCGGGGCTGGAATGCGAAGATTTTCCGCATCGTCAAGTTCAACCTCGCCGTCCCCGGCCCGTTCACGGTCACGCTGAGAGAAGAAGCCGCGGCGTCCTACGACTGGAACAGCGGCCAGGCCATCGTCCATGATCCGGCCCCCGATACCAGCCTCCCGGACCCGTTCATCGTCGCTCTGCCCGGTGTGCCGACGGTAACCGAGGAGCTTTACACCACCCGCGCGGGCGGTGGCGTGAAAGCCGTTGCGCACGTCTCGTGGGCGCCGAGTCCCGACCGGTACGCCAACGGATACGTGCTCGAATACCGCCGCATTGAAGACATTACATGGATCGTCCAGCCGAAGACCAGCATCACCGGCTACGACCTGCAAGACATCGCCCCCGGACGATACGAAATGCGGGTAAAGGCGGTAAGCTACCTTGGCTCGGAATCTCCTTACTCACTGTCTCCCTCTCTTGAGGTGAAGGCACTCAGCGCCCCGCCGTCTGACATCAGCGGCCTCACGATTCAGGGTATGTGGGGACAGGCTCGCCTAAGCTGGACCGCACTTGGGGGCAATTCTGATTTGGATGTGGTGATCGGCGGGCGCATCCTCGTTCGCCATTCTGAAGCCACGTCCGGCGCAACGTGGGAAAACTCCACCACGATCGGCAACGACACCATCGCGGGTAACGCTAACGGCGTGGTCCTGCCTCTGAAAGCAGGAACCTACCTTGTTAAAGCGGAGGACTCGACCGGCAACCAGTCGGTGAACGCCACGACAGTCACCACCAAAAGCGTTTCCCTGCTCGCCTTCTCGGACATCATCACGGTGGCTGAGGAACCCACCTTCACCGGCACGAACAGCAACACCATTGTCGATGCAGGCACCCTCAGGCTGGGAGGCGGGCTGCTTTTCGATGACGTTGCCGACGTGGACTCGATCATCACCTTCGACTTCCCGGCGGGCGTTGCGGAATCTGGCACCTACACCGCGGCTTCGTACACAGACCTGACCACCGTTCAAGACATTCGCTTGCAGTCGAAGATCACGCTCGCGACTACCAACGTTTACACGCTGATGGACCTGCGCCAAGCGTTCATCGACGACTGGCTGGACTTCGACGGAGCAGCAGGCGGTGGCACGGTGGATTGCTGGATGGAAGTGAAGACCACCGACGACGATCCCGCTGGCACGCCGACATGGACGGACTGGAACCGCGTGGACGTGGCCGACGTAAACTGCCGCGCCTTCTGGCACCGCGCACGCCTCACGTCGAACGACCCCGCCTATAACGCCCTCGTATCAACCCTGCAAATCACGGCGAAACAGCTCGTATGACCGACTATACCCATGACCTGAATATCGGCAACGCGGACGGCGCTACTGTCCGCGCCGACATCAACAGCCTTGCTGCGGCACTCGCGAGCGATTCTCACAGCAGCACGGCACCGAGCACTACCCTCCCGTCGCAGCGGTGGAACGACATTACCGGTAACCTGCGCAAGCGTCGCAATCTTGCGAATAGCGGTTGGATCGTCGAAGGGACGCTCGACGAGACGTTCGTTTTGTCCCGGTCGAGCAACACCATGCTCGGAAGCTCCGACATCGGCAAGACCATCCGTGCCACGGGAACGTTCACGCAGACACTCGACGCCGCCGCAACGCTTGGCGATGGCTGGCAGATCACCTACGTCAATGAGGGCACGGGTGTCATCACCTTCGATCCGAACAGCACGGAGACCATCGACGGCGGTTCTACCGCCATCATCGCTCCCGGCGAGAGCTGCGAAATCAAATGCAACGGCACCAACTTCAGGACCACGCTGCGCGCCGCCGTAGGCACGCCCCAGGGTCGCCTGACACTGACTTCGGGCACCCCGGTCATGAGCGCCGATGCTACCGCCCAATCGAGCGTTTACTACACGCCGTATACCGGCGACCGCATCAGTATCTATGACGGAGTCCGGTTTGTACCGTTCGGTTTCGCCGAACTCACGATGACGCTCAATTCCTCGAACCAGACCTCGGGAAATATTTACGACCTGTTCGTCTTCAACAATGCCGGTACGGTCACCATCGCCGCAGGCCCGGCATGGACCGGCGCAACGAGTCGAGGAACGGGCGCGGGCACGACAGAGTTGCAGGCGGTCAACGGCCTCTGGGTGAACAAGAATTCCATCGCCGTAAAGAACGCATCGAGCAGCTACACCGCAGCCGCTAAGCAGGCGACCTATGTAGGCAGCATATACTGCACAGCCAACGGCCAGACCGGGATCGCACTCTACCCCATCGCGACATCGGGCGGCACCAACAACGTGCTCGGCGTCTATAACGCCTACAACCGCGTAAGGACGGCGGCAGTATGCCGCGACGGTACAGCGTCATGGACCTACGCGACCAGCACCGTTCGCAACGCGAACAACAGCGCATCCAACCGCATATCATTCCTCGACGGCCTTCAGCAGTCGCACATCACCTCTTCGTATCAGTGCGCCCTAACTGGCGGCGCGGCGGCGGCGATTGGCGCGGCGCTCAATGACGGCGGGACGGGGCTGGACGGCATCTCCGGTACGGTTTCGGGCACCAATCAGGTCAGCCCCCTGTCGGTGAATAACTACCCGCCCCAGATCGGCTTCCATTACATCCAAGCCAAGGAAGTCGCCTTCTCCGGGACATTCACCTTCGCGACGGCGGGCGCGGGCAGCGCAAGTATTCAGGGCCTCACTCTAATCATCGAGATGTAATCCATGACTAACGACAAGACTGCCGAGCTTCTCCATGAAGCCACCAGCGCCGTGTGCCCCATAGACGGGGTGCGGGTGCCCAACCCAGCCGACAAGGCCACCTGGCTCATCTGGTTCCGCCCGGAAGCCACGCCCGATCAGATTGCCGCGGCGCACGCCGCTATGACCGCATTGGTCCTGCACTAAAGAACTACACCCGCCCTGAGCAAGCGGACCTCAACCAGACCGTCACAAGACGGCAACAACAGGGGAAAACTATGTCCGATGCCTCTTTCTACCAATGGCTGCTCGCGGGTTCTGCCGCTCTGATCGGCCTGGCCGTGATCATAATCGGCTACTTTCTCAACCGCCATCTCGACGATTACAGGGACCACAAGGATGACGACGACGCCAGACACCAAGGGCTGACAATCATCATGAACCAGCACGAGAAGAGCCTGCTCGAAGTACGGCTCGACGTGTCTGAAAACTACGCGAAAAAAGCGAATGTTGAGGCCCAGGTATCGGACCTCAAGAACACCATGCAGAACGGTTTCCTCGAAGGACGGCAGGACATGCGCCGCCTCGGCGACAAGCTCGACGCATACCTCACCAAAAACAACTGACCGGACCCATCATGGAAAACCTCTCCATCGCCGTCGAGCTAATCGTCGGCTCGAACATCCTCCTCTGCCTTCTCTGTGGCTGGCTACTTCTCGACATGAAGCGGCTGCGCGCAGACACGGCCCTCGACATCACCCGCCTCACCGCGCGCTTGAACAAGAAGCGCCTGCCCGATGGCGTGACGGTCGCCACCCTCAAACGCAAACCTCAGTAGCCATGTGACATCCACTCCGCGCGGAATCTCTTGTTTAAATCCGGGAAATATCCGCATCTCGGATGTTCACTGGCTCGGCAAGGTGACGCCCAGCCGCGATAAAGACTTCGAAACCTTCGACTCGATGGAACATGGCATCCGGGCCATCGCGAAAAACATCCTCACCTACTACGATCACCACGGCTACCGCACCATCGCCGCGATCATCTCGCACTACGCGCCTCCCAATGAAAACGATAGCTTGAGCTATATCCGAAACGTCGAGAAGCGCACCGGCATTGACCGCGAGCAAATCCTCGACATCCGCAACCCGTTCGTCCTTTGCAAGCTCGTGCAGGCCATCTGCATTCAGGAAAGCGGGCCGGACTGCGTGACCACGGAACAGGTCGCGAACGGCGTTCACATGGCGCTCGCATGATTATCCTGCTGCCCTTCATCATTTCCTTCACCGCAGCCAAACTGCTGCAAACCCTCATAGGCCCATATGACGCTTCACGGAATACTCGCTGGCCGTAAAACCTACATCCTCGCCGCGCTCGGCATTCTCACCGCTGCGTGTGGCTATCTCGACGGCGATCTTGACGCCGGCCAGGCATTGCAGGCGCTGCTTGCCGCACTCACCGCCGCCACAATCCGTCACGGCGTCACCACGGAAATCCAGAAGACTAATTCACCCCAACCTTGAGAAACAAAATGTCCATCTTTGCCGACGCAGAAGCCGAATTTGCAGCCATCTGGGATTCGATCAAGCACGTATTCCACGATGACGTTAAGCCCGCTATCGAAACCTTCCTGAAGCAGTTCTCGACCGAGTTCGGCTTGCAGGCCGTTACCGCCGCTCTGGCCGCTGTCGCCACGCTTGAAACCGGCACACCCTTCGGCGGCGTCGCCGTCGGTCTCGCCAACACTTTGATCGCCGATGCCAAGGCGGATGCCGCCTCGACAGCCCTTCTCGATGCAAACCAGATTCTGCAAACCGTGCAGAGCGCCCTCCAAGTCGCGAAGGTTGCCAACAGCGTGCAGACGCCAGCGGACAAGACCGCTGCGGCCACGATTGCGGCTCCCGCTACCGACGCTCCGGCTGTCTAATGTGGCTCTCAATCGCATCGGCGGGGCTTCGCTTAGTTAGCCTCGCCGGTACGATCCTCGGCTGGTTCACCCGGCGCACCGAACGCCAGCAGGGCCGGGAAGATCAGCAGCTCGCGGACGTTAAGGCGGAGCTTGCCACAGTGAAGAAACAGCGGGATAGTCTCGCCCAGCCCGTTACGGGCAATCCCTTCGACAACGGAGATTTTTGATGCGCCTCCTGATGCTCGCCGTCCTGATGACGCTCGCAGCCTGCCAGCCCGCGCCTGTCGTCACGGATTCACCGGCAATGGCTGAATACACTCCCGCGCAGCAGCGCCAGATGAAACGGGACTTCGACGCACTCCCGGCCGACTCCTCCATGCGCATTGTCGTCCGCGATTGCAAGGCGCTCCGTAACGAGATTCGCGCTGGGCGGTAACTCCCCCTTTTGCCCTTATTTCACACCGTCTTGCTGTGGAATCCTGTCACGACATCTTCACGCTTCGTCGGTTGACAGTTCATCGTTCAGCGCGCTACCCGTTCTGGGCTATCAACCAAAACGGAGTAGGGTATGCCTGAGCAGGAAATGGAACAACGGAGCTTCGCGGATCGAGTCCCGTCAAAGAAGCAGCCCATCATGTTGTACGACGACGGCCACGGCAACAAGCTCAAGCTGTGGAACAATACTGGCCGCAACGGCGACTTCACGAACGCCACGCTGGAGCACAGCTACAAGGACGACAAAGAGCAGTTCCAGACCCAGCGCGTCAGCATCAACGAAAGGCACTATGAGGCGCTTGCGGAAGGCTTCGCAAAGGCAGCCGCACTCGTTGCCGAGCGCAAAGAACAGCAGGGGCAGTCCCGCTAATCTCGCTTTTCATGGAAGCCTTGCCCCGGCCTCGGCTGGGGCTTTTCTTATCTGCGCTTCAGTTCCGCTTCCACGTCCTTCGCCATGACTCCGACCTTTTTGACAGCGGCTTTTAGTTGCTCCGACGTGCAGCCAAATTTCTTAGTCCAATACTCCACTTCATATGCCTCGTGAACGTTCACCCGTAGGGCGTCTTGCGGTCTCGTTTTAGTCTTATCGTCGGCCATGCGCCTGAAGATATCACGTGGGGTTATCCAACGTCGGCCGCTGGCTGAAAAGATAGCCGCGCGGCCCCTTCATCTCTTCCCGGCGCTTCACAATCCACCGTTGCAGGGCAGCACCCTCGACCCTATGGACCTTTCCATCCACGACGACCTCGAACACGGTCTGTAACGTGGGCATCGGCGGCGGTTCGGGTACTATGCCGGATTGCCAGTTCTTGGCACCCACGAGGAATAAATGAGCGGCATCGAAGCTTGAATCGGCCTGAACATCCATGCTGTGCCGTCTGCCCTTCTCGTCAACCACCGTCACAGTTGCCCAGCGCCCCATTCGAAAAACAGGATAGCAGGACAGGCGAACAAACAGCAAAAGTCAGTCTTCCACCCAAGCCCAGCTTTCACGGGTACGGACGCGATGAACCGTAAGCCAGTCAACGCGATACAGCGAAGCCAGTTCGCGGGTGGACCGTTGATCAGCCCGAATCGCCCGCACCTCTTTCTCAGTCAGGCGGTGAAAGTGATTTGCCTCACCCACATACATTGTTCCGTGAGCGCGCTTGTCCAGCATGTTCTCAAGGTGGGATCTCCATGCGAGATTCGCAACCCGGTTGTCTAGACGATTACCGTTCAGGTGCGTAATGCTCAGACCGCGCTTGTAGGTGTGGAACAGCCAATGGCACGCCACCAAATGGTGAACCAGATGGGTTCCCGGTGCATCAGAGCCGTCTTCGCGTAGATTGAGGGTTCTATAGCCGCTGGCGTTGATAGCCCCCTTTAAGAGAACCGGCTCGTTCAGTTTGCGGCTTTTGTGGCTCCGCCAGGACCGAACGCCACCGAAGTTGCTTACTTCGTAGCCAGAATGCGCCTTGATTGGCAGCCATATTTCAGTTGCGCTGACAGGCGGCGGCAGATCACCTGCCAGGAAACAGGCCCGTCGCATCTTCGACGATGCAGGGTTGAACGAACGATCACGCGCGGGTATAGCGGGGATAGCCATGACAAGAGTGCCTTCTTGTTCGGGTTAGGGGCGTCATTCGCGCTAGTAACGCGTAGATGCCCCGTACTTTTTGAAGGAAGACCCTTTTCTTGTCAACGGGTCAGAAAGGCTATCCTGCCGGCCCGGCGCGCAGCTACTCCCGAACCACGTCCTTTGCCTTCTTATCCTCGCGGAGCCCGACGAACTTTGAGTGCCGGAGGTGGTTTTCGCCCGTCCATTCCAAAAACTCGAATTGCCCCACGAGCACCGGCTTCAGCCACCGGCAATCGACCATCTTGGCCGCGGTAAGACCTGCGCCCCAGCGCCCGCTCTTAGCCTCGGGAAGATTCACGAACGGGCAATCCCGTGCTTCGAGCCCGCGGAACTTCTTCATTAGCTCCTCACGCAGCTTCGGCGTGAACCCGTTGCGCGTCCGGGCGGCGTACATAAGCTTTCCGCCCTCGTAGTAACCGAAGACCAGCGCATCGAATGTCGCACCGCCGACCGTATACCCGCCGATCACAAACTCCTGCCCCTGATTCACGCGCATCTTTTGCCATGCGCCGGAGCGGAGACCGGGCTCATACCGGCTGTCGAGCCGTTTTGCCACCAGCCCCTCAAGCCCTTGGGCCTTCACGGACTTAATGAGGTCTTTCAGGCTCGCTTCCAGCGCCGGGGAATACCGGATCGGGTCTTTCAGCTTGGGCAGGACCTTCGCTTCGAGAAGCTCACGCCGCTTCCGCAACGGCTCCCCCGTCACGTCCCGGCCCGCCAATACCATCACGTCGAACACGTAATACAGCAGTTCGGCACTGGTCGAACCGTAGTTTTGCAGGGCATTGAATGATGGCCGCCCCGTCTCATCCATGGCCACCACTTCGCCGTCGATCACGGTCTCGTTCGGCATGCCGGCCAACGCTTTAGTGATGCTCGCGTACCGCAACGCGAAGTCCTTGTCGTTTCGGGAGCGGAGATGAACTTCGCCGCCAGTTTTGAACGCGACCGCACGGTAGCCATCCAGCTTCAATTCATGCAGCCACCCTTCACCCTCGGGTAGCTCCGTTTTCCGCAGTAGCAACATGGGGTCGATGAAGGACGCCTTGGTCTTCAATGAGTTCGCTCCAACGACAGTTTACGGGGTGACTCCCCCGCGCTGCCGAATGACGCCCTGCGCCTTCTTCACCGTTCTCTCGGCATACCCGCCCACTTTGTCAGGCCGTTCCCGTGCGAGCCACGCGGCCACGGTGCTCGGGTCCTCTCCGTGCTCCAACTTGCGAAGAACCCTCCCCCAGTCCATTTCCGACCGTGAGTGGTGGCCGGCCGCGATCTTGCGGCCTTCACCCCTGATAATCTGCCGCTCCATCTCGGGGAACTGCGGGAAATCGGCGGGCGTGAGGATGCCGTGTGATCGTTCGCCGGGAACCTCTTTCACCCACTGGAGCGACCCACCTTTATATTTCTGGTTCGAGAACGAAGGCAACCGCAGTATCCGGGCGCAGTCCCAGACTGACTCATCAGCACCGTGCCTTGCAGCCAGCCCACGCACCGTGGCTTCCGCCTGATCGGGCGTGAAGCCCTCCACGCGCCATAGGACCTGATATTTCCCCCGCGAGCTTTCCAGAACCGTTGAAGGCTTCGGCAGGTCTTTCGCGTTCAGCACGCTCGCCAGCACCTCCGGCCCGTTTTCGTCTATGTCGAGATACAGGTGCCGGATGGCTTTCACATCGGCCTTGGTGCGGTTGTGCGCGCCGTCATGCAGCGCGTTCACAGAGGCGTAGATACACGTTCCGTTTGCGTTCGCCGCTCTCAGGTGCGCCTGGTATCTCGGAGAGGCAGCCCGCTCTGCCGTTAGGAACTCCTGCTTGATACCACCGCCGTTGCCGTCCGCGGCACGCTGCAGCAGCGCAATGGCAATCCAGTCATCCGGCTTGTAATGGCTGGCGATGTATCGTGCTGCGGCTTCCTTGTAGTACTGACTCATTTGAATTACTCCAAACCGATATTTCCGGCACCACTCAGGCCACTGCCTTGAGTTGAGATGCCCGCGAGGCAGTACCCCCGCGCTTCAAAATGTTCAGCGCTGCATTGTGATCGCGGTCGAGAGACAGGCCGCAGTCGGGGCATTCATGCCATCGCTCAGCCAGCTTCTTCGGTACGATCACGCCGCAGCCAGAGCAGGCTTGCGTTGTGTTCTTC
This sequence comes from Bryobacterales bacterium, assembly GCA_025462945.1. Classification (GTDB taxonomy): domain Bacteria; phylum Acidobacteriota; class Terriglobia; order Bryobacterales; family Bryobacteraceae; genus BOG-234. Next base: position 11,474 of record JAOAPO010000031.1, read on the forward strand.
GGGTCCACTGCGATCACCGTCCTACCGGCACTTTCAGCCTTGTAGGTGATGAATTCTCGCAGCAGTCCCCATCCTGCATCGTGAACCGATTTCGCCAGCATGCCGCCCGCGAGTCCCTTCACGTTCAGGTTTTCGATGTAGATTGCGTCGTTTTGGCGCACCAGGTTTGCCGATACCTGATGCAAGTAGGTGCGGCGTGCGTTCGCCGTTTTCATGGCTAATCGGGCGAGCCGCCTCTTTGCCTTGATCCGGTTCTTCTTCCCGCGCTCGCACCGTTGCAAGGCCCGCTGCAACCGGCGTTGCCGCTTTTCGGCACTGCGTGCCTTCTTAGGATTAGGGATAATCTCCCCCGTTGAGAACACGCAAAGCTCTTTCAGGCCCATGTCGATGCCCACGCTTCGTCCAGTCTCCGCCAGCGCCACGATGGTGACGAGGCACTGTATAGAGATGTTCCATCCCTTTGCGTCGCGAGTGAACGTGCAGCAGAGAGGCTTTCCGTCGGGCATAGGCCGGTGAAGATGCGCGCGCAGGCCACCGGGCATGCCCTTGAAGCGGATACGCTTGCCATGAAAGCGTATGCCGCTCCATTCTGCGAAGCCGAATGTGTTCCACCAGCCATATCCTCGGAAGCGCGGGAAGCCTGCTTTCTCACCATTTTTCATTCGCCGGAAGAAATCGCTATAAGCCGTATCAAGGCGGCGCAGGGTCCATCGCTGGAGGTTCGCAGGGACATTCGCAAATTCCGGCTCCAGCCGCAGTTCCGTCAGTTCTTTCTGCTGTGAGTACAGCGTCATCGTCTTACCCGCCTTGCGGTACGCTCCGATTCGGTGATCCAATGCGCCGTTATATAGCTGACGCTGGGATTCGAGGATGCGCTCAAGCGCCTCGTGCTGCTTCTTGTTTGGGAGCAGTCTGAACTTGAACGAACGGATTACGGTGCTATCTGTGGCGTCAGCCATCGCGCTTATCCCGCGTTTGGTTAGAGGCCCTGTCGATGTTCTGCCAAGTCCATCGGCGGGGCTTCGTTATTTTATAGACGATGGTTCGGCAGTGGTCAATTTGAATTACGGTTAAACGGGGTCAAACCGCCACTCCACAAACGAAAAGCCCCCGCCACAAGGGCAGGGGTTTCATACCGATCTCGAAAGAGCTTTACGCGGTCGGGGACTCAGGCGAACCAGCATCCGCGGCGCCATCGGTGCCCCCAGCCGGGGTATCGCCGTCAGAAGGCGCGACGGGCGTGTTCTTCGCTATGGCGGCACCCAGAGCCGCATCGTTCTGGCCGAGAGTGTCGGACAGCGCTTGAACCTTGCTCATGTCACCCGACGCGATAGCAGCGTCGAGCTGAGACTTCAGGTTACCCAGCAGCGCCACCGCCGACTGTACGACGCTCGTGTTCTCTTCTACGTTCTTCGCAAGATCATCGACCGCAGCCATAATAGTCCCCATTTGTTTGTGGATGGTTGAGAGAATCCGCCGCTCGAAGTCAGGATCGAGATGATGAACCACGCGAATCGTCAGCATCACATCCCCGTCGGCGAATAGTTAGGGGACACATCCTACCCGCACACTGACGAACGCGCAAGGGACGTTTGGTCCGACGCCCTTGCCAGTCCCGCCCCTGCGTCACGATCTTCAACAAATTTCGCGTCACGCGATTTTTGTGCTTGCGTTTGTCGCGATCTTGCTTCATGGTGCCGCAATCAAGCAACAACTGACGGTCATCTATGAAGCCCCGCAAACCTGCAATGAGACTCAGCGAGTGGATCGGGCGAATTCGCGCCTATCAGCACGCCAATTACATCGACAACTACGTGGCAGCCCGCAATGAACTCGGCGAGAAGTTGAAGCTCCACCGCAGCACAATGCTGCGTCTGGAGAACGGCGGCACAACCATCAACGCGGATCATGCGGCAGACCTGCGCGCCATCACCCCGGAACCTATCGGAAAGGCCCGCTGATGTCCGTCTCCGCCTTGTTCGGGAATGCTGAAGCGGGAGCCGCGCCGGTCAAGCTGCCAAGACGGTTTCCGCGTTGCGGAGCCTCCGTCTTTCGCTGTGACCGTCACAGCATCCACCCGCTTCCAGTGCATCCCTACAAGGCGTCAGGTAGACGGCCATCTACGATGTCAAACGAAGAAAGAATCGCTTAATCACTACTTACTTAGGGGACTTTATGACGGCAGCACAGCATACACCGGGGCCTTGGACGGCATACTATGACCAAGGCGCGAGCGACGAGAACTATAACTATTACGCCATTTCTGAAGCTAATGACGAAATTGAACTAGCCGTTCTACATGCCAATGCCCGCCTTATCGCCGCCGCGCCGGAACTTGCCCTCCGCTGCGAGCGCCAAGCGGCCGAGATCGCACGGTTGCGAGACGCCATAGAGAAAATCGAGAAACACGCCTACGCGGAATATAGCGGTGATGCGCTTACCGCCCATAAGCGGTCTGTGGCACTCATTGGCAGTATTGCTCGTAAGGCCCTCGCCAGTGACACGCCGGAACCGCTCTACGCAGCTGCGCCCCGCATGTTGGCGGCGCTACAGATGTTTCTCGATTGCGAAGCGTTCATTCCGCCGATCAAGAGGCAATCGCAAGATGATGAGGAGCAGGACGAGGAAAGGCGTGCGGTGGTAGTTAACGAGTGCATGACCGCAATTAGCAAGGCGACAGGAGAATGAGCATGCCCCTGTTTACTGCATACCTATGGAACCCAAGAACGCGCTCTAAAACAGAGCTGGGGCGCGTCCGTGGGAAGAACAGTGCGAACGCGTGGCTTAGGGCACAGAAGAAGTACAACGTACCCGCTGCACAGCACCGTTGTCTGGGTGTCGATCTGGTCGTTCCTCCGCGTCCGTCACTGAATCTTCCACCAGAGGAGATGGCCCAGCTGCGGCAGCTATCGAAGGCCATGAATACGGCGGTACGGAAGTCGCTCAAAGAGACCCAACTGTAGGGATTAACCAGTAACCGCAACGAGTATTTATGGCAGCGAAAAAGAAGACAGGCAAAGAATCTCCCGTCACCATCGTCCTCAAGGACTCCGAAGCGGTGCGAATGGTCAACGCCTGCGAGCATTGCATCGACTACGACGACACCCGCCAGTATTTGCATGGCATTTGCCTCCAGTACAGCGAGAAGCCGGAACTGACTGCGGTTGCGACGGACGGCCACCGGCTCGCCCTTTGCAAGGTTAATTACGTCGCCATCGAATGCAAGACAGGCATTAAGCTCAACTGCATTTTGGGACGGGAGGCAATTGACTGGATCTCCGGCATTAAGAAATGCACGGGCGCGACGGTCACGCTTACCATCGACCAGAAGGCCGGGACGGCTGCCTTTGAACTTAACGGCCACGGGCTGACGACCAAATTGATCGACTTAACCTATCCGAACTGGCGGAAGCTCTGGGATGATGCGGCAAAGGGATGCCAGAAGGAGCCGACAGCGTACTTCAATGTTCAATATCTGAACGACATCGCCAAGGCGGCAAAGAACATGGGCGGCAACACCTATAGCAGGGACCGTATCGGTCTGGTGTTCAGCCGGAAAGACCCGAAGACAGAGGCGATGATCGTAGAGACTCCCGACAACGGCATTCACTATTTATTGATGCCGAGACGGGCTTGAGTAACCATTTGACGAACCAGTAACCGCAAGGAGAACGACATGAAGCTCAATACTCGAATCACTGCACCGGACGGTCGTATCGGCACCATCTGCTACCACAATCTCGACGGTACGGGCGGTGTGTGGGGCGAGCATAACTTCACCATGCCCGACGGAGGCTTCGGCAATGAACTACCCGCACCGGACTTCCTGCTGCGTGAGGCATACGGCACGAGAACCGATGTCGAGTTTGTACCGGAATACGAAGTGAACCACACGACAGGAGGTTGATTTAAGCGCGATACGGAGGAGCAAGTAACGGGTGCTACGGCGTAATTTAAAAACCGCCAGTTGCCGCGGCTAGAGACCAGCAGCCCCCGCCGGAGTAACGTTCCCGGCCCGTATCGCACTTAAGTCAATCGAGGAAACACAACGGAGAGAGACATGGGATTTTCACTACAGGCGTTCTTCAAGGATTTGGAACGCATCATCGATGACAACCAGCGCAGCGCGACCGAGAAGTATGACGCCTTGGTTCGGTGTATCGCGGATGCGTACCACTATGCCGCTGATTGCGGCCAGGTAGACAGATAATCCATCACCCCACCGGAGAGCAGATGAGTGATTTCTTTGTTACCAGCGAGCATCTGAAGCTTCTACAGCGCATGTGCGTGGGCTGGCAGGATTGCGAGTATGGAGCGCCGGAGATTGATCCGAAGCGCCCTTACGGCAACAGCTCGGTTGAATACGACATCTTGGAAATCCTCGGCGTCAAGCCGGATTCTGAAGACGACTATCCGGCG
>JAOAPO010000054.1 GCA_025462945.1 Bryobacterales bacterium
CGGATTTCATTGCGTGGAGAGGTACCGAAGCACTGCGGAGAGGAGCACTACGAGGACGCCGCTGATGCCGACGCCGGTGAGCAGACGGGTTCGTTTTGCATTTCCCTGCCCTGTCGCGATGACGGTCAAAGCGAGGACGTGAAGGGCGAGGAGAACCTTGACGCCGAAGACCGCGTGCCAGGCGGGCGTAAGGCCGGTCTTGTGCAGAAAGTTGTAGACTCCCGAGACGAGCAGCAGGACGACGGAAGTCAGGACCATGGGGCGCCAGGCTGCGGCTGCGGCGTTTTCGGCTTTGACGCGGACGTCAGGCGCGAGGGTGGCGAGGCCGGGCACAAGAGCATAGAGCCAGCCGAGGGTACCTCCGACGAGGGCCACAGCGGAGACGATGTGGAGGAAGCGGAAGAGTACCGGTAAATAGTCCATCACGTATTCATGATGCGGGATGGGGGTGCGCCGGTTCAAGCATGCCGGTTCGAGGGTCCCTGGTTAAGCTGGTGTCAGCCATATATGATTCACGAGATTCTGCCGGTGGGGATGTTGGGATGCAACTGCTCGATTCTGGGGGACGAGATTACCCGCGAGGCGATCGTCATCGATCCGGGCGACGATATTTCGGAGATTGTGGCTCTGCTGGAGAAGCACGGGCTGACGGTGAAGACGATTGCGATCACGCACGCGCATATCGACCATATCGGTGGTGCGGCGAAGCTGCGTGCCTTAACGGGGGCACCTGTCTACATGCATGCGGACGACAGCTTTCTGGCTGAAAATCTGGCCATGCAGGCGCAGTGGCTGGGGGTTGCGCCGCCGGAGAATCCGGGGATCGATACGGCGGCAAAGGAGGGCGATGTTTTGAAAGCAGGTGGAATCGAGGCATCGGTTCTGCACACGCCGGGGCATACGCCGGGGAGCATTTCGCTATTTCTGCCGCACGAGAAAAAGCTGATTGCGGGGGATACGCTGTTCCGTGGCGGTGTGGGGCGCACAGATTTGGCGGGTGGAGATTCGGCGGCGATTGCGCGTTCCATCCGGGGCAAGCTGTATACGCTGCCCGAGGATACGGTGGTGATTGCGGGACATGGCGACCCGACGTCGATCGGGCGAGAGAAGCGATCGAACCTTTTTGTGCGCCCCGACTAATTTTTGTGCGCCCCGACTAAGAAGTGGAGGGCGGCGTTTTCAGTTCGGTGAGTACGCTGCCGATCAGGTCTTTGGCGTCTTCGATCGCTTTGGCGATGGTGCGAATATCCATGGCAGGCTGATTCGGCTGGCGTTCACTGCGGCAGTACACGCCGTGCTGTCCGACCAAAACGAGGGCGTCGGTGAGCACGTCGAGCGAGACGGCGAGGCGACCGCGCGAGGTACCCATCATGAATTCATGCTTTTCGAGTTCTTCGCGCCGGTCTTCAAAAACGCTCATGGTGGCTAGAACGGAACGTCGTCGTCAGTAATGCCCTGGGGGTAGTCGTCCTGCTGCGCGGGCGGAGCGGACGAGCGCTGCTGGGCTGAGCGGGGCATGGAGACAGGGCGGGAAGACTGTGCGTACTCGTCACCGCCACCGCCGCGATCGCCGCCACCGCCGGCGTTGCCACCGAGGAGGATCACTTCGTCGGCTACGACTTCGGTGGCATAGACCTTCTTGCCATCCTTATCTTCGTAGCTGCGGGTGTGGATGCGGCCTTCGACGTAGATCTGCTTACCTTTGGTGAGGTAAGTGGCCAGATTTTCCTGACGCCACAAGGTGACGTTGGTCCAGTCGGTCTCTTCCTTCCACTCGCCACTGGTCTGGTCTTTCCAGCGGCGGCTGGTGGCGACGGCAAAGCGCGTTACAGCGGCTCCGCCGGGCGTGAATTTGGTTTCTGCGTCCCGTCCGAGATTTCCGACCAGGATGGCTTTGTTTACACTTCTTGCCATATCTCACTGAACTTTACCATAAGGGCGGACCGCCGATTCGAGAGCGGACTTAGCGGGCTGGAACGGTGCGGCCGGAGGTTGTTGTCTGGCGCTGGAAAAAGCGGATACCGTCCTTGGGAACGAAGAAAGATCGGATGGTGCCATCGGCATCGAAGGACACGAATGAGTTATTTCGCATATCGAATTTCGACCCGCCGCCGGTGCTCCGCTTCGACTCGAGAATGTACTTGCCGGGCCGGGCGTCTCGGAGCTGCTGGGCCATTCGCACGTACTCCTCGACACCGATCGTGCCGAAGTCCTTGCCATGTCTTGCGTACTGCTCTTCTAAACGATGCAGGGTGCGAAAGCCGCGACCGCCCGCGATTGCGGCGAAGGCGAACAGAAGCAGGCACACCAGCGCCCGGAACGTGGCGCCGAACCGTCTTGCGGTGGAGCTATTGCTTCGCAATGATCTGGTCTTTGATCTTCTCGTAGACTGCATCAGGGATGATGCCGCGGGTTTTCAACTGGGTTTTGTTGGCGTAGGGTCGACCTTTGATGATTGCGGTCGCGTAGGCATCGCCAATCCCGGGAATCGTCTTGAGTTCGGCGGCGGCAGCCCGATTGATGTCGACCACCGCACCCGCTTTCGCGTCGGCGGCTTTTCCCGACGCCTTTTCGGCGGCTTTTCCCGACGCCTTTTCGGCTGCATTTCCCGACGCCTTTTCGGCTGCTTTAGGCGGGGCCTTTTTCGCGGTCTGCGCGGGCAGAGTTCCGGAGAGGAAGGTGAGGGTGAGGAGGGCTGCTAAGAGTCTGAGGAGTCCCATAGGGTCTTAAGATGATACCCGAGTCGCGCCCCGAATGCGAGGGGCGGTGCGCCGTTTCGTCCCACTTTCATTTGCGATACTGGTTACGTATGTCTATGAAGATCTGGCTCTCTACAGTGGCTTTGGCGTCGCTGGTTTCCATCCCGAGCACCGCGGGCGCGGCCGAACGCGCGGAAATCAAAGTGATCGAAGAAATCGTTGCAAAGGTCAATGGCGAGATCATCACCCGCGGTGAACTGGCGCAAACACGCGCCCTGATCCGCGCGGAGGCCGTGAAGCAGGGTATGACCGGGCAGCAACTGGAGGAGACGGTCACCAAGTTCTCTGCGGATGCGCTCAAAGAGAAGATCGACGAACTCTTGCTGGTTCAAAAGGGCCGCGACATGAGCATCAATGTCGACGCGGATGTGAACCGCTGGGTGGCTGACATGCAGCGGACCAGCGGCATCGCTGAGATGGATAAGTTTCAAACGTGGGTCCGTGAGCAATCGGGCGGAGAAAGCCTGGAAGACCTGAAGCTGAAGTACAAAAACAGTCTGCTGGCCCGGCGCGTGATCGGCGAGGAAGTATATCGGAACGTCACGATCCCGAAGGCTGATCAGCTGAAGTATTACGAAGACCACAAAGCCGAATTCGTACGGCAAGAGACAGTGACTTTCCGCGAGATTCTGATTTCTACGGGTGACAATGCTCCCGCGAAGGTTGCGGCGGCTGAGAAGAAGGCCAAAGACCTGGTGGAACGGGCGCGCAAGGGAGAGAAGTTTCCCGAACTCGCGCGGCAATATTCCGATAACCCGGACACAGCGAAAGACGACGGGCTGGTGGGTACGTTCCCGAGAGGGCAACTGAACAAGGCGCTGGAAGATGTGGTCTTCGCACAGAAGAAGGGTTATGTGACGGATCCGATCCGAATCGGCCCGGGGTTTGAGATCATAAAAATCGAAGACCGCACGGTGGCTGGTCAGGCCGCCTTCGAAGAAGTGCAGAACGAAATTCAGAGCCGCCTTTCTGAGCCGAAGGTACAGCCCAAGTTGCACGCACTGCTGACGCAATTGCGGCAGAACGCGTTCCTGCAGATCAAGCCGGGTTATGTAGATACGGGCGCTGCGCCGGACAAGGACACCACGTGGAAAGATCCGGCCCAGCTGAAGCCGCAGACCACAACAAAGGAAGCTGTGGCCAATCAGCGCCGCTTTAAGAAGTTCCTGAAGGTCGTACCGTACGGACGCACTGGTGTAGAAGACAGTTCAGAAGCCGCGCCACCGACGGTGGCTCCCATTCCGAGCACACCGGTTAAGAACGCTGATAGTTCGCCCACCAAATGAAGTCGCCGCTGGTAAGGGATTTAAAGCCGAACGAGGTCACGACGGCCATTTTTTTGGTGCAGTCGAAAGAGATTCGGCAGAAGAAAACAGGCGAGCCATACCTCTCACTGCTGCTGTCGGACCGCAGCGGCGAAGTCGACGCCAAGATGTGGGACGGCGTGCCGGAGGTGATGGAGACCTTCGAGCGCGACGACTTCGTCAAGGTGAAGGGGCTCGCGCAGCTTTACAACAACAGGCTGCAGTTCACCATCCATAAGCTGCGTCCGGTGGAGTCGCATGAGGTGGATGCATCCGACTTCTTCCCCTCGTCGCTGCGCGACCCGGAAGAAATGTGGGCCGAGTTGCGCGGCATCGTCAACGCACTGACGAACAGTGACATCCGAAACCTGCTGAATGCGTTCCTGGACGATCCAGAGATTGCGCCGAGATACAAGTTCGCTCCGGCTGCGAAATCGATTCACCATGCGTACCGAAGCGGCCTGCTGGAGCATGTACTTTCGCTGGCAGGGCTGGCCAAAGGTGTTGCGCAGCATTACAAAACGCTCGATCAGAACCTGTTGATTGCCGGCGTTGTGCTGCACGATATAGGAAAGATCTACGAACTCAGCTTCGACCGGGCGTTTGGCTATACGGCGGCAGGGCAGTTGCTTGGTCATATTACGATTGCGATTCAGATGCTGGCTGAGAAATTCCGGGCGTTTCCGGACTTTCCGCTGGAACTGCGAACGCTGATCGAGCACATGGTTCTTAGCCACCACGGGAAATACGAGTTCGGGTCGCCGCGGCTGCCGATTTTCGCAGAGGCGCTGGTGCTGCATTACCTGGATGATCTGGACTCGAAGGTAGAGTGCATGCGAGTCCTGATCGCGAAGGAACCGCTGGCTGAGGGCTTATTCACTGGCTACAGTTCATCTCTGGAGCGTTCGGCGCTGCGCAAAGACCGCTACTGGACGGCAGAGAATGACATGGCGGAGATTGTCAGCGTTCCTGAGCCGGTGGAGCCCGAAGCCCCTCCGGGGGTTGCGGAGACACCGTGCAACGATTCGCTGTTCGGATCGAAGCTGCAGTTGGCACTAAACGAGAAGGATTAGATGGCACGCGAGAAAGAGCTTCCCCCGCCACTTGAAATGGCGTGCCTCAACGCGCTTTGGCAACTGGGCGAGGGCAACGTTGAAGATGTCCGGCTGCTGGTTTCCGGCGATAAGCCGCTGGCTTACACCACGGTACTGACGCTTTTAGAGCGGCTTTCGCGGCGCAGCGCTGTATCGCGCCGAAAAGAGGGGCGGGGCTTCCGGTACAGGGCAACGGCGGAACGGGACAAGCTCCGGCGAATCGCACTGCAACAGCTACTGGAGAACCACTTCGGGGGAGACGTGGGGGCCTTGCAGGAATTCCTGAACGCGCCAAACCACAGTCACAACACGCAACCGGACGCACCCGTAACGCCGTGAAGATTCTGATCCGGGCCACGAACTGGATCGGCGATGCCGTGATGTCTTTGGGTGCCGTTCGGGCATTGCGCCTACGGTACCCAAACGCGGAAGTCGTGGTGCTGGCGAAGGCGTGGGTCGCCGATCTTTATAAGGGTGAGCCGTCGATCGACCGCATCATCACTCTCGCCGGTGCGCCGGGGTTGAAGGATTTCCGGGCTAAGTGGCAGCAGGCTCAGGACCTGCGGCGGGAGCGATTCGACATGGCCGTGCTGTTGCCGAATTCGTTCGAGAGTGCGGCACTGGTCTTTGCCGCGGGCGTACCGCGGCGCATCGGGTATGCGCGGGATGGCCGCGGCTGGATGCTGACCGACGCGGTACCCTGCCCAGAGCCCGGCGAGATACCACGTCATGAGCGCTACTACTATCCGGAGTTGCTGGTGCGCGCGAAGTTACTGGACCGGCTGCCCACTATCGCTGAGATTCATTTTGCCGGTATCGATGAAGCTCGTCAGCGTGGCGTGGAGATGCTGGCTGCGCGGGGACTGACCCGAGGCATTGTCGGTGTCAGTCCGGGGGCTGCCTTTGGTGGAGCCAAGCGCTGGCTTCCGGAGCGGTTTGCGGCCGCAGCTCGCAGGATCGCTGAGGGGATTGGTGCGGACGTAGCGGTGTTCGGTTCCAGTGCGGAACGCGCCATGTGCGAGGGAGTTGCGGCAGCGGTCGGGGGGCTGAATCTGGCCGGCAAGACGACGCTCCGCCAGTTCATCGATATGACTGCCGCGTGCCAGTTCTTTCTAACCAACGATTCGGGTGCGATGCATATCGCGGCAGCGCTTCGGGTGCCTTCGATTACTGTGTTCGGTCCGACTGACGAGACGGCCACAGGACCCTGCAGCGCGTCGGCACATCTGGTGCGCGAGCGGGTGGAGTGCGCACCGTGCAAGAAGCGGGAGTGCCCGATCGATCACCGCTGTATGACGCGGGTTTCCGCGGACCGGGTTGCCGACGAAGCGCTGCGCATCCTGACGCCGTAATCCATTGAAACCCTTTTTTCCACGAATGTTAAACTACCGGGTTGCGAGAAATCCTGATAATTCGGCTCGGTGCGATGGGGGATATCATTCACGCGCTGCCCGGTGTGGTTTCGCTCAAGCAAAGCTTTCCTTCCGCTCGCCTGACTTGGGTGATGGAC
>JAOAPO010000057.1 GCA_025462945.1 Bryobacterales bacterium
GCTGCGTCGGATTGTTATCCAGGTAGTGCTGGTGGTAATCCTCAGCCGGATAGAAGGCTTCGAGCGGAACTACCGTCGTCACGATCGGGCTCTTGAAGACCTTGGCGGTATTCAGTTGCTTAATGTAAGCCTCGGCTGCGTCCTTCTGTTCGGGATCGGAGAAGAAGATGGACGACCGGTACTGCGTGCCCACATCGTAGTGCTGGCGGTTGAGCGTCGTGGGGTCGTGAGCGACCGAGAAGAAAATCTTCAGGAGCTGGCCGTAGCTGATCTGGGCCGGGTCATACGTGACCTTGATGGATTCCGCGTGGCCCGTGTTGCCCTCGCTCACCTGTTTGTAAGTCGCTGTCTTCTTGCTGCCGCCCGCATATCCAACCTGCGTGTCGATGACACCTTTGGTGTGTTCATATACACCCTCAAGGCCCCAGAAGCAGCCGCCCGCGAGCACAGCCACGGCGGGCTTCCCGGCCGTCGCGCCAGCTTTCGCCTCCGGATCGGGGAAGTTCGACGCCGCGAACACCGCGGTGGAAAGGAAGAGAGACGCGGCAGTCAGGCCGAGCGTCCGGTAGATCCCATTGAGATGCATGATGCCTCCACTTCTTAGATGCGGGGAACGGAGCGAACTATTCCGCGTTCAATTTCCGGTCCCTCTATATATTACGGCTTTTAGACCGAAACGGTTGTATGGGCTGCGCGCATCAGCTCCGCGGCATTGCTGACGGCTTCCGGCGTCAGAGTTTCGCCGCTCAGCATCCGGCCAATTTCTTCAGTACTCTTCACCAGGTCCAGCTCTTCCAGTTCCGCCACCGTCCGACCGGCCTTCTCGGTCTTGCCCACCCGGTAGTGATGGTCGGCGAAGCAGGCGATCTGCGCGAGGTGTGTGACGCAGATAACCTGGTTTTCAGCCGAAAGCTTCTTCAGTCGGCGGGCGACGCCTTCCGCCGCGCGGCCACCAATACCCGTATCGATTTCGTCGAACACGAGGGTGCGCAGGTGCGCCGCCGATGAGCCTTTCGAGCCCACCAGGCAGGCCTTCAGGGCCAGCGCCACACGAGAGAGTTCGCCGCCAGACGCCACTCGCTCCAGGGGTTTTGGCTCCTCCCCGGCATTCGGAGACACCAGAAACCGGACCTTGTCCGCCCCGCTGTCTGACCAGGCCGCGGCCTCCACCGAGATGCGGAAATGCGCCCTTTCCATGGCGAGAGGCCGCAGTTCTTCCTCGACGCGCTTCGACAGCCTGGCTGCCGCCGCATTCCGGTGTTCCGTCAGGCTGCGTGCGGCAGCTTCGTACTTCTTCGCCAGCGCGCTTTGCTCTTGCCGCAGATCTTCCAGCCGCTCGCCAGCGGTTTCGATCTCCGCGATCCGCCGCTTCACATCCTCGAAGAACGTCAGGATCTCGGCCACCGAGGCGCCATACTTCCGCTTCAACTTTTCCAGGCCAGCCAGACGACTCTCGATCTCTTCCAGACGAGCCGGGTTCGCTTCGATCCGGCCGACGTAATCACGCAGCGAGTACGCCACGTCCTGCACGGCGATCAGCGCGGGCTCCAAAGCCAGCCGCACCGATTCCATCGTGCCGTCGATGCGCGCGAGTTCGTCCAGTTTTTTCGAGACGCCGCGAATGCCGGCCCACACCGATTCCGGAGCTTCGTACAGCGTTTCCCAGGCAGACCCGGCTGTTTCCAGCAACTTGCCCGCATTCATCTGGACGCGGCGCTCGTCTTCGAGTTCCGTATCCTCGCCCGGCTGCAGTTCGGCCAGTTCGATCTCATTGCGCTGAAACTGCCACAGGTCGAGCAGGCGCAGCTTCTCCTGATCGGAGCCCTCAAGTTCATCGATCGCATCGCCCGCCGCCCGCCACGCCAGATAAACCTCGCGCAGCGCACGACGCTCGTCGCGAACACCGGCGAAGCTGTCGAGCATGGAAAGCTGGGCGGCTGCGTCGAAGAGCAACTGCTGGTCATGCTGCCCGTGAATGTCACCCAGATGGCCACTGAGCTCTTTCAGCAGCGCCACCGTAGCCGGGCGATTGTTCACGAAAACGCGGCTCTTGCCGTTCGAGAGGATTTCGCGTTCCAGCAGCAGTTCGCCGTCCTCCGTTTCGAGACCCGCCTGTATCAGCGCCTGATTGGCGCGCTCCGGTGCATCAAAGCGGCCCGAGACGCGCGCACGGTCCTTCCCGGAGCGGATCATATCCGCCGAGGCACGCCCCCCGAGCAGCAGCCCGAGAGCATCCACCACGATCGACTTGCCACTTCCGGTTTCGCCCGTTAGAAGGTTCAGCCCTGCGTGGAAGCGAACACGCAAGCGATCGACGACGGCATAGTTTTCAACAACAAGTTCGTGCAGCACCCTCGTTGATTATAGGCGGGTGATAATCAGAGCATCATGAAGGTACGAATCGCTGCCCTTGCATTCTCTCTTGCCTCCCTGGCGTTCGCGGACGATCTCCGTCTCGGTAAGCCTCTTACGCTGGATGCGCCGGTCACCCTGGGAACGCTGCTGGCCGGTGCCGACGCGCTGGAGGGCAAGACGGTACAGGTTTCCGGCAAGGTGACGGAGGTCTGTGAGATGGCCGGCTGCTGGATGAGTCTGACCGATACTGAAGGCCACCTGCTGCGGATCAAGGTGGACGACGGCGTTATCGTCTTTCCCAAGACCGCCGTCGGCAAGGCGGCGATTGCGGAAGGCAAGCTGGAGAAATTCGAGCGCACCCGTGAAGAACTGACCGAAGAAGGTAAGCACGAGGCGGCCGAGCAGCATCGCAAGTTTGACGCCTCGAAGATCAAGACCGGCAAGACCGTGTACCAGATCGCCGGGACAGGCGCGGTAATCAGGCAATAACGAACTTCCCTGCGTCGAGTGCGGTATGCTCAGCAGGAATATGAGCGCACCAGGTATGAGCGCCGCGGCAAGTGTCGATCGCCACGCAGCTTACAACAAGTCCAGAATCTTTCTCGTGAGCGTTCTCGCGCTCGTCACTGCCGGTATGGCAGCCTCGCTGCGCGCCAACATCGCCAGCGACCTGCAGCGGATCTTCTTCGACCCCATCGACAAGGCGCACTCCGCCGAAATGATCGGCTCCGTCCTGGGAGTACCTTTTCTTGGCTTCGCGTTCACCATCGCGATTGGCAGCCCGTTACTGGACATGATTGGCATGGCGCTGCTGCTGCCGCTTTCCGCTGTCTGCTTCATCATCGGCACTCTCACAATCCTCTTTGCTTCACACTTCGCCTCGGGTCCGGGCATTTACAACGTGATCTGGACCGGCGCGGTCATCACTGGCATCGGCTGGGGACTGGTCGAAACCGTCGTGAACCCGCTCACCGCCACTCTCTACCCGAATGACAAGACCGCGAAACTGAACGTTTTGCACGCCTGGTGGCCGGGCGGTCTGATCGCTGGCGGCCTGCTCGGATACGGCCTCGGTGTCGCCGGTATCACTTGGCAGACCAAGCTGGCAATCGTCATTGTGCCAGCCATCGTGGTCCTGGTTCTGTGCATCGGCCTAAAGTTTCCGCCCACCGAACGTGCGGCCTCGGGGGTCAGCTTCGGCGACATGTTCAAAGAACTTCTGAACCCCATGTTCCTTGTTTTGTTCTGCTGCATGTTCCTGACTGCCGCCTCAGAGCTGGCTCCTGGACAGTGGGTGGATCTGGCTCTCACTCGCACCGTCCACATGCCCGGCATCCTGCTGCTGGTCTACGTCAGCGGCATCATGTTCGTGGCGCGCCACTTTGCCGGACCCATCGCCCACAAGCTTTCTCCCATTGGCCTGCTCTGGATTTCATGCCTTCTGGCTGCGCTGGGTCTTGTGGCTCTCAGCAAGGCGAATTCGCCCGTCACCGGCATCCTGGCCGCAACGGTCTGGGGCTGCGGCGTCTGCTTCATGTGGCCGACCATGCTGGCGACGGCGTCAGAACGTTTCCCTCGCGGCGGCGCACTGCTGATGGGCCTGATGGGCACCGCAGGCACGCTTTCCATTAACTTCGTATTGCCCGAGATGGGCAAGATTTTTGACAACAAGAACATCGAACTCGCCGGAGGAGCCGAGGCATTCAAGGCGCTGACTGGCGAAGCTCTGGAAGCGGTCAAGGGTGCGGCTGCCCAA
>JAOAPO010000085.1 GCA_025462945.1 Bryobacterales bacterium
TAACGGCAGCGGAAGCGGCACAGATGATCGAAGAGGCGTTCCAGCGAACGGGTGTTCGACGGACTCCTCAGAGATTCTTCGTGCTGGAGCACCTGTTGCTGCGGCGCGACCACGCGACGGTGGAAGAGCTTTGTCAGGCTGTCAACAAGGTGCATGCGCTGGCGTCGCGGGCAACTGTGTACAACACGCTGCACGCACTGGTGGAGGCCGGGCTGGTCCGCGAGTTCACGCTGGACGGCAAGGCTGCCAGGTATGATGCGAACCTCGAACCCCATCATCACTTTATCTGCGACAAGTGCGGTGCGGTGGAAGATGTTGAGTGGTTCGACCTGCCTGAGGATTCGAAAGCCGATCGCTTCCGCGCGTTCGAAGTGATTCTGAGAGGCACGTGCATCCGATGCCAATAGAAAACATCAAAAGCTGGACAGTGGTGGACGGGCACCACATCCATAAGGTATTTCGTTTTCCCGACTTTTTGAAGGCGCTGGAGTTCGTCAACCGCATTGCTGTGGTGGCCGAGGCCCAGAATCATCATCCGGACCTGCTGCTGACATGGGGCAAGGTCGAAGTAACCAGTTACACCCACACTGCCGATGGCTTAACGGAGAAGGATTACACTCTCGCCGCAGCCATCGACGGTTTGATCGCTTAAATTTCACAAATTACAGGAGAAAAGCATGCTTGGAGTAGGACAGAAGTTTCCCACATTTGCCGTCACTGCGACCGTTTCGCTGGACCTCAAGAACGCGTTCACAGAGATCACCGACCAGACCTATCCCAATAAGTGGAAGGTTTATTTTTTCTGGCCGAAGGACTTCACCTTCGTTTGCCCGACGGAGATCGCTGCGTTCGGCAAGCTGAACGGCGAGTTCGCGGACCGCGATGCCCAGGTGCTGGGTGGCAGCACCGATTCCGAATTCGTGCACCATGCATGGCGTACGCATCACGCTGATCTGAAGGACCTTCCCTTCCCCATGCTCGCTGACGTGAAGCGCGAACTCTGCCAGGCTCTCGGCATTATCGACCCCCACGCGGGCGTAGCGCAGCGTGCAACGTTTGTTGTGGACCCGGAAAACATCATCCGCTTCGTTTCGGTGAATGATCTGTCCGTGGGGCGCAACCCGCAGGAAGTCATTCGTGTTCTGGATGCGCTGCAGACGGACGAACTGTGCCCGTGCAACTGGAACAAGGGCGACGCCGTTTTGAGCGTCTAAGCATCCAGGTGAGTGGCATGGAAAATCTTTATCCTCTTTTTCCCGATTACGCGCGCGACCTGAAACTGAACCTGCAGAACGTCCTGAAACAGGGTGAACTGACGGAACAGCAGACATGGGGCACGGCGGTGGCTTCGGCCATCGCCGCGCGCGAGCCACGCCTCTTGCGGGCCGTGGTGGCGGAGGCGTCGCAGCGTCTCTCGCCCGAAGCGATGGGCGGGGCCAAGGCTGCCGCCGCCATCATGGGCATGAACAACATCTACTACCGCTTTCAGCATTTGAGCGGGAATGAGAAGTACAGCCAAATTCCGGCACGTCTGCGGATGCAGGTGATTCGGTCACATGGCGCGGACCCGGTTGACTTCGAGCTTTGGTGCACGGCGGTGTCAGCGATCAACGGTTGCGGCAACTGCGTACAGTCACACGAGAAGGTCCTGCGCGAAAAGGGCGTCACGGAAGAGACCATTCTGGCTGCGATTCGGATTGCGTCAGTGATTTTTGGATCCGCTGCAGTGCTGGACGCTGAAGCTGCACTGCAGGCGTAGTAGCGCCTATAATAAAGGCGAATATCAATGGCTTCCGCCGCCACAGCGCTCTCCGTAACGGACTACCTCGATACTGCTTACCGGCCCGACCGCGAATTGATCGACGGCGAGCTTCAGGAGCGAAATGTGGGTGAATACGATCACGCCAATCTGCAAGGGGCGCTGATCGCATTGCTCCGCTCCCGCCAGCGCGAGTGGAATGTCCGGGTGCTGCCGGAACAGCGGCTGCGAGTGTCACCTTCCCGGTTTCGAATCCCGGACGTTTGCATCGTTTCGCGAGATCAGGCGATCGAGCCAGTGTTCACTCGCGCGCCTCTGGCGTGTCTCGAAGTGCTCTCACCGTCGGACACCCTGGCGAGCCTGCAGGACCGCATTGACGACTATCTCGCGTTCGGCGTAGGAACAGTTTGGGTTCTGGACCCGGTGCTGCGGCGGGCGTGGTGGTGCACGAAAGGTGCCTTAACTGAACCCAGGGACGGCACGCTGCGCGTGGCCGGGACGGCTATCGCGATTGCGTTGGACGAACTCTTCGCGGACCTCGACTGAAGGCGAGCTTAGCGGAAGAGGATTGGCGTCAGCAGGGCGACATCTGCAAGAACACCGCGCGCGTTCCAGGAGATTCGAGGCCCTGCGAGCGCCAGCGTTCCGAGACCTGCGGCGCTGAGTTCAACCGCAGTGAACCACGGTAGTCCTCGTGTGACCGCACGAAGCCCCACGGCTGCGAACAGCAACAGCCAGCCCTGTCGGCGTGCCACATCCCACCCCTGAACTAACCGCAAGTTCGCTAGGCAGAGTCCGCAAAACACAGCGGCGGGTCCGGCCAGTTGCGTCGTTGGGTGGAGGGTGCCGACCCAGGTGATCAGGAAGACGCCTGCTGTGAAGAGCAGCGCCGCGGCAGGTTTCTTGCTGGCGAGCGCGCTCCATTGGCGCAACGGGAACATGGCGAGGTAGAGCGCGACTCCGGCACCCACCACAAGGCCCGTGGCCAGCACGGCAGGCCTCAGCCAGAGCGCGACAATCAGCGCGTCGGCAGCGAGCACCGTTGCGAGAAGGAGTCGCGCGAAGGTGGGATGACGGCGGTAGAAGGCGTGACGGACGGAATCGTTGTCGCGAGTTGGGGCCTTGGCCGGGTGGCGAACGTCAAGAAGGCGGTCGGCAAGGTAGACGGCCCACACGGTGAGACCGAGGACGATGCGGCCGGCTGGGTGCAGCGTGGCGGGGTAGCAGCGGTTGAGGAAGTCCTGCCAGAGCACGGCAATGATGGGTGCATCGAGGCTGAGAACATTCGGCCACATCCAAAACGGGA
Source organism: Bryobacterales bacterium (assembly GCA_025462945.1). GTDB lineage: Bacteria > Acidobacteriota > Terriglobia > Bryobacterales > Bryobacteraceae > BOG-234. Next base: position 3,066 of record JAOAPO010000085.1, read on the forward strand.
CCGCTGGACGCTCAACCATCTGCCTCTACTTTACGGAATGTGTAACGCTGCGATTTGGTTTAGCCACATTATGGTTCTCTATAGGTCACCCTGGATCGGGATTGGTGGCAACACAATTGCGCGATTGATGAAGCTTCAGATCATCGAAGTTTTTGTTGAGATTCGAAGATGCTCCAGAGATATCGGCCAAAGCGCGGCTCGACTCCGGGGGTGCTGCCGCCGTCACGAATCTCACTGTTCAGCTTGATCCTGCTGTGCCCATTTCCGGTACCTGCGCAACAGGCGGTCGAGGGTGGGTTCAATCAGTCGACAATGACCGGCGACTGGGGCCGCGCGCGGACCACGCTCCAGGATAAGGGCATCAACATACGCGCGCACTTCACCACGGAAAGCGCGGGGAACCCTTTGGGAGGTAACTATCAGACGGGGCGTTACACGCAGCAAATTGACTTTGGCGCGGATTTCGACCTCAACCGACTGATGAGAATGCCCGATGCAAAGATCCAGGTCACCCTGACCGACCGCGTGGGACGTAGTTTATCGGCCGATGCGCTCGGAAACCAGTTTGCCGTACAGGAACTCTACGGTGCTGGCCAGAACTTTCGACTGGCGGAGATGAATTACCAACAGGATTTGCTCAAACAGAAGGTAACGATTCAACTGGGCTGGTCGCCGATAGGCGATAACTTCGCGGGCCTTCCGGGTTTCTGCAATTTCCAGAACGGGGTGATCTGCGGTCATGCGAATGCCATGACGGTCAATAGCGGCGCGCACAACTTTCCGACGGCGGAATGGGGCGCTCGTATTCAAGTACGCCCGCGGCCGGATTTCTACGTAGCGACCGGCATCTATCAGGTCAATCCCAACCAGGGCGACGCCGATGCCGGCTTCAATCTGAGCTTTCGGAGCACCGGTGCTTTCGTACCCATCGAACTCGGTTGGTCGCCCGGCCGAGGAAGTGGTGAACTGCCCGGCGACTACAAGATTGGCGGCTATTACAATTCATCGAAAACACCGGACGTACTCAAAGATGTCAATGGATTTTCCGCGGCTCTGACAGGCGAACCCTTCGAGCAGCACGGCGGTCGGTGGGGCGGCTACATCATGGCCGATCACATGGTCTTTCGCGAACAATCCAGCGCCATGCGCGGCCTGACCTTGGGATTCATGGCCGCCATGGGCGATCCGGACACCGCCAAGTATCGGTATTTCTGGGTGGCCGGCGGCCACTACCAGGGCACCTTTGCCCGTCGCGACAACGACGTGGTTTCTTTCATGGTCGCCTATGCACGCACCAACTCCCGCTTGACCCGATATCAGCAGGACCTCGACACCGTGGTGCCCGGAGCCGTGGGAATTCAGACCTACGAGAGCATCGCCGAAATCGACTATGGCGTGCAGCTTACACCCTGGCTCAAGATTCGCCCCAACCTCCAATACGTATTCAATCCCGGAGGAACGGGCAAGATTCGCAATGCGTTCGTCATGGGTCTGTACATGCAGCTGACATTGTGAACAGAATATGGTGTTGTCGATTGAAGAATTATAAGGGCGAGCACAACATCGACCAGCCAATGAATAGCGCGGAAGAGGTATGATGGTGCCGGCAGGGTGGACGCGTCGAAGAACTGCTCACAGCCTTCAGTATGCCGGGGGTCCTCGACACGGCTCATCGTTTTCTCGTACTGCGTTGGCTGCCTTCTGAATTCGAGAGGGGCAGCTAACCGGCCTAGACAACTTGCTGTCATCTACGAAGCGCCCCGGAGGTCCCAGTGAACGTGAACAAATCGTTGGTGCTGTCCTGTCTGCTCGCAAGCTGCACCGCCAGTGCAGCACCTCCGCTGCATTACTCGGTCCGTGACCTCTGCGCACCGGACACCTGCTACATGAATGTCCTCAACGACCGGGGGTGGGTGGCTGGCGTCGGCCCTGTCCAAATCCAATTCGCATCGGGTCCCGTCGTCGTCATCCTTCCGACGGGTGAGCGCATCAACGTCGGCGCTCAGACATTCGGGGATTCGATCGTCATCCACACGGGTCCCGAATACATGAACAACTCGGGAGTCATCGTCTCGAGCATCATCGACCGATGCCCCGGGGGGTGTTCGGCGAACCCCCGTGACCAATTCGGCGGGCGTGCCTTCCTGTACGTGCCCTCGGGACCGTCGCATTACGAAATCTATTGGCTTAACGAGTCGCCAGTTTCCGTTACCGGCGGAGGCAGGAGATACATCAGCGATGGCGGCAACGTCGCCGGGAGCGGGTTCCCGATCCCACCCTCGACCATCCCGGGTATCACGCTGACCCGGCTACAGGCCATCACGGACGCCGGCATTGTCATTGGAGCTCAGGGCGGCCTGGCGCCATTCTTTGCGGGAAGCGTCGTCTATACGCCCGGAGTGACCGCCGACACCTTTGATCGCTATACCGACATCTTCAACAACCGTGGGCAACTGGTCTTCATCACCGACGAGAAAGATCCGGACGCGCCCCCAAGCTTTTACACGCCGCGAAAACAGCTGCTCTACACGCCCGGGAAGGGAACCATTTCTATTCCGTCTCCTGAAAACGGAGCGCGAGCGAACTCCATTAGCGACACGGGGCTGATTCTCTACACCGGAGGAGTCATCAGCACTGATAATTACATCTACGATTCAACCGGCGCCATCGGTGAGATCAGCAAGCGCCCCGTGTCGTTGAACACTCTGATCGATCCCGGATGGGACATCCTCGGGGCAGAGGTCGTCAATAGCCCAGGTCAGATTCTGGCTGTTGCGCGCGAGTCGTCCACCGGTCGTTCTACGTCCGTCCTGCTGACACCGACGGTAACTTCTGAGTAGCGCACCGCTGACAAACCCGCGCCAGCGCCTTCTCTCGAAGGTGTCGAGCACGGCTCATCGAATCTTATAGCGCGTCGACTGCCCTCCGAGGTCAGAAAGGGGCCAGACACCTGCTGGCATCGTCCTCTGCGCACCGGACAACTGCCGCATGCATTTCCTCACAGACCGGTCTGTAAATGGGAGTGGGTGGGTAGGCACCCCAGACAAAGCATGTGAGTTCTCCGAACCGCAAGTAATGAAGCTTGTTTATGCTGCCGCAAGTCGGGGTGAGCTGATCACGAAACAGTGCCCGTGGCGCATTGGGGTGTACTACTATCCTCGGCTCGTCTCCCTGGGTCTTCTCCGAGAGCATACTGATCTGATCCATCGCAAGTTGAAAAGCGAGGTTATGAATTAGGCTGCCCTGCTTTTGCAACAGCGTCAGCACCTCCCAGTCCTTCATCTTCTCGGCCCATGCGCGCAGTGTCGCCCAGCGCTCGCCATCCCTTCCGCCGGGTCTGCACGCCGCTCCAGTTGGGCCCGGCGGCTCAAGTTGACGGAAAACCCGTATCCTTTGAATTGCTTCCGAGTTCTGAGTGGATCGTCGGTAACCCGGACATCGGCACCGCGAAGCGGCGTTACCGGAACATGCCAGTGGCTGAATGCCACTATCCGCCGCTGCCAGCCATAAGAGTTGCTGGGCGGGTCCGATCCAGTTTTGGTTCCACGGGTTATTCGACCTTAATGGAGCCCGAACAGATCAAAGTGTGCGCGCAGGATTGTCAATATAGCCCACAGATGCAGGTTACATCCGATTTCAAGGTCATGGGGGTGCAAAACGGAAATTCCAAAAACCCGGTCGGATAGTGCCTGCACCAGCGCCGCCGTCGTTGGGGGCGGTAGGAGATCTGGCGCACGGGCGCCCGGACGCATCCGTCAAAGGTCTCAGGGAGTCTCGCCGATAGAGGAATGTGGAGCGAGACGCTTGACGAAAGAACGCCGACACTGGAGCGCAGAGGAAAGGACGAAGCTGCTGCGCCGACATCCGATTGAGAAAATTCCGACCTCGAAGATCTGCGAGGAGGCGCGGCTGGCACCGAGTCTGTTTCACCGATGGCAGGAGCAGTTGTTTCTGAATGCCTCGCTGGCTCTCGGGGACGGACGCGGGCCCGAGCGCAGTCAGGACCAGCAGCGCATCGAGAAACTGGAACAGAAGATCCAGCAGAAGAATGTGGCTATGACCGGCCCGGCCATGAGCGAGCCGCGCTGGAACCTGGCGGTAATGCGGAGCATGCGGTGCGCGCCACGATTGCTGGCCGATTCCTGCATCAAGGCCAAATCTGCAGGAGCACCAACCGCATCATTGTCGATGCGAAGGTTTATGACGAATTCGTCGGTGACTTCAGTGCCCTCGCTCAAGATTTGAAGTCCGGCGATCCCAACGATCCCGGCACGTCCATCGGTCCAATCATCAATAAGAAACAACTTGCGGCGCATATGGCGCATATCCAGGGAGCGAGAGCCGCGGGGGCACGGCAAGTGGTCGGTGGTGATCCAACCGGTCACGTGCTGCCTCCGCACGTATTCGTCGACGTAAAGAACGATATGCAGATCGCTCAGGACGAAATGTTCGGCCCGATCGCTCCCATTATCAAAGTCAACGGAGAGGCCGAGGCATTGCGAGTGGCAAACGACACTCAATACGGCCTTTCCAGTGCCGTTTTCACTCGGAACGAAGCGCGCGGTGTGCGGTTTGCGCTGGGTGTGCAGGCTGGCATGACTCACGTCAACGACCACAGCGTGGCGACACTCCCACAGGCCCGTTCGGAGGAGAGAAAAACAGCGGTGTCGGGCGCTTCTGCGGCGAATGGATTATTCATGAGTTCACCCGGGACCACTGGGTTACTATTCAGCACTCGCGGCCTACATATTCTTTAGTTGAAATGTGAGAAGAGGACACTGGTACTCACTGAGGGGAGAGAACCTCCGCCGGACAGCGAGCTAAATCCAGCAACGCGGCGGTGAACCCGGCGGCTCCGCCATTGCATTCGCACGAGGGCGTTCATTATCTCGCGAGCAGCAAGTGAAACCCAGGGTTGGAAAGCACTTTTTCAATGCTTGAGATCCGAACCCGTCTTGCTAACCGCGGGAGGAGTCAATCATCGGAAGTGAACTGATTAACAAGTCCAGAGACCGAGAATTACGATGAAGCCTAATGCCGAGGAGCAGCAAAGCGGGTCACAAGACCATACGATGCGCACCGCGCCATTGCGCGCGCCAGTCTCATCGAAGTCCGGGTCGACGAAACGGAGCGGCGCGCATGGTTCCTCCTCGACGCGGGCCGTCATTCGGGTTCCAGCGAGCATTGATTAGCCCTCGGACTGGGCAAAAAGCCTATCAGCAACAAATCGTGTGACTACGGGCGTTCGCAAGAGCCTGTTATAGCCTGGCATGGACCCAGACCGCGTTGTGATCGGAAAATCGGGCCGGCTCTACGCTGGCCGCCACAGAAGTGAGTCCATTCAGATAAATCCAGTCCAGTTGACGCCGAAACGGTTTGAAGGTGTCCAGGCCTGCGGGGAGCGGCGTCTCGAAGCCCTTAGTCCTCATCGCACTACGGACTGCTGTACCGTGTGCCGGACCGAACGGCAGAGGCAATACGTTTCCAAACCAGTACAAATCATTGGTATTGAAATCGCCGCCGATCAGACGTGGACATGAATAACCTGCGGCCTCATCGATGACCGGCTGCAGTTGATCGAGACGCTCGCCAAGATTTATACGGGTGTCGAGATGCACATTCCAGACCCGTAGGTCGCCCCAAGGTGTTCGCACCGTAGCAGCGATGGCAAAACGATTCCGGGAATGAAAGCGTAGATCACACAGCTAAAGGGTCGAAATCTGGACTTCGTCGATCGGATATCGACTCACGATGGCGAGACCTTGATCATAGATTTCGGCGGCCGCAGGCACGAATGCAACGGCGAACCCAAGCGTGTGCGCCACGGCTTCAGCCACACTCGGCTTTCCCTTTTCGTGACGGACTTCCTGAAAAAGAAATAAATCCGATTCACGCAACCGCGGTGCTCTACGAATTGCCTCGACAACCTCGTTGGGATTGGCGACTTTGGCAATGTTGAGAGAAACCGTCAAGAACGATCGACCCATCGTAAGCGGTCGTGAATTCGCAGGAAACATGGCGGGCTGATCGGAATAAGTAGACAGGGCGAGCATCACCAGTAGCCCCAACCATGCTTTATGGACCATGAGACTTACCTGTTCGATGCCCGTCCGTTGTAGAAGGTTGCGTCGACTTAGGTTTAGCCGCTTCGGCGCCTCGCTTCAAACGCAGCCTGCAGCCCTTGTAGACGAGCGCCAGACCCATCCACCCAAACAACAGGATAGTTGGGTACACCAAGGCCGCCGGGAAAAACTTAAAGAGGACGGTTAACCCCAACAACAGTCCTCCGAAACTGGCAAGTATCCAGGTCTCGACCGGCTCAAATGCCCTCCGATTCGTGACGGCGGCTCCGACCGCGCTGCCCACGCGAAGAGCGCCCGCTGCAGCACGGCTGGTGCTGCCACCACCCGCAATGGGTCGTCGATGACCGGGGGAATTTGAACCCTGTACCCTGTTTCGTTTGTCCAGGGCGATTTCGGTCGAGTTCACCAGATCCTGAAGGTACAATTCCTCCATCTCGTGGGCAAAGGCTTCGTTTTCTACGATTAAGTCCAACTCACAGTTTCCGAACCAACTAGCGATATTCAGATTCGTCGATCCCACGCGTGCCCACTGTCCATCCGCGACGGAAGTCTTG
>JAOAPO010000097.1 GCA_025462945.1 Bryobacterales bacterium
GATAGAAGAGGTCCGCGTCGTCTCGAACAACTTCTCGGCCACGGAAGGCCGCAGTTCAGGCGCCCGTATTCAGATGATCTCGAAGTCCGGGACCAATGCCGTCCACGGAGGTGTCTCGCACTACTTCCAGAACAACACGCTCGCTTCCCGCAATGTTTTCGAAAGCAAAGGCGTCTCCGTGTTTCGCCGGAACCAGTTCGGGTACTTCGTCGGCGGCCCCGTCAAGAGGAACCGGACGTTCTTCTTTACCTCTTATGAAGGTCTGCGAATGTCGGGTGCCCGTTCGGCAGTCATCACCGTCGAGACTCCGGCATTTCGGGATTGGGTGAAGCAGGCCCTGCCGAACAGCATTGCTGCCAAGGTGTTCACCGATTTCCCTGCGATCGCCATACCGACCTCCAGCTTCGTTTCGCTCCCGACGAACGCTGCTCTCGTCAACCCGCCAGCGGGCCTCCAGGCGTATGGCGCCGCCACGTTCACCCCGGATTCTTACCGCAATGGCGACCAGTTCAGCGTTCGCCTCGATCATGAGATCCGGCCCGGCAAAGACAAATTCTTCGGGAATTTCTACCGCACCCGCAACACTTCTTTGGACGGAAACTCCAGGCCCGGCTTCAACCGTGAGAGATTCGAACACGCGTTGTTCTGGAGCACGAACGAAACGCATATCTTCTCCTCCAACAAGATCAACGAGTTTAAGTTCGGCACGATGCGCTACGAAGGCGGCCGGCCGCCAGCCCTGCCCCACCCCGAGATTCCGCTCCTGACCGTGTCGCCTATCGCCAGTTTTGGCGATAACGCCTTCCCCTCGGCCTGGTGGCAGTATGGCCTCAACTATAAGGACACGTTCTCGTGGATTAAGAACAGCCATTCCCTAAAGTTCGGTGGAGAGATCCGCAGGGATCCCACGGAGAACATCAACACCAGCAATTACGTCCCGAGTTACACCTTCAACGACGTCCTGTCTTTCGTCAACGACAAGCCGCTGCAAATGACGCGTCTGGTCGATCCGGTCACGGGGACTCCAACCACCCAGAGCCAGCGTTTGCGAAGACATGAGATGGCTCTCTTTGCCCAGGATGACTGGAAAGTGAACCCCAATTTGACCGTCAACGTCGGTCTGCGCTACGAGAACTACGCGCCCGCAACGGACGGCGACGGACACTTGAACGGCCTCGTGTTAGGTAAAGGAGCAAATCTCTCGGAGCGTTTGGTCGACGCCTCCGCGCAGTTTCTGGATCGCCCCCACCGGCCCGACAACAATAACTTTGCGCCCCGGTTCGGCTTCGCCTGGAATCCGGGCGGCCGCGGCAAAATGTCGATTCGCGGCGGCTACGGCGTCACGTTCGACCGCCCATCCAGCTACGGAGGCTGGGGCTCCAACCCGCCCCTGCTCGCTACAGTGACCCTGGGTGCCCAGTTTGGGAATACCTTCACGTACAGTCTGGGGGATCCCAGCAAGCCCTACCTCGGTTACCCCGTCGATGCGTCTTTGCGGAAGGGCCTGGATTCCCATAACGGCATCCTCGGAATCCGCGTCAACACAAGCACGTTTGACCCGAATTACGCCACGGCTTATGTCCACAACTGGTTCTTCGGAGTCCAGCGCGAAGTTCGTCCGGGCTGGATCATCGAGGGCGATTACATTGGCTCTGCAGGCCATAAGCTATACAGCAGTGTCAACGTGAACCGGTACGCCGGTGACCTTCTCGACGGAACGTTCAGTGGCTACAACCCCAGCTTCTCGGCGATCAACTGGAACCAGTCAACCGGCAATTCCATCTACAATGCAGGCACACTGCACCTGCGGCATCCTTTCTCCCGTGGCGCGACCTTCGAGGCCGTGTACACAATGGGGAAAGCAATCGGAGACTCGGATGGCGGCTTTCAGGACGTCAATAATCGGCGTGCCGAGCGCGCCGCCGCCAGCTTCGACGTGGCCCGCAGAGCCAGCTTTCTGGGCGTTTGGGAAATCCCGTTCCTGAAAGCGAAGAAAGGACCTGTAGGAGCAATCTTCGGCGGCTGGCAACTCTCCGGAACCATGGTCATGCAAAGCGGCCAGCCCTTCAACATCACGCACGGCGCTTCGTACCCAAGAGGCGACTTCAACGCCGATGGCACGGGAGGCGATCGCCCCGACAGCCCCGCCGCCTCTCTGAAACGGGATGACTACGGGACTGCGAGCTACCTGACGGGCATCTTCAAGGCCTCCGATTTCCCGGTACCCACGCCTGGAACGAATGGCAATCTGGGCCGCAACGTATTTCGCGGACCCGGCTACATTCAAACCGACGCCGCTCTTAGCAAGAAGTTGGCCATCACGGAACGGATCTCAATGAACCTGAGAATCGACGGCTACAATCTGCCCAATCGAACCAACCTCCTCGAACCTGTGGGAGATCTCAACAGCAACAGTTTCGGAAAATCCACCGATACTTTGCCTGCCAAGGCTTACCAGGCCGGGGTGCGAGTTACATTCTGAGATGATAGTGGTGTGCTAGGAGATTGCATTTTGCCTGATCCCCAGGTTGTCGACGCATGACATTCACTATCTATTCCGCCGTACTAAGCCAACTCAATACTCCTGCTGAGTCGCAGGTGGTCGTAAATTGGTCCCGGGAGATCTAATGTCGGTTGTGGGCGCGTCGCGGAACGTCAAGTTTGTACTGGTCCTGGCATTGGCCATTGCATCCGCGAGCGCCCAGACGCCCGCAGCACAGGCTCGGGGCAAGTTCGTTCGGCAATACTGCATTGGCTGTCATAGCGAAGGACTGAAGACGGGCGGCCTCGTGCTGGAGAAAGTCGATCCCGCCCGAGTTAGCGACGATGCGGGAGTCTGGGAACGCGTGCTGCGGCAAGTCAGCAGCGGGCAGATGCCGCCGGCAGGTATGCCGCACCCCGATGACACCGCTCGATCTGCGTTTGCCGGCAATTTGGAGATGGCCCTCGACCAGGCAGCACGAGCCAATCCGAGCCCCGGTCTGACGATGCCGCACCGCCTCAACCGCGTCGAATACAGCAACGCCGTTCGCGACCTGCTAGCGCTGGACACCAGACCCGGCGAAGCCCTGCCCGTCGACGATTCAGGCAACGGCTTCGACAATCAGGCCGATGTGCTCACGATGTCGCCGTCCCTGATCGACCGCTACCTTTCGCTGGCGCGCTCTGTCAGCCTGGCGGCAGTCGGCGATCTCAAGACGAAACCGCTCGATGTGGAGTATTACGGATCCGACTCCAGCGCCGATCGCCCCGCCAAACGTGACCCGGACCCACTGCGCGTGCCCTTCGGCGCCAACCGCGGCGGCATGTTCGCCGACCACTACTTTCCGCTCGACGCCGAATACGAACTACGCATCGAGATCAGGGGTCTCACCAGCCAGGTTCTCACCACCCAAATCGCGACGGTTCGCATTCCTGTCAAGGCAGGATTCCACCACATTGTCACTACTTTCCCAGGTAATTCAGTCCGCGACGAAATTGCCCTCGCCCCGGTCGGCCGCCGTGCCGTCCCAGTCAGGGCCCCCAAATCCCTTCAACTGGACATCCGCATGGACGATGCCCGCCTGGAACTCGCCGAAGTGACGCTGAGCGACGCGAACATCGACGTCGGTAAAATCACGGTAGCCGGTCCTTACCGCGCAACGGGACGCGGCGATACGCCCAGCCGGCGTCAGATCTTCGTCTGCCGGCCCTCGTCCGCCCGTCAGGAACCCGCCTGCGCGAAGAGAATCTTCACCAACCTCGCCCACCACGCCTTCCGCCGTCCCGTCGTCGATGCCGACGTTCAGCCCCTGGTTCATCTCTATGACAAGGGCCGCGCCGAGGGCGGCGACTTCGAGGAGGGCATCCGCCGCGGACTTCAGGCGATCCTGATTTCGCCCGACTTCCTCTTCCGCGTCGAGCACGATCCGAAGGACACCGCTCCGGGCAGCGTCTATCGCCTGAGCGATCACGAACTCGCTTCGCGGCTGTCATTTTTCTTGTGGAGCAGCATCCCGGACGACGAACTGCTGATCCTCGCCAGCCAGGGAAAATTGCACGACCCCGGAGTCCTGAAGGCTCAGGTCCGGCGTATGATGGCCGACGCTAAATTCGACGCACTCATCGACAACTTCGCGGGACAGTGGCTCCTCCTGCGTAATCTCGCCACTGTAAGGCCCGACACCGACGTCTTCACTCACTTTGATGAAAACCTGCGGCAGGCCTTCGTCAGCGAGACCCAGCTTTTCCTGACCAACATCTTCCGCGAAGACCGCCCCGCGCTGGAAATGCTGGATGCTGACTACGCCTTTCTCAACGAGCGGCTGGCCAGGCACTACGGCATTCCCAACGTCTACGGACCGCAGTACCGCAAAGTCAGCCTTCCGCCGTTGTCGCCGCGCGGGGGGCTGCTGGGCCAGGGCAGCGTGCTTACCGTCACGTCCTACCCCAATCGCACCTCCGTCGTGCAGCGCGGCAAGTGGGTTCTTGAGAATATCCTCGGAACCCCTCCGCCACCTCCGCCTCCGGACGTTCCTCAGCTGAAACCTCAGGCCTCCGACGGGCATAAGCGAACCATGCGCGAGGCGATGGAAGAGCATCGGAATAATCCTGTTTGCTCTTCCTGCCACAGCCGCATGGACCCCATCGGCTTCGCGCTTGAAAACTTCGACGGAGTCGGGGAATGGCGCGACAAGGACGCTGGCGCTCCCATCGATGCTTCCGGCCGCCTTCCTAACGGCGAAGAATTCAAGGGCGCCGCCGGTCTAACAAAGCTCTTGACCGAGAAGCACAAGGGAGAATTCATCTCGACCGTAACAGAGAAACTCATGATTTACGCCCTGGGAAGAGGGATGGCGCCCGAGGATAAGCCCGCGATACGCGCCATCGCGCGCCAGGCAGCCGCGCACAACTACCGAATGTCGGCGTTTATCGAGGCTGTGGTCGAAAGCATATCGTTTCAAATGAGGAGGGCCGGAGAGCGATGATTATCACGAAGAAGGCATTAGGTCGTCGAACGTTTCTGCGAGGCGCCGGTGCCGCCTTGGCCTTGCCCGTGCTGGATGCTATGACGCCGGCCATGTCGGCTGCCGCGGGCCCGGCTCCCGCGCGCCTGGTTTTCGTGTTCCACCCCAACGGCGCAATTCCCTCCCGCTGGACGCCCGGGACCAAAGGCAAGAATGTCGAGCTCACGCCCTCGTTGAAAGCGCTCGAGCCTTTCCGGGAGAACACCACAATTCTGAGCGGTCTCGCCCAGGTGCAAGGCAATCCCTTCGGCGACGGCGGCGGGGACCACTCCCGCGAGGGTGCCACCTGGCTCACGGGCGTCCATCCGCTGCGCTCGGAAACCGAGCTTGCCGTCGGCATTTCCGCCGACCAGATCGCCGCCAATACCCTCGGCAAACAGACACAGTTCTCCTCGCTGGAAGTTTCGCTTGAGTCCGCGGGCCTCGGCGGCGGCTGCGATGGCCACTACAGCTGCGCCCTGACCAACACGGTTTCGTGGAAGAATCCCTCCACGCCGTTGCCGATGGAGCCCAGTCCGCGCATGCTCTTCGAGCGCCTCTTCGGCGCAAGCGACAGCACCAACCCGGCTGACCGGCAGGCTCGTTTGGCGGAGCAACGCAGTCTTCTCGACTATGTCACCGGCAGCATTGACCGTTTACAGCGTAATCTCGGCGCCCGCGACCGGATCAAGCTCAGCAACTACCTCGATTCCATCCGCGACATTGAGCGCCGCATTGAAAAGGCCGAAGCACAGACCGGCGAACTGCGGCTCCCGGAGATGAAACATCCCGCCGGTACGCCGGCTGTCTTTGAGGACCATGCGAGGCTCATGATCGACCTGCAGACCGTCGCTTTGCAGGCCGACATGACCCGTGTTATCACCTTCATGTTCGGACGCGCTCAAAGCAACCGGGCCTACCCGAACATCGGCATCTCAGACGGACACCACTCGCTCACGCACCATCGCAATGCCCCCGAACTCATCGAAAAGGTCGCCAAAATCGACCAGTATCTGGTTAGCCTGTTTGCCTACTATGTCGAGAAGCTGAAGACGACCTCCGACGGACACGGCGGCAATCTGCTCGACGACACAATGATTTGTTACGGCGGCAGCCTCGGCGATTCGAATGTCCACGAGCACGGCAACTTGCCTGTCGCACTGGTCGCGGGCAACCGGTTCTTCGAAGGCAACCGCCACCTGGTCTATTCAAAAGACACGCCGCTGAACAACCTCTTCATGTCGATGTTCGCCAAGGCGGACGTACCGTGTCAGGGTTTCGGAGACAGTACTGGCCTCCTTCCTTATGTTTAAGCGGAGTCTTGCACGTAAGCCCGCCGCCCAGGTCGCACTGATCCTGCTCGTCGCCACGGCGTGCTCCGCCGCCGGAGACACGCGTTTGATCGACGCGGTGAAGCGTCGTGACCCGCGAATGGTCGCCACGCTGATCGCCCAGGGCGCAGCGGTCGGAACTCAATTGGGCGACGGGTCCACGGCTCTTGCGTGGGCCGTGTACCTCGGCGATAAACGGGTGGCCCAGACGTTGCTTAAGGCGGGCGCCGGAGCCACAGTGAATGTGGCCAATGACTACGGCGAAACCCCTCTCACCCTCGCCTGCCTCACCGGGGACGCGGAGATGGTGGAACAGTTACTGGCTGCAGGAGCCGACGCCAGGGCCAGTCGCCGCACGGGCGAGACTGCGCTCATGATCGCCGCGCGCTCGGGCAGCCTCCCAGCGGTTGATTCGCTGATCAGGCACGGGGCCGACATCAACGCTGCAGAACCTAGCCAGGGGCAGACTGCTCTCATGTGGGCCGCCGCTGAGAGACACACCGACGTCGTCAATCTGCTCGTCGCTGAAGGAGCGGACATCCATCGCGCGACAAAGTCGGGGTTTACCGCGCTCGCCTTCGCCACCATCGCCGACGACGGTGAGGCGGTGAAGCGTCTGCTCGCGGCCGGAGGCGATCCCAATCTAAAGCTCGGCGACGGAGCGGAACTCCTGCTCTCCGCCACCTCATACAGGAGCACTGCTGCCGCGATTGCGCTACTGGCCGGCGGTGCCGACCCCGGCGTAAAAGATCGACAAGGCAACACGCCCCTTCACTCAGCCAGCCAGCGTGGCAACCTGCCGCTTGTCCAAAGCCTGCTCGCGCGGGGTGCCTCGGTCAATATGGTTCCCGAAACCGCCGGACGCGTTGCTGGCGGCCAGACGCCACTCTTTTTGGCGGCCCGCGGCGGTCATATAGACGTCATGAAAGCCCTGCTGGATGCTGGCGCCGACCCGCGCTACCGCGCGGCGGACGGCGGAAGCTTCCTGATGGCGGCTGTCGGCAGCGCCAACGTCGAAGCCGTCCGCCTCGCCTACCAATACGACAGCGACGTGAATACCGTGACGAAGGACGGGTCGACCTTGATGCACGCCTCAGTGACGGGCACCGGCAACAGTCCCGAAGCTCAAGCCCGCATAGTCGAAGTCATTCAGTTTTTGGCTGACCATGGCGCTAAGCTCGATGAACTCAACAAAGCGAATGAAACAGCCATCGACATCGCCGACGTCGGACCTACTGACAGAGCCGTTTTCCTGATCACGAAGCTCATCCTCGCAACTGGCGGCCACCCGGTGCACCCCTCCAAACGGGGCATCGGCCTTACCCCAACCGCTCAGTAGCGACCGCGATTAGAGTCAGTCGAGGGAGTAAGCTACTTCACAGCGGGGGCTGCCGCGTCTTCCTTCGCCAGTGTGATCGCACCGCTGCGATCATACTGCCACTTCGCTGGATTATGGTGCGTGCATTGGTACAAGCCAACCAGTTTGCCGTCCTTCAATTCCAATTTCCAGCGGAGAGGCTCGCCGCCTTCGGAGGGCAAGAAGCGATATAGGTTGACCTTGTTACCGTCAACCTGCACTTCCATGGGAGACGAAGTGCCGTTACGGCCCACCTGTCCGCCGACCAACTTGCCGTTCTCCATCTTCAATTCGATCGTGTGACGCTCGTACCGATGAACGTTCGTGTCGTCGACCGTCTCGGTGCTGCCAGCCCATTTGCCGACGAACTGTTCCTGTGCCACGAGGAAACCAGCGACCAGGAACGTCGCAACAAAAAGTCGAGTAAGCAGTCTCATTCCATGCATCATATTACAGAATTTCAGGTCGGCTTCGGCCTTCAATGCGTTCAAGTTCATCCGCAACGAATGGAGTTAAAGATAACCGCACTGATTCGTCCTATCTTTAGTCCCGTCATGGCACCCAACAAAAACTTGCTGATCGTTGATCAGCTTGCTGAGCACGCTTTGAGTCCTCGACAGGCCCTCTTTTTCGCGTAACGTATCGAGCGGGTCCGGCGAGCCTTGGGCGTTTCAAAGCTTATACTCAGACTCAATCCCTAAGGCCTAAGCGCTGGCCTACCAATGATTTACAGACAAACGGAGTAAACAAAGTAACGCATTTTCAAGGTTATACTCAAGGTAAGTTAT
>JAOAPO010000101.1 GCA_025462945.1 Bryobacterales bacterium
AGACCTCTTTCACGCCGGCATCCACCTTGACAATATCGGCGCGGATTTCGTTCAGACGAACATGTTCCTCAGTTAACGCGGCCTGGATGGCCTGACTGCGGAACTGCACCCAGCGGGAGCCATTGAACGCACCGTACGCAATCGTCAGGCCGAGCAGAACCGCAACCGCAAGCGGAGCTCGCTCGGCGGTGAGATTGCGCCAGTCGAATTTAGACAAACCGCACCCTGTCAACATTTACCTCGCCTGTTGGTGCCCTGCATCAAAGTGCCTTCAATCGGCGCGATGACCAGGCTGCCGCGAGCATCGCAATGACGAACCAACCCGCCATAATTCCCAGGGCGGGCGTCTGGCGTGCTACCACCCAGGAGGTAGCGGGAGCGGTATACAGGAAGGGAGGCACTTTGTTCCACAGGGAGTCGTCGGCAAGGTAGGGGGAAGTGTTGCCGGCGTTCAAAATCATGTCCTCATTGAGGGTGCGCTGGATCATGCGGCGGTAGTTCTCGGCGACTATTGCAAAGTGCGCGTGGTGGGGGAAATCGGACCCGGCGAAACCCATCGACAACGAGCGCACGGTGAGGCCTGGCGCAATCATGCCGAGGGCGCGATGCACAGCGTCTTGCTGCGAGAAGGTTTCCCAAAGCGCCGCGTAGGCTTTGTCGAAAACTATGTTCCCGTGGTTCTCGCCATCCTGGAGGCGGATGCCGTTAAAGTTGACCGGCAGCGCCTCAACCTTGTCGACGTTGTACTTCAAGAGCAAATCGGCTTTTAGGCGTGCTACTCGCCCGTCTGTGGGATCGGCGCCGTCAGCGCCACTGGCCAGCGCCATCTCGAGCTTGTGACCGAACTCGAAGGCCGACGGGGTCGGCCGCACCGCTCTCGCAATATCGGAGGCCGCACGCGGCGCGATGAGGCCGTTGAACATCCAGAAGCCGAGCAGAACAGTGAGGGCCGCGCGAGATGATTTGACCAGCGCGGAAACAGTGAGGGAGATACCGAGGAAGGCGCCGAAGTAGAGGAGATAGCTGAGAGCGAGCCAGGCGGTTCGAGGGATGGCGGAGGTCATCGCATCGTAACCGGAAGCGCCAGTCATCGCTGCGGCGCCAAAGACCGCTGCAGGGATCAGAAGCAATGCCAGTGCCCCCGCGACTCCCAGTGCTTTGCCGGCAGCGAGATCGGTCTGGCGTACGCCCAGACTCAGCAGTTGGCGTAAGGTGCCAAGCTCACGTTCGCCTGCGAACGCGTTGAAGGTAAGCAGCACGATCAGCAACGGAACCAGCAACTGCAGAACGGTGGCGCCGGTCAGTTCGCCGAAGCGCTGTACGGCCGTCGCGTCCTGCGCCGGCCGGTAGCGGAACTCGTTTTGCTTGTGCGCTTCCAGCCATACAGCGATGCCGGTGTAGGGATCGGTGCCCTGGTCAACGAGCGAGAGCGGGCTTTTCGGCTTAAAGGCGTAGACCCCGTAATGGGCAGCGGAATGGGGGTTCTTTCGACCCTGATGCAGCCACTGGTCGCGGGTGGACTTCTGCGCGACGTCGTGCTGCGCGCGTACTTCTTTATAGTTCTGCCACCCAAGAAGAAGTGCGCCGGCGAGCAGTGTGAAAAGGATCGCGCCCGATACGCGAAAGCGTCCGTCGCGAAACATCTCCGTCATTTCTTTGCGTGCAATGCGCAGGATCATCCGGGGGCTCCTAATCGTGCATGTGTTCGAGGTAGATATTCTCCAGCTCGGCGTGACCGAGGCTGGAGGTAAGGTAAGACGCAACCAGCGAGCCGTGTTTCATGATGCCGACGCGCGTGCCTGTTTCCTTGGCGCGGAAGAGGTCATGGGTGGCCATCAGGATGGCGGCGCCCGAGCCGCTGAGCTTGCGGAGTAAGGCGGAAAACTCGTTGGCAGCCTTCGGATCGAGGCCTGAAGTCGGCTCGTCCAGAAGAAGGGCGCGGGCCTTTTTGGCGATGGCGATCGCAATACCAACCTTCTGGCGCATGCCTTTCGAATACTCGCCGACACGCTTGTCAGAATCGGTCGCAGCGAGTCCGGCTTCAGCGAGGAAGCCGCGCAGTTCACCGGTGTTGTGCTTGCCGCCGGCGAGGGAGGTGAAGTATTCGAGGTTCTCCAGACCTGAGAGATTCTTGTAGAGCATCACCTGCTCCGGAATGTAGGCGAGCAGCCTTTTCGACTCCAGAGGATTGCTGACTACATCGAGCCCGCCGATCTTCGCGCTGCCAGAGGTGGGGTCAATGAAGTTGAGAAACAGATTGATGGTGGTTGTCTTGCCGGCTCCGTTGGCACCGAGCAGGCAGAAGATCTCTCCCGGCTCGATTTTAAGGTTGAGAGGATGAAGGGCCGGTACCCCGTTATAGGTCTTGGACAGGTTAATGGTTTCGAGCATGGCGGCCTCGTTCGTTTTTAGCGCGGTTTACGGCAAGTACAAAGGATCTGGCGACAGGTGGCCGTATTCCGAAGGCAAACGGCCTGGATTCGGCGCGTGGCGGATCGAGGTACTCAGAAGCCAAGCCTCAATGAGAGCTGAATCTGCCTCGGCGTGGTGCCGTTGAGCGTACTCGTCACCTTGCCGAAACGGGCGTCGGTCTGGACGGCGATGGGCGGCCCGAGAACGGCGTGATTCAGCACGTTGAAGAAGTTAGCCGAGAAGCCCAGGTTCACTTCTTCGGTGATCTCGAACTTCTTGAGCACCGAGAAGTCGTAGACGCGGATCGGCGGCGCGTGGAGAGCGTTCCGGCGAGTCACGGCATAGGGGTCGGTCACATTGGCGGGGATGCCAAGGAACTGATCGGCGGAGGCCTTGGGCAGATAGAACTGCGTCTTATCGAATTCGCTGCCGGCGTAGAGGTCGTTGATACTACCCTTGAGCAGCGCCGGACGGGGACTGGTGGTAATGCCGACGTCTCCGTAGTCGGTGCCCTGCGAAAGATAAACGGGGAGGCCGGAGTGGATGGAAGCCACACCCGCGACGGAGTAGCCGCCCAGAATCTTTTCCAGCACAGAAGGCATGGATGATCCGAAGCGCCGGCCTTTACCTACGGGAAGCTCGATCACGTGGCTGACCGAGAGGTTATGGCGGACATCGAAATCGGAATCGCCTCGTTCGGCGAGGAGAGGGCGAGGTACCCAGCTGGCCGCGTTGCCCTGAAAGCCGGACGCGGGGCTGCCGCTGAGGTTGATGAGCGAAGAGAACTGCGCCAGACCGGGAGCAAAGTTGCGCTGTGAGTTATCCCCGACATCTTGCGAATAGGTATCCACCGAACGGCCGTAAGCATAGGAGACCGTGAAGTCGATACCTTTCGAGAACCGGTGGCGAGCGAAGGTCTGGAATGAGTTGTAAACGGAGTCGCCGGAGTTGTCCGTGTAGCGATAACGGGCGAAGCGAGGATCGGGCCGGGCAGCCTGAGGAACGCTGCCGAGACCGTTCGGCTCTTGCCAGCGGAATAATCCGGTGGCCCGCAGACCGACGTAGGAGACGGTGACGCTGGTGTTAGAGAAGATGCGCTGTTCGAGGGCACCGCTGTAGCGGTAGGTAGTGGGGTTGTGGAGACCGGGATCGACAAAGCGGCCCTGAGGCGGTAACCCGGTATTGAGCGGAATCTGGCCCCCTTTGGGGAAGGGGAAAAATGTCAGGAGCGCGGACTTCGCGTAGGGTGGGTTGAGTACGCCAAAATCGAACAACCTCTGGAAGTAGCGGTCGGTATACATGCCCCAGGCGGCGCGCAGCACGGTGCGGCCTTTGCCGCGCACGTCCCATGCGGCGCCCACGCGAGGCTGCAGGTTGTTGAAGTCGCTCGCAAACAGAGGGACCGACGAGCTGATTCCGGACACCGCATTGGCCTGTGGTCCGTATTTGAACGCGCTCACGTTGGGCACAGTCTTGCCCGCGCTGTCGACCGCGTAGAGGTTGCCCATGTAGCCGTTCACTTCTGAGTACGGGCCGAAGATGCTGTACCGCAGTCCCAGGTTGATGGTGATGTTGGGGCGCAATCTGTAATCGGCCTGCCCGAAATATTCCTGCTCAGTAGACCGCCAGCCGCGCAGCGCCGAGGTGGGGCCGCCGTTCGTTCCGTAGACGGTAGTGTTCAGCTCGGTGACTACCGGTTCCGGCTGCGAGGGACTGGCGCCGATGAGGCCGTTCGGGCCAACGATGCCGCTCAACTGGAAGGCGCTGACATTGCTGAGCAGCAGATTGTTGATGTTGAGCCGCTTCACGCTGAGACCGGAGCGCAGCGTCAGCTTGCCGCGCGACCATGTGTGCATCGCTGAGGTTTCAGGGATGGTTTCGTTATCGATGAGACCCGTGGTCGCGGGCACGGTGAGGACGCTAAGGGCGGTACTGTTGGCACGCACCGACATGCCCGCGAGAGGATCGACGCCGAAATCGAGCAGCGCCTTCTCGAGCGGATCCCGCGGAGCGTCTTTGATCGCGGATCGCAGCAGGCCCGCACGAACCTCCACGATGTGGTTGGGGCGTGGTACGTACACAAACTGGACTACGCCGGACTGCCAGCGCCGTCGACTCTCGCTGAACACCCCTGCGATCGCGCGCTGGTTCGTCGTCGCCAGAGGCTGCGCGAAGCTGTAGCGCACATTCATGTCGAGCTTTTGCGTCAGCTTGTGGTCCGTGCGGATCAGGAAAGCGTCTTGTTTAACGTCCCTGGTATTGGCCGTGGACAGCAGAACGGTTCCTGCCTCACCATCCGCGACGTTGCCGTTGAAAAGGGCGGCGGGAAAGCCGCCGTTTGTAGCCCCGGTACGGTCCGCGGCGGAAAGGGCGCTGAACGCGCCAGCAGGATTGCCGGTAGAGGGCACGATACCGCGATCGATGTAGAAGATGCGGAAGAGGCCTCCCATTTCGCCGGGGATTTGCCGGATGAGGTCCGCGTTGGGCACGGTAGCAGAACTGGTTTGTTCCAGCTTTTGGCGAAAGCCCTCGTAGTTGCCGAAGAAGAAGTGTTTGTTCCTCGCGATCGGGCCGCCAATGGTCCCGCCGAACAGGTTCTGCTTAAACGGAGGGACAATGCTGCTCTTTGGATTGTCTTTAGAAAAAAATGGTCCGGTGTTGAAGAAATCCCTGGCGTCCAGTTTGTTGTTGCGGAAGTATTCATAGGCTGAGCCGTGGAACTCATTGCTGCCTGACTTCGTGATGATGTTGACCTGACCGCCGGAGCCGCGGCCGAAGGCAGCGTCGGCATTGGACGTGGTGATGCTGAACTCCTGGACCGATTCGGTGGAGACCAGGTTGGGGGAGAAAGCATTGAATTCGGCCGCGCCGCCACCGCCGAGAGACAGGCCGTTGGAGCCCCGCTCATCGTTGGCGGAGACGCCGTCAATGCTGAAGGAATTGGCTACCGGACGTGCGCCGGAAACAGACGGATTATTGGGACTGCCGCCCGCGATCCCCGGGGCCAGAAGTACCAGCTTCGCGAAGTTTTCGCCATTTAGCGGGAGCTCCCGCACGCGCCGTTCATCAACACGGCCGAAGATTGAACTGCGGTCCGTCTCCACGATATGCGCGCCTTCGGTGACGGTAACCGTCTCCGATGTCTGGCCAAGTCGTAGTGCCAGATCTACGGTGGTGGTCTCGTTGAGCGCAACCTCCACGTCGTCGAGCACGCTGGTGCCAAACCCGACTTTCATCACTGACAGAGTGTAATGGCCAGGGATTGTGCGGCTGAACTCGAAAGCCCCGGCAGGGCCAGAGTCTGTCTCGGTCGCCACGCGTCCGCCCTTACTCACCAGACTCAGCTTCGCCTTCTCAACGGGAAGGCCCTGTGGGTCGAGGACGTGCCCCCGGAGCGTTCCGCTGAGCGGGACCTGAGCTTGGAGAAGAGCGGTAAGGGTGAGAAAAGCTGGAAGCGCGTGGCGAACACGAGACATAATTGCCACGCTAGCGGCGACCGGCATGTTTCACTAAGCATTTCCCGTGAGCGGGCGATATGCGAGGTGAAGTCGATACTTTGTGCCCGCAGACGGGATGCCCGGCGATCCGGGGCGCGCTGACGTCAAGGCAACACGATTCTGCTCGTCTGCCGGCAAAAGCAGTTCGCACACCGGAAATTAGTGGACGCTGAAGGCTATTCGCAGGAAACTGCGAGAGAAAATGTCCGCCCCTCTGCGTTGGTTTCAAAACTCGTTACGCCTCTTCACCAGGCAGCCTTCATTCAGTCTTGCGGTGGCACTCACGCTGGCACTCGGAATCGGCGCGAACGCCACCATCTTCAGCTTCATTAGTGCGTTGCTGCTTCGTCCCCTGCCGTTTCCTGAAGCGGAGCGCCTGGTGCGCGTGGAGAGCGTACGTGGCAATGAAACGGGAAAGTTGATGTCTCGCGAGTGGGAGGAACTGGATCGGGCTCGTTCCATCTTCGAAGGTGTGGCGGCATGGTATCCAAGCCAGTACAACCTGGCGGAGGGCGGTGCTCCGGAATCCGTGAGCGCGTGTATGACGACGGGCAACCTGTTCCGCGTCCTCGGCATTCCCGTTGTGGAAGGCGCGGCGTGGCCCGAGGATTACTGGCAGTCGAGACACGCTGTTGTTGTCCTCAACAACGGCCTTTGGCGACGCCGGTATGGCGGTGATCGAGGGGTAGTCGGGCGATCGATCACGATGGATTACACGCCGTACCAGGTTGCCGGTGTCGCTGCGCCGGGCCTGGACTTTCCGCTCAACAGTCAGATATTTCGGGCGGCAAATTTCCGCAACGAGCAGAACAAGGACTTGAGGAATCTGTTTGCCGTTGCGCGATTGCGCAAGGGTGTGAGTTTCGAAGAGGCGCAGGCCCGCGTGGACGCCCTCAATGCACGCCTGCAGCAGATTTACCCGGATACGAATCGCGGCGTTCGCTTCCGCCTCAGGACGCTCCGGGATTCTTACACAGGCGAGGTTCGTCCCTACCTGCTGCTGACGCTCGCGCTGGCTGCGGCAGTGTTGCTGATTGCCTGCGGCAACGTGGTGAACCTCTTGCTGGCTCGGGGTGTGGCGCGCCGTAAAGAGTTTGCGATACGGGCGGCACTGGGCGCTGACCGGATGAGAATGGTGCGTCAACTGGCCGGCGAAAGTCTGCTCTTGACGCTGCCCGGAGGCCTGGCGGGTCTGGGGCTTGCATTTTGGTGGGTGAGGCTGCTGCGGGGCATGCTGACTGTAGACCTGCCTCAATCCATGCACATTGAGGTGGATGGGACGGTCGTGGTGTTTACGCTTTGCATCTCCGTTCTTGCCGGTGTGATCGCGGGACTGCCCCCGGCGTTCGCTGCCTCGCGGCCCGAGCTTGAGGCGGCGTTTCGCGATTCAGCCCGGGGCTCTTCGGGCGGCGCCGCGCTCGCTCGTTCGCGGACTGCACTGGTTGCCGGAGAGCTTGCTCTGGCCGTTACCTTGCTTACGGCCGCCGGGCTGCTGGTGCAGAGCTTCTGGCGGCTGCAGGCTGTGTCAACCGGCTTCCGAAGTAACGGACTTCTGACGTTTCGCGTGGATCCCCCCTTTGGCCGGTATAACCGCGCGGAGCACACGGTACCGTTCTACCGGCGGACCCAGGAAGCTTTGCAGTCGCTGCCCGGCGTGGCAAGCGTTGCGGCGAATCATAGTCTCCCGCTGGCGGTGAATGAGAACTACGGTAGCCCTTCCATCGTGCTCGAAGGCCAGACGGTTGACGAGCAGCGCCGCAATCCGTTCATCAACCCGCAAGTGGTGAGCCCCGATTACCTGCGGGTGATGGCGATCCCGCTGCTTCGAGGGCGAACTTTCTCGCCAGGGGACCGCCCAGGTACAGTACCAGTCGTCATCGTCAGCCAGCCACTGGCGCGAAGGTTGTTTCAGGCTCAGAATCCGGTGGGGCGGCGCGTTCGCTTTGAGGGGTTCCTCTCCGGGACGGAGAAACGTGAGGAAGCCTGGTTCACGGTAATCGGCGTTGCCGGAGGAGTTCGGAGCGCGAGCGTTTTCAGCGACCCCGGTCTGGATGTCTATTTTTCGAACCAACAGCAGTTTGTGGGCGACACATTCTTTATCGTGGAAACGGGAATGGAGCTTTCCGCATTTGCGAATAGCGCCGCAAAGATCGTTCGGCGAATCGATTCGGATCAGGCAATCTTCGACGTAAAGCCGATGCGGGCGCGTATTGACGATACCGTCTGGCAGCGGCGTATCGCCGGCAGACTGAGCGTTGGCTTCGGCGCTCTGGCCTTGATACTGGCAGCAATCGGGGCGTACAGCGTTCTCGCTTATGCCGTTTCGCAGCGGACGAGGGAGATGGGCATTAGGCTGGCGCTCGGCGCTACACCGTCAGCGGTGCGGGGACTGGTGGTGCGGGAAGGGATGCGAACGGCTGCGGTGGGGATTGCGGCAGGAATCGTTCTGGCGGCGTGCTCCGCGTGGGCGCTCGCCGGGCTGCTGTACGGTATCGGGGCCCTCGATCCGGTCACCTTCGGTGCCACGGCGGCGGTGACGCTGGCCGTCTCGTTCGTGGCCTGCTATGTCCCGTCGCGCCGGGCTTCCCTGGTCGATCCGGCGATTGCGTTGCGCGATACGTAAAAAGGGGAAGCGACACCACTCAGAGGCTCCGATTCAGCCAGAGCGAGTCCGTGCCGTCGCTTCCCCCGGATTCCCGGCAGCGCGGAGAGAACCGGGAAATTCTTAGAAGGTATAGCCGATGCGTGCGGTTACCGCGCGGGGCTGCAGGAAGTGTGTGCCGCTGAACGTCGAGAGGAAGTTGTAGACGGCCACCTTGTCGGTGAGGTTCGATATTTCGAGGGCCGCGGTGATTCGCCGGTGACCTTCGCGATGCATCAGATTATCCGTGCCCACCCCGAGATTAAGAATGTGGCGGGGCTTCACGCGGCTCGGGTCGTGATCCTCGCTGGCGTCCGCCGGTGAAGGCAGATTGAGCAGTTTGGACGTGATCGTGCCGGAGCAGGTGGTGATGGGGTTGGCCACGGTGGCGAACGAGTTGCCGCACGCGAGCCCGATAGATACCTGCTGGTTCGGCGTAAGGTCAAGGGCCGCATCCGAATCCGAGATCCCGCTGACAACAAGACCGCTGTCATACCGATAAGTGAATGCGATCCATTCCGCATTTTTCGGGCGCTGGTAGCGCGCACTCAGCGTGGACTGGAACTTCTGGTCGTGGTCGATCAGGAAAGGTCCGCCGCCGGAGTTGCCAGGCGGGATGAGGCCACCATTCTCCGGCGGGAAGTACCGGGCGCGGTTGTGTCCAAAGGTCCAGAAGGCGACGAAGCCATGAAGGTTGGTAGTGGTGATGCGGCCGCTGAAGCCATCCACTTTGGAATTGTGCCAGGAGATGGGGAACGTGATGGTGGTGTTCAGCAGCGTGCCGAAGTCGTACGCGTTGTGAGTGTATTTCCAGAAGTAGTCGCCATCGATCAGCAGGAAGCGGCCGACCGCCTGCTGGAAGCCGGCGTTGAACTGGTTGCGGAAGCCGGGGCGGATGGGGACCGATGATGAGCCGAAGACATTTTCAGCCAGGCCACCCACGCCGGTGGCGCTCGAAAGAAGCAGATTCTCATTGAAAGGCGTTTCCATGGTGCGGGCGTAGGCGGCCCGCAGTACGGTGCCGGTCTTGAATCGGTAGGCGAGTCCCGCGCGGGGTTGGGGTTCCACAGTGGAAACTCCGGGCAGCCCGCGATAGGAGTCAACGCGGATGCCCAGCGTAAGAACCAAGTTGCCTGCCGTGTAGGTGTCGACACCGTAGAACGCCACCTGGTTGATGCTGCGGGAGGCGCGGAATGAGAAGAGGCTGCCGCCACGAGTCAGATCGAAGGGCGCAAGACCGGGAAGAAAAGCCTGGGCCACGTTAGGATTCTCATCGGTATTGGGGTCGAAGCCGGCTGCCGCGCACTGCGAAGGATTCTTGATCGTCGTGTCACCGGAAGGCGCTCCATCCGCGTCGAGGCAAGGGTCGTTGAAGGTGGAGTCTGTGATGCCAAAGCCGAAGACTTCCCGCAGGCGGGTCTGCTTGGCGTCGACGCCGAACTTGACCTGGTGACGGCCCTTCACCACGACCATGTCTGCTTTGACGCCCCAGTTGAGTAGCTGACGGCTCTGACTCTGGGTGGCCGGCGTATCGTCGAACGGATCGCGGCTCCCGTAGTACGTGAACTGGTCTTTGCGGATGTATGGGTTGATAGTGAGCAGCGCGTTTGCGTTGATGGTGTGCTGGTAGCCGGGGGCGACGCTCCACGTGAGCACACGCTGCCTTTGGTCCTGAGTCAACTGGTCGTAGGAATTCGGAATCTGGATCCAGTTACGGGCTGAGAACAGATTCAGGTGGAACGCGTCCTTGCCGTTGGGCAGGTAATCGAGGCGATCGAAGAGCGTTTGGTTATTGCCTTTGTCATGGATCGCGGCGAACTCGGGGGTGTCGAGGAAGCGTCCGCTACGGACGCCATCGACCGCGAGAAAGTTGCCGAGGCGCGCGTTGCCGAAGCCGAGGCCCGCAGAGCCGCCGACAGTCCCAAACGAACCGTAGTTGGCATCCAGATTCCCGAAGACTCTGCCCGCTCCGAGGCCGGAACGCGTCGTCACCTCAACCACAAGGCTGGTCTTGTCGCCAAACTCGGGGCTGGGGTTGCCGGTAATCAGCTCCATGCTTTGGATGGCGCTGGTCGGCAATTGGGTAGAGAAGACTTTACTCTGCTGATCGCTGATGGGTTGCCCGTCCACCACAAAGCTAACCTGCGCGTGGTCACCCAACGGGTGGAAGAAGCCGTTGCCATCCGCTGCCACGCCGCCGGTGCTGTTCGCAATGGCCTGACTAAGACCGCCGGCGGGGTCGGACGAGGGAAGCTTTGAAAAGATGCTCCGATCCACGTCAACGTGAGCCGAAGGATTTGTTTCAAGGACGTCGGCACCGGCCCCCTCAACAGTGACCACGGTCTTGCTGCCCGCGACGTCAAGAGAAATTTTCACCTGGACCGGCAGCGAACGGCGGATCGAGAGGTCCTCCGTATGGACGGCGAAGCCCGGCGCCTCCGCCTGCAGGTGGTACTGGTTGGGGGGAATATTCACGAGACGGAAGGTTCCGTCGGCCTGCGACTTTACGGTTTGCCGGTAGCCGGAAACCGCATTTTCGATGTGGATGGAGGCATTGGCGACAAAGGCGCCGGAAGGGTCCGCGACGGTACCCTCAATCGTGCCGGCATTCCCTAATGATTGCGCTGCCAGACTCATGGCGCTCAAAAGAGCGACCAGGCAGCATTGGTAGGTTATTCGGGTTGTGTGAGTCATCAAGTAACAATTTTCAAGGTGAATGGCCCAGACACGACGCGTTAATCCGACAGGCGGGCGGCACCCGGCGGTGAACGAACTACGATGGCGGGTGAGCGGACAGACGTCCGGCGAGTTTTACCAGCTTAGAAGCTGGCGAATTCCGCTGGCCTGGCGTTTGCTCACAATAAACTCGGCCCGGTTGTTGAGTGTGACGAGCCACCGCTGGCTGCTAAGGGTGCTCATCTTTCGTACATGATCCAGGTTCACCAGCGCCCCGCGGTGAATTCTCCGAAAGCTGGAATTACGCAGCCGCTCCTCCAGCGTCTTGAGAGTCTGAGTCGCCAGATACTTGCTCTTCGCAGTGAGAATCCAAACGAGATCGCCCTCGGCCTGAAAAGCGTAAACCTCGGAGGCAGCGAGAAGGATGTATTCGGCGCCTGCCCGTGCGATGATCTTTCGTGCCGGAAGCTCGTCCCTCGAGACGGCGATTTCCTGCAGCTGGACGACACGTTCGAGCGTCTGGCGTGAAGTAGTCCGCCGGACCTTCTCCACAGCCTGCAGCAGGCGTTCGCAAGAGACGGGCTTCAGAAGATAGTCGATGGCGCCAGCATCGAAAGCACGGATGGCGTACTGGTCCCAGGCGGTCACGATGACGATGGCGGGAAACGAAGTTTCGGGGGTCAGCCTTCTGACCAGGTCCAGACCGCCCATCGCGGGCATCTGCAAATCGAGCAAGACCATGTCGGGGCGTTCGCTTGTAATCAGCTCGAGCGCCGCCAGGCCATTGTCAGCTTCGCCAACAACTTGCACGCCCGCGATTGTCTCGAGTTCCTCGCGCAGGATGTCGCGCGCGACGGGCTCGTCATCCACAATCAGGGTGCGCAACGGCTTTTCGCTCATGCTCTAGTGCTTGTACCACGCCTGCCGTTCGTTCTCGATGAAGCGGGCGGCCATCAGACTATTTTTTCACGCGAGCGCGCTGTTTTAGCGGTGGACGGACCACGATAAAACGTTGGGGTTCCGATTCACCGTGTGTAAGGGTCAGGCGGTATCCTCAGACCAGATGCCCGACCGCCTCAGCATCCACGCCCCGGTTCTAGTGAACACGCTGGGGCACTTCGCGGGCCTGGTGGTTTTTGCCATCCTGCTGTATTACCTGCTGCTCGACTGGCGGCGCGACCGCACAGGCAGTTTCCTGCCCAGCCTCGCCGCGGCGCTGGCACTGCTCTGGAATCTCGGCTCATTGATCGGGATGGCGACCGTTGCCGGGGATCCGGTCTCAGACGCGATTGTGGCGGCCAGTTTCTCGGTCCTGAGCGTGCTGCCGGCTATCCTCCTCCGCATTGCTCTGGGGAGCCAGCGTCAGGTATTTGCGCTGAGCGGTTATGCAATCAGCGCTGTGGCCGTCGCACTCCATGTCGCCGACATGATTACCGATGCCGCCACGTTTCACTATGCGGCCATTCTGCTGGTGACGATCGGTTTTGGGACCCTTACTGCCGTTGAGCTCATCAGGGAAGTTGCGCACCCGAACAAGGAAGGCCGGGGGAAGCAGCTGGCATTCGCCATGGTACTCTTCCTGCTTGCTATTTCGTTTGCCCATTTCCGGGCCGACCACGATACCTGGGGCTGGTCAGGCGAGGCAGCGCTGCATCATGCCGCCATCCCGCTGGCCCTGTTTGTGCTCCTGCAGGATTACCGTTTTGTGCTGGCGGATGCATTTGTTCGCTTTCTGAGCAGCGCTGCCCTTGCGGCCCTCACGATCTGGATAATTTGGGCGCTGCATCTGCGGTTCCCGGTGCTGACATCGGGCACCGGTACACCCTTTCAGATGGGCTTGTTATTCATTGGAAGCTGCGGGCTGATCAGCCTCTTCTCGTACTGCCAGACGCGGCTGCAGAAGGCACTAACGCGCGTCGTTTTTCTGCGGCATTCCGCGGACGCCATCATCGCCTCGCTGCGGGAGCGTGTTTGGTCGGCATCTTCCGAAGCTGCCATGCGCGATGAAGCGATCGCCGTCATCGGTACGACCTTCTCAGCGGCGCGCACCGCAGTGGTTGACGAACAGGTCTGTGACGATGCGCTAAATCATGCTGTGCCCGTGATTGATGCCGGCAGCTACGGGTGTCCCGCGTGGGTGCGCGTGATTGCGCCTTTGCGGTTTTCGCGCGGCGATTCCTGTTGCTTTCTGCTCGGTGCGCGCAGTGGCGGGCGCCGCTATTTGAGTGAAGACCTGGCGCTGCTCGACCGCATGACAACAGTCGTTTGCGAACGGATTGAGCAGGCCCGCCACATGGAAATGCAGTCGCTGGTAAGCCAGGCGGAACTGCGTGCGCTGCAGGCTCAAATTAATCCGCACTTCTTCTTCAATGCACTGAATACGCTTTATGGCGTTATTCCGAGGGAGAGCGCCTCGGCGCGGCGGCTGGTCCTCAACATGGCTGAGTTGTTCCGGATGTCTTTTGCTTCGGAACGGACGTTAATCCGGATTGAAGAGGAAGTGCGGATTGTGCGCGCATATCTGGAAATCGAACAGCTCAGACTCGGGCGCAAGCTGCGGAGCGAGATCGTCGTAGCAGACGAAGCCCTTCAGGTGGAAGTGCCAGTGCTTTCGATTCAGCCGCTGGTAGAGAACGCGATTAAGCACGGAGTGGCGTCGCGGGCCGAGGGCGGGTTCGTGCGATTAAGCGTCGAAGTGACCGGCGAGTTCGTGCTGGTGACCGTGACGAATTCGGGTAGATTCGAGCCCGTTTCGGGCCAGACGCGAGGCACGGGAGTTGGGATGGCTAACGTCCATCAGTGACTGGGATTACTATTTGGGGCTGAGTCCACGCTGACGGTCGGGGGAACGACCGGCGACACCTCTGTGAGCTTTTCCGTGCCGTTCAGAGCGCCTGCGAAACGGCTTCGCTCCGGCGTCAAAGTATGAACCAGCGTGCAATATCCCGCTGTACGGCTCGTTGAACATAAGCGTTCGACATCACCCATGCGGCTTGACCGAACCTGGGCTTGCCGGCCTTGCGTTCCAGGTTGCCAACGGCCCAGCTAAGCGTCCGGTCGCGATAAGGAACCGTGAGCCCAGGCGCCAGGTGAACCTCGACCATTTCCTCGGAATTGCGGTGTGCGGGATGCATAAGGTGTCCTGCTTCCGGCATTAGAACGAAGGTTGTAACGCGCGTGCCATCCGGCACGGGCCTGTCCCCGTCCATCACGTAGCCGAGCATCCTGGTTCGATGACTGGAACGTTTCTGCGTTTCCAGATCAGCCCAGCCCACGAGGGTTGTATCGCCGCGGAGGGCTTGAGGCAGAGCTTTGATGGCTGACAGGTCGGTTCGCATATCGGCCCCAATGAGAATAAAGGCGAGAAACATGGGACAGACGATGGCGGCCGCGATGAGGCCGAATGTGCGCGTCTCCTGGCGCTCTCTCGCGCTCGACTTGCGAGCTCCACGCCGGAAGGTTCGATCAATCACGCGGGCGCCCATGTGAGCATTGTGTCGGGAACCCCTTCGCACCGCATTGTTAATCCTCCAGGCGGGCTTGGTCAGGTGATGGCCGGGCAGCACGGCACCTTGGGCGGAAACCAACACGGTTGTCCAACGGAACCCGGCAGCAAACGCCACAGCGTCCTCGGCGGCTTGTTTGGTGCGCCTTGAAATGCCACTGCCACTCCCCGCAGGTGTAGCTTCTGAGCCCTCTTCGACTCAGGATGGAACCTACACTGTCGCCTCATGGGGGACGATGCTGCCCGTGCGCGCCGGCCGAGTGCTCGCGCCGCGTTCCGGACTTTGAAGTCATCTCCGCCCCTCTATCCGCCCGCTGACCGGAAACTCCTCCGGGATTCCGGAGATTGAACCTACGCTGAGCGCATGTCCCCGAAGTGTGTCTTTAGTCTTATACTTGTCTCTCTCTCGCGGGCGTCGCTCCCCGCTCAGACGGCACTTAGTGACAAGATCGAACCCGTACGCACCTCTGTAACGGTAACCGGCACCCGCACGGCGACGGAACTCGATAAGAGCCCGGTATCAACCTCCTTAATCACTCGTGAAGAAATCGAGACCCGGAATCTAAATCAGGTCGATCAGGCGCTCTCCCTGGTCGAAGGCGTGAACGCTGCGCGCGCCAAAGGCCCTTCGGACAGTGATTTCGGGGTCGGTTTGCGGGGCTTCGCCGGAACGGGCGGTCAGTATCGGACGCTTGTTCTGCTGGACGGCCAACCCATGAACGATTCCTACATAGGCAACGTCAACTGGGCACTTATTCCGATCAACGAACTGTCGCGCGTGGAGGTCGCCCGCGGCCCGTTCAGCTCGCTCTACGGGGGTAATGCGATGGGTGGTGTCATTAACCTCATCACAAGGCCCGTAGAGCACCGGGTCATTGAGCTGTTCGGTCAGTACGGCGGACAGGACACCGGTAACTACACAATCCATCTGGCTGATCGCTTCTTCCAAAAACTTGGCTTGAGCTTCGGTTATGACCGCTACCAAAGCGACGGCTATTCGAATCAGCCGGTGCTCAAAACGGCCATCACGGGCACTGGCGCAGTTCCGGTTACCGGCATCACCACGTGGACCACGACAGGCGGCGGGGTTAACTATCAGGTGGGGCAACGCGGCCCCGAATGGTTCAACCAGAAAGCGTTTCGCGGCCGGGCGGAGTACACATTTTCGCCGAAGACCTTCGCGAGTTTCCAGGCTTCCCATTCGAATCGCGGCGGCGGCTACGATGCGTATCGGTCGACCGCCGTTACAGCCCAAGGACAGGTAGTAGACACAGGACTCGTCAGCTTCGCGGACCGCTCGGGCGTCACCCGTGTAGTCAACCTCGCGACGTCCGATTATATTGGCCTGCCCACTGGAGCCTCCGTTAACACTTATCAGGGACAACTTCTCTCCGAAATCAGTGCTAAGTGGAATATCCGCGTGGTCGGCGGAATAAACCAGACGCCCACTCAGTGGTACGTCACGCCGGCCGCCGGTTCCACACTGGTGTCGGGAGCGGGCACTTACACCAATCAGGGAAGCCTCGCGTGGTACGGCAATGCGCAGGCTGGCTGGAACCCGAACCATCGTCACCAACTGATCTTCGGTTCGGAAACACGGCACGACGATGCACACATTCTCGCGGACCTGGTTCCCAGCTATGCTTCCCGCGCGAACGAAGGCGCGGTTCAGACGCTGGCCAACGGCACGTCTTTTAACCAATCCGAATACGTCCAGGATCAAATCTTCATCACCGAGCGGCTGCAGCTTGTGGCCGGTGGCCGGTACGACTATTGGCACACTGACGGTGGCTCCACCCAGCGCTCAGCAACAACGGGCATAATTACGTTTCCTGGGCGGGGAGCAACGGCAGTGGTTGGAAAACTTGCCGCCGCCTACTCGCTGGGTAACGGTCTGCTCTTGCGCGCCAGCATCGGAAACGCATTCCGAAATCCGACTACCTACGAGCTTTACCGGGACCTTGCCTTTTCCAGCGGCAGCCTTTCTCTGGCCAATCCAAACGCCAAGCCAGAACGCCTCATCAGCGTCGACGCGGGTGTAAAGCAGTTTGGCCGTTGGGCGAACATCGACGGGTCGTGGTATCAGAACCGGACCCGCGACCTCATCTACAGCGCAACCGATTTCGTAACTGACCCCACTGGCAGGACAACTCGCCGCCAAAACGCAGGGCTCGCCCGCACCCGCGGTATAGAACTCGCGGCGATGGAGCGACCGTTCTCCTGGCTGCAACTGAAACAGACCTACACGTTCACCGACGGAATCATCACTGAGAATCCGCTGCTTCCTCTCACGGTCGGCAGGAACATCCCGAACGTTCCAAGGCACATGTCGTCTTTCATTTTGCTGCTGCATCGGGGGCGCTGGACCGGGTCGGCATCGGGGCGCTACAGAGGTTCGGTGTTCTCTACCGACACCAACACCGATGTGGTGAAGGGCGTACCTGGCAGCTACAGCCCGTCGTTCACCGCGGACATCACGGCAGGGTTCCGGCTTACGGAAAAGGTCACCCTGACAGCGAACGCCTTCAACCTGCTCGACCGCCAATACTACCAGTTCTATCTGAGTCCTCCACGACAGGTTTTTGCGGGAATTCGGATCCGGCTCTAAGGAATTGCGATGAGAACCCCCTCGTGTTTCCTTGCCGCTCTCCTGACGGTGGCGTCAGTGCCGGCCGCCTTGTGCGCCGAACGCCCGAAAGTGGTGCTGGTGATGCACACCGAGGGCGCGATGATCAGTGCCGCAGATCAATTTCGGCAACGGTTTGGAGCCGCGGCTTTCGATATCGCGATCACCGGTGAGAAGGCCGCTGCAAAGGAGATTGAGGGCGCAAACATTCTGTTCATGGAACACCCCACTTCCGGGTTCCTGCAGGAGCTTCAGCCCGCGGCTCAGGCGCAGATGAAGCGTGGCATGAAGGTCGTGACAGACATTCCTGAAGTTCTGCAACGGCACTGGAACGTGCTGCCTGAGCCCGCCCTGAACAATCGGCTGCTTTCCTATTTCCAGTACGGCGGAGAGCAGAATCTGACGCATTTCCTGATGGTCCTGTATGAGGCGGCGGGCGGCGCCAAAGCTGTCAGCATCGGTCCGCCAGTGGTTCGTCCCGTAAGGGGCGTGTACCATCCCCGTGCCCCTAAGACGTTCGCCAATCTGACGGAATATCTCGCATGGTACCGTCAGGCGCTGCCCGGTAAGGGACGGCTGGCAATCGTATCGTTTTATCAAAGCAACATCCGGGATAACGAAACACAGGTTGTGGATGCGCTGCTAACGTCGTTGGAAAAGCAGGGTCTCGCGGCGGCCGGTGTCTTCGGCTGGCCCGCCAGCACGATGGCCTCTGTGCTGCAGGCGCCGCAGAACGATCCTGCCTGTGTAAACCTGGCGTTCACCCTTTCGCTGAGCCGCCCGGAGGACGCGGCGGCGCTCGAGAAGATGGACATCCACGTCATCGGCCTGATGGCCGGGAACACCAGCTACGAGGAGTGGGCGAAGTCGGACAGAGGGGTGAGCAGCGATCGGGTTGGGTCGTCGCTGAACTCACCCGAGCGCAATGGGGCGACCGAGCCCATTCTGGTCTCTACGCAGGAATCCGATCCCAGCACCGGGATCTACCATATCGAGCCAATCGCTGAACGAGTTGAAATGGCCGCCCGGCGCGCCAAAAGATGGATCGTGCTTCGCGATAAGCCCAACGCTGAAAAGAAGCTGGCGATGCTTTACTACAACAATCCTCCGGGCAAGGGGAATATCGGCGCCAGTTATCTGAATCTCCCACCCAGCATCGTGGCAACTTTGCAGGCTTTGCAGAATGCCGGTTACAACGTGGGCAATCGGCTCCCAACCAGCGACGAACTGCTGGAACAACTCCTGCGAGTGGGCCGAAACGTGGAACTTTGGGCGCCGGGCGAACTGGATGCGATGGTGCAGCAAGGTGGCGTGGTGTTGATCTCCGTCGAGAAATATCACACCTGGTTCGATGCCCTTCCAAAGCAGTTCCGCGATGCCGTCAACGGGCGATGGGGGGCTCCGGAGGCGGCCAAACTCATGACCATCGCAGCAAAAGGGCGCAAGTTCTTCGTGATCCCCGGCATGAGGTTTGGCAACGTGTTTCTGGGACCGCAACTGCTGCGTTCGTCCAGTGAGGAATACACGAACGTGCAGCACAGCGCTACGCTACCGCCGCACCATGGTTACGTCGCATCCTATCTCTACTACCGCCATCAGCTCGAGGCAGACGCCATTATGCACATGGGCCGGCATGGCACTCTCGAATGGCTGCCGGGCAAGAATGCCGGGCAGGCCGGTTGGGACACTTCGGAGGTTTTGCTGGCCGACCTTCCAAACCTCAATTACTACATCATGGACGGCGGTGGTGAGGCTCTTCAGGCGCGCCGCCGTGCCGCGGCGGTCGATATCAGCGATCTGACCCCGATGATTGCGAGCGGCGGCTCACAGCAGCGCTTTCAGGTGCTTGAGAAAGCCGTCGAACAGTGGACGTCGACACGAGATACTGCGCCGCCCCTGGCCGAACAGTATCGCGAGCAGGCCTTTCGTGAAGCGCGGCGTCTGAAGCTGGATACCCAGCTTTCCCTTCCGGAGGGCGGGCCTGATGAAGGTAACGAAGCGATGAAGCGCCTCGCGGAATTCCTTGAACTGGCGGAGGATGCTCCAATCCCGCTGGGCCTGCCTGTCCTTGGCCAGGCACAAAGCGAACCCAATCAGCGCGAAGGCCTGCAGAAGTTCCTCACATCGGCATTCAGCCCGAATGAGCGCAAGCTGATCGATCGCTCTCTGCGGACATGGTCTGATGCGATCTTCGATGGCAAACCTCCCGAGGTTGAAGCAGGCCTGACTGGCCCTCTCCGCGAAAAGCTCTTCCGCGCCTTCGACGAGGCCCATGCGTGGCTCGACAATCTGCGCCTTTCTCCAGACCGCGAACTCGGCGTGCTGCCGGGCGTTCTGACCGCCCATTTCCTGCCCAGCGGAATTGTTGGCGATCCACTCGGAGTGCCTTCGGCACTGCCTTCCGGACGCAATCTGCATGACACAGACCCGGCGCTGTTCCCCACGCGCGCGGCCTGGGAGGTCGGCAAGAAACTTGCGAATCAGCTGATTGACCGGTATCGGAAGGAGCACGACAACGCGTACCCGGAACGTACGTCCATGGTCCTCTGGAGTGGCGAGACGGGGCGTTCACAGGGCACGATGGAGGCAGAAGCCCTCTACCTGATGGGAGTTGCTCCGGAATGGAATGCACGCAATGTCGTAGACCGGCTACGCCTGATTCCCGACGAGCAACTGGGGCGGCCGAGAGTGAACGTGCTCTTCACGGCCTCCGGCCTATACCGCGACGGTCTGGCCGACAAGATCCTGCTTCTGGATAAGGCTGCGCGCCTGGCCGCGGCCGCAGGAGACAACGCCCTGTCGAGACAGAACGCGCGAATAGAGAAGGACCTTGTTGCCTCGGGAGTTGCAGCGGAAGAGGCAAAACACCTCGCCGCCGCCCGTGTCTTCTCTGAGGCTCCTGGAGCCTACGGCAATGGCATCTCGAACATGGTTGAGCTGGATGGCAGTAAAGAGCAGGCGCAAGCGATAGCCGAGCTCTACCTGGCCAAGACCAACTACGTCTACACGGATAAGGTGTGGGGTGGTTCCACCCCTCGTCTTCTTGCCAACCAGCTGCAGGGCAATCAGATGATTCTGCACAGCAGGTCGAGCAACCTCTACGGAGTGGCCGACAATGACGACGTATACCAGTACGTCGGAGGGCTGGACGCCGCATCCCGCTCAGTGGGCGCCAGTCCTCAGGTGATGTTCAATAATCTTCGGGCTGCAGGTCGCGAGCGCATGGAAACGGCGCGCGATGTCCTGGCATCGGAACTCAACAGCCGCAACTGGAATCCGAAATGGATCGAAGGCATGAAAGCGGCCGGCTACTCCGGTGCGAGAGTGATGGTGAACAGCGTGGAATATCTGTACGGCTGGCAGGCCACCTCACCCCAGAACGTGGATGCATCGGTTTGGAAGAAGACCTATGACGTCTATGTCGCCGATGAATACAATCTCGATTTGCCGAAGTTCCTGGCGAAGGCGAATCCTTACGCGCAACAGCAGATGATAGCGCGCCTGATCGAGATTGATCGCCAGGGCGTTTATAAATTCTCGAAGGCCGAACAGGCGAAGTTGCTGGCTGCCTTTGTTCAGTCGGTATCCAAATTAGGGGTGGCGTGCTCGGCAGTGGTGTGCGGAAACCGAACGCTGCGGCGTTTTGTGACGACACAGGCGCAAGCTCTCTCTGCCAGCGAACTGAGCAAGGCGGATATCCAGGAGTTTGCGCGCAAGTTTGCGAAGGCAACGTCGCCCGCGGCGTCCTCGGGACCGGCGAACCCGAAGGTATCGAAAGCGAAACCTTCCTGGCTGAAAAACATCACCATGATCGATCTGAATGCGCACCCTCGGGCCTTTCTCCGCCAGCCTTTCGGCATTGAATGGCCTGTCTGGATCATCCTGTCGACATTGCTCGGCTGGATCTACCCAATCCTGCGGCGGCGGAAAAGGCTCTGGTCTTCCCCGCTCAGCCTCCACTCGAAGGACGTGAGCGAACTCTGAGCTAATCGCCAAGTGCCGGCGCGCGGCTTAACTGTCTTGTAAACCTATCGATGGATTCGCGGGCGGAGCGCCGCGAAGGCGTGATCAGCGCCAGGGCGCGGCCTTCCTGAAATTGCGAGAGACCGCTAAGGCCAGCGGCTTTCACGAGGGCTGATGTGTGCCCCGAGAACCGTATGCCTTGCTGACCTTCGTGCTTGGGAATCTGCTCGTCGCTCGTCGCGTGAACGGACAGCCTCAGCAGATAGCTTCTTGCTGCCGATTCATCAGAACAGCAGGGGCACCGTTCGCGACTCGCCGGTAGTTCGGGGCCCACCACGGGGATACAACGTGGCGCCACCGCGCACGTTTTGGAACTGTTCGACGTTAGTTGAGACGGTCGCAGTCAGATAATCCACTTGGCACAAACACGTCACAAAGGGCAAGAATACTAGAGCGGCTCTACAGGTTCGCCCTAAAAAATTCGTTTAAAATCAATACGAGCCGTTGCGCGAAATCCGCATTCTGAAGTGCGGAACTAGTGCGGCTCAGGTTCCGAAGTGCTCGTAAGTTATTGAAAATGGTGCGGAGAGGGGGACTTGAACCCCCACAATCTTGCGATTGCTAGCACCTCAACCTACACGAACGACCCGGTCCGATGCGTTTGCAGCGGTTTAGGGCGATATTTTCGATCCCATCGAGTGCCATCGGGACTCTCAGTTGGCACAAACACGTCACACGACATCCTGGGGGTGGAAGCCCACGTCGGAGGCGAAGCATGAGCCGTCCTCCGACTCAGGGCATAGCCAGGTGTGATCTCCGTGACGGGAGTGTGCCGACTGTCCCAGGGTCCCTCGTTCGGAGTGGTGACATTCTGAGGCAACACTTTCCGGAGTTTGTTGTCTCCAAGCAGAAGGTCCGGCGCGCTGACGCGATCACCGGTGTGCGCCTCAAGCGGCAGGAGGCGAATCAGAACCTCGGGTTTGCGTCGCGACCGTTCGTACTCTGCGGGTTGCCGGTGAAGAGACCGCAGTCAGGACAACTCCTGCACGAGCGCCGCAACGGGCACTTTCTCCTCCAGGTGACTGGTCATCCCTCATTCGGGCTGCCGTGGGGGCAGGATAGACTCGTTCCGCTCTTCCTCGCTACGCTGGCGATTCGGCAGCAGAA
>JAOAPO010000104.1 GCA_025462945.1 Bryobacterales bacterium
CATGTCCATGGCGTTGGGCAGCGGGACGTACTTCCGGAGCATCTTCGAGGTTGCCGGGTTGAGCAGGCTTGGGGGGATGAGATTGCCGGAGAACTGGTCGCGCAGGCTCTGCGGGTTCGTTCTGGAGACGGGCCGCGTGGGATCGAAGCCCGGATTGGAACGGGTGCTGAACGGGTTGAAGATATTCAGGCCGGAGCCGCTGAAGTCGCCGCCGGATTCCTCCGGGGTGGGAACGGTGGCGGTGGAAGTCTCTGTCTTGACGCGCCTTTGCCCTTCATAGTTCGCGAAGAAAAACGTTTTGGAGCCGGCCAGGGGCCCCCCAAGAGAGGCGCCGAAGTTGTTCTGAACGAGGAATTTGCCGCCCGGCTCCTCGTTGAAGCTCGTCGCGTCGAAGGCTCCGTTGCGAACGAATTCATAGGCCGTGCCGTGGAACTGCGAGGTTCCGCTTTTCGTGACGATGTTGATCTGGCCGCCGCCCCCGCCACCGAGTTCGGCAGAGTAGCTTCCGGTCTGGACCTGGAATTCGCGCACGGCGTCGGGCGAGAGACTGAGATTCTGGGTGTTGAAGGTGGGATCGGTATTAACGGCACCATCGATCAGGAAGTAGTTTGCGTTGGGCCGGTTACCACCGATCACTAAAGACGAGCCCTGATTGGGGCGCCAGTAGAGGGGATTCATGGAGCCGGTCTGGGCACCGTGTCCCTGGTGGGAACCGGGGACGGTCAGGGCGAGGTCGAGCAGCGCTCTTCCGTTGAGGGGCAACTCGTGCACCGACTTCGCCTCGACCACTTCGCCGAGAGCGGCGTCTTCGGTCTTCAGGGTTTCCGCGACCGAGGTCACTTCTACGGACGCTTTTGCATCGCCGATGCTCAGAGTCATATCGAGACGCATGTTCTGGCCGACTTCCAGCTTTAGTTTTCGCTCGACGGGAGCGAACCCGGTTGCATGAATCCCGATCGTGTAGTCGCCGGGCGTGAGGCCTGGAACTTCGAAGTGACCGTCGGAACTGGTGGCACCGGCCCGAGCTGCGCCGGTCTCGACGTTTCGCACCTGGACTGCAGCGTTCGCAACCGCTTTTTCGGAGGGATCGATCAGGGTCCCGCTAAGGGAGGCAAGGTTAGTTTGAGCGCTCAGTGAGAGACAGCAAACCAGAAACAGGGAGACCTTTACAGATGGAAACATGCTGCCGGGAAGTATAGGGACTTCTCCGGCCCGGAGCCATACCCGAAAGGTACTAGTGGTACGCGGGCCGGTTTTACCGAAAGTTCGCGCGCTCAATTCACCGGCGGCTCGCCTGCTGGCGTGTGCTGGCCTTGCGGCGTGGGTGTAACGGAAACAGGCGTGCTTGAGGGGGGAACGTGCGCGGAAAATATTTCATCGCCGTAGTGCTTGCCACGGCGGTTATGGTCGGCGGCTGTCAGACGGAGCGGCAGCGCGAGGCTGAGCGAGTTCATCGTGAAGCGGAGCGGCAGCGTCTGGAGGGGGACAGGGACTCGGCAGCCTTCAAGGCTGGACAGAGGGCTCGGCAAGTGGCGCGAGAGGCTGGGAAGGCGGCAGCGGCGGCGGGTCGGAAGATCGAAGACGGCGCACGGAAGGCGCGCGAGGGCTGGAAGGAACAGGAGCGGCTGGAGCGGGAGCAGAAGGGTCGCTGAAGGGCTGGTAAACTGCCCTCTTGAAAGCTGTTAAGTCCCCTGCCCGGAGCCGGTCAGCAGTGCGACGACGTACAAAGGGCTCGACGCAGGCGGCGGGCCCGGCTGGCGGTCCTCTTCTGCCTTTTATTGCGATTGCGCTGGTTTGCCTGGCAGGGTTCGCGTGGTGGTTCCACAGTGAATATAGCGTCAGTTTGCAGAGTCCGGTGCGGCTTCGCTGGCAGTGGCCGGTGGTAGCAGCGAAGCGAATCACGTCGGATAGTGCGCAGGGAGCCGAGGCCGACCAGAAGGGGCGTTTGACCGCGTATCAGGAGTATGCGTGCCGCAAGTTTGGGGCGGAGTGCCGGGTGGCGCTGGCGATCCAGCGCGCGGAGAATGCCGCCGGCAAATGCGAAATTTATCACTACAACTCAAACGGCACCCTGGACTGGGGGTACTTCCAGATCAACACGGTGCATCTGAAACGCCCGGGGCTGAACCTGCGGGACCTTCTGGACTGTAGGGCGAATATCGATTTTGCCTATCAGCTTTATGTGGAGCAACGCGGATTCACCCCGTGGAGCACCTTCAACAGCGGCGCTTACCGGAAATATATGGGGGCGGCGAGACGATGAAGAACGTGCTCGGAACAGGACGAACGGTGAGGCCAATCTGGAATTGGCGCTGGTCCTGTTCTACTGAATTGATCTGACCGAACTGGGGTGACTGAGCGTTGGAGTTCGGGTTCGTAGTGCGCGGTGTTGGTGAAGTTGAAGCTCTCCATGCGGAGGGTGGCATTCCAGCTTTCACGGATCCGGAAGTTGCGGTGGAGTGCGGCGTCGAAGTTTCCGGGCCTCTGAATGATGTTGCGTCGTGCATTGCCGAAGGTGTTCTGAGCTGGCAGAGGCAAGGCGCGGGGATCGAATATTTGATCGGGGCGACCCAGTTGGGACGGTCGGCGCTGCCCGCTCCGTTCAGAATGCCGGAGACCGAGGGCGACAACCAGGTGCCGGACATGGCGCTGAACAGGCCCTGGTGTAGGCTGTGGTGACGAAGAAGCCATCGCTTACCTTACGGTCCAGGGCGAAGGCGCCGGTGCCGTTCCCCAGCAGGATGGCGACGTTGTTGGAGACCGCGTTCACGACGGCGAGATCGAGTTTGTGGTCACCATTGAGGTCTTTGGCAATGATGGCGATGGGGAAGGCGCCGACCGCGACGGGACTACCCGCCGCTGCAGTCAAGCCGCCAGCGCCGTTGCCAGGAAGGATGGTCACAGTGTGGCCATTGGCGTTCGCCACTGCTATATCCTGCTTGCGGTGGCCGTTGAAGTCGCCCGTGGCGACGCCGGTGGGCCGCGAGCCAACGGTGCTGGGCGAACCCGGGGCAGGGTTAAACAGCGCAGGTGCGGCAGAAGCCTGCGTCGCTGCGAACGCCGCGATGAGTGCGATCCCGATGGTGCGGTTGCGATGTCTTTGTGTCATTGAACGTTTTCCTCGATCTGGCGCGCGCCTCCACAAGTCCGTGCGCGAGGCGTTGGCCCGCGAGCGGATTGAAGTGTTCTCTTGAAGGGGGGCTATCTCAGCAAACGGAAAACGGGAGGAGAATCGTGCAATGGTTTAAAGATAAATTACGGGTACCCGAGACTCAGTTACTGCCGGTGGAGAAAACCAGGGTCTGCACTGCCCGCCGGTTGTCGCCGGGGTTGAGGCCGGTGAGCGTTAGTTCCTGTGGGGCGTCGGCCTTGTATTCGAAGTCGTACGTTTCGCCTACGGCGATCATTTGGTCGGCCGTCTTCATGACCGGGGTCTTGAGGTCGGCAGCGTCTTTTGCGATGAGTCGCCAATGGACGGGCTGGCCTGCGTTGAGGAGTGAGATGCGCATGTTGTCCATCGTCGGCGTGATGTTGATGAAGCGAAAACGGTAGGTTGTGCCGGTCTGCAGGCGCATGGTAGCAGGCTGGGGCGAGCCGTTCATCAGGATGAGGCCGGCACCGAACGGGTCGTTCGGGCTCAGGGTCATAATGAAGCTCTTGTCGGTGGCGGGGTCGTAGGTCTTGCCTTCGGGCATGACGATCATGGCGCCGTGGATACCGCCCGTTAGCTGGACGGCATCGTGCCAGTGGGTGTGATACATGAAGGTGCCGGCACGAGGCGGAACCATGCGCACGGTGAAGGACTTGCCGGGTTCCACGGCGGGCGTTTTCTTAGCGTCACGGCCGCCCCACCCTGGGACTCCGTCGTAGTAGCTTTCGAGTTCGATACCGTGCCAATGGACAGCGGTGGGTTCAGAGAGGTTGTTGACGATCTCGATCTCGACAGGCTGCTTCTCAGTTACGACGAGGACTGGACCGGTGAGGCCGGTGCTGAGTTGCGGTTTGACCGCCGTGGAAGCTGCCAGATCACGCAGGGAGAGCTCATAGAATGCCGGCGCCGCTTTGCGGTTGGCGATGGCCAGTTCCAGTTTGCGGGCGGGTTTCCAGTTGGTGCTGGTGTCGATGACGGAGCGCCCGGTGATGGTCATGCCCATGATCATGCCGCCCATGCCGGCGTAGTCAGAGTTCATGTCGTGCATGTGCTCGTGGTCATGGTTTTCCGCCGCGGCGGCGTCGCCGGGATCGAGGGGCACGGGAAGTCGCATGTGCGGGATGCGATGGCAGTGGTACAGCCAGCGGCCCGGTTCCGAGGGCACCCAGGTCATGTCGAAGGTTTCGAGGATCTGCACAGAGTGGGTGAATTCGAGGGGCTGCGAGCCGTCCTCATAGAGCTTGTAGTTTTCGCCATCGCCTTCGGCGTCGAGGGCAAAGTGGAAGCCGTGGAGGTGCATGGGGTGGCTCAGGTCGGAGGCGTTGACGACTCGCCAGTGAACCTTTTCACCGACTTCGTAGTTGAGGCGCTCGGTATACGGCCAGGACTTGCCGTTGATGGCGGTCCGGGTGGGGCCTTTCCAGCGTTCCAGGACAAAGATGCGATCGCGGCTGGGCGGGCCGGGGGGATCGATAACGAGCGCGCCGCCGAGCAGTGCGTCGAGAGCCCTGCCGTTGCCGCCGCGGCCATCGGGAGTGCGCGCCCAATAGAGGTACGTGCCGGGAACGCCGGCTACGAAGCGAATATGCTGAGTGGCTCCGGGGGCGATGGTGATGACGTCGGTGTCTTTGCCGGGGTGCTGGTGGAGACCGTGGAGGGTGGCGGGAACCGTGAGGGAGCTGTGCAGTGTGAGGTCGACGGTGGTGCCCTGCGGGACGCGGATGGCGGGGGCGGGAGCCTGGAGGGGTTTGCCCTTTTCGCTGAAGGCATAGACGGGAATGGCCTCGCCATTCTCGGCCTCGGGATGCCAGGAGCCTTTCGTCATTTCGAGGTTAAGTGCGAGGACTCCGTTGTGCAGTTCCCCGCCCGGGATTCGATTGTCATTCGCAACGACGAGAGGAAGCTGCTGGGCCGCGAGCGGCAGCGTTGCAAGTAGGGTTCCGGCCAAAACGAGCAGGGTCATAGGTGTGGGGCACACGTGGACAAACACCCGCATTTATATCACCCGGGGAGTCTCATGTCCGTGGGGGTCACGCTGAACTGGCGGTGACCCGAAGAGAGTAAACAGAAGCGGCGGGGGTTTTCGCTCCCGCCGTGGTGTTGGTTTCGAAGCGTAAGAGAGGCGCTCTCGGTACGAGGAAGTTCGCCTGCGAACTGGCCGCGAAGAACAACGGAACAGCCTTAGCTGTTAAGCCACCGAGTGACAACGGCAGCGGCTGATTGAAAGCTACTATTCCGGGCACCGGCCAGCCGATCGCGGCGGGCACTTCCGCGGCGAGTAGGATACGAACGCAGTCTACGTTTGGCATCATGCGGTGCCGAATGGCGCGCCTGCCGTAGCTGTAAGAGTCGAACCGGAGGGCGGTTCGCCTCACCCTACAACGCAACCGTTCATCGTGGCGAGTCTTGATCCGCCCCGAAGCGCGCGAACGTAAGACAGCACGGCTCAGCCGTTCGGTTAGATGAGGTCGAGGCGTTTGTCGGCGTCGCCGAAGCGATCGAGCTTTACGCCCATGCGATCCATCAATGAGAGATAGAGACTGCACAT
Source organism: Bryobacterales bacterium (assembly GCA_025462945.1). Classification (GTDB taxonomy): domain Bacteria; phylum Acidobacteriota; class Terriglobia; order Bryobacterales; family Bryobacteraceae; genus BOG-234. The sequence goes on from JAOAPO010000104.1 coordinate 5,700, forward strand.
CCTGCGTTCGTCGTCGGGCGCTTTGGTGTAGTCGAGGACGCGGCCAGTCCTGAGCGTGCCACCAAGGCCACCAACGAGGACGAGGGGAAGGCGGAAGTTGTTGTGCGTTCTGCCGATCCACAGGTTAGAGAGGAACATGAGGCACGAGTTGTCGAGGACGGTGCCTTCGCCTTCAGGCATTGCGTCGAGCTTCGATGCGAGATAGGCGTACTGCTCGACATGCCACCGCGTGATCCGCTCGTAAGCATCGGAATTGTTGTCGTGCGACATCCCGTGGTGGCCCTGATTGGCGTTCAGGAAGGGGTAGACCATTGATGAGAGGTCGCGCGAGATAAGCAGGCTGGCGACGCGGGTCTTGTCGGTCTGGAAGGCGATGGCAATCAGGTCGCACATGAGTCGCGAGTGCTCACGGAGATCTTCGGGCAGACCATTGGCGGGGCGCTCCATGGAAAGAGTCGGGCGGTTCTTCGTCTTCGCGACGTCGTCGGCTCGCTCCTTCGCTTTACGCATGGCGTCGACTCGGGTTTCCACTTCGCGAACGCTGGTGAGGTATTCGTCGAGAACCAGTTTGTCGGTGGAGCTGATTCTGGTGCTGAGGCGATTGGCTCGCTCCTTCACTCGGTCCAGGATGCTGACGCTAAGGAGGCTGCCGCGATTTTCGAAGATCGAATCGAAGGCAAGCGAGGGGTAGCACTCGTTGGGGACGGGTGAGTCCGGACTCTGCCAGGAGATGTGAGAACTGTAGGCGAGAGAGAAGTTGGTTTCATGGTAGCCCGACATGGGCTGTTCGCAGGCGAGGACGAGGCTGGGCTGCATCGTATCCTGCCCGACGTGTTTGGCGATCATCTGGTCAACGGAGATGCCAGACCGAACGATTGCACCTTTGAGAATGGTGGCACCGGTAAGCAGGCTGCCAGTCTGCGGGGGGTGGATGCCCAGGCCAGTGGACATCTTCTGGAAGAGACCGTCAATGACGTTGATCTTCTGCTTGAGCGGTTCGAGGGGCATCAGGCTCCTGCTGAGCTTCATGTCCGCGCCGGAGCCCTGTGCGCTCCAGTGGTCCTCATTGATGCCGCAGCCGAGGAAGACGACACCGAAACGCTTCGGGAAGGCTGTCGCGCCGGGTGCGGCTTTCGCAGCGAACGACTCAAGCCAGGGGAGAGCCATGGTGACGCCGGCTCCCTGCAGGATGGCGCGGCGGACGATCTTTGCGGCTGGTCGGAGTTTCTCGGACATGTTCAGTTACCTCTGGCTGACAGCACCGTGCTCATTTTATCGGGTTTTGGCTGCTACGGATGAGTGCCCGGCATCGTCAAGGTCAATCCGGTAGCAAAAGTCGGGGGAGACGAGGATGCTGACGACGGAGGCGCGCATAGCCTCTTCGTGAGTGAGGCCGCTCTTCTCACGAAGTTCGTGATAGTAGGCGAGGATCTCGTCGCTCTCGTCTTTGGCCAGTGGACGACGGTAGGCGCGGGCGGCGAACCGGACCAGTGCGTCGAGGTGACGGGGTTCGGCTTCCTTGCGGGCGCGCTCGGCCCAGCGAACGGCTGTGTTGATGTTGCCGTAGTGATCTTTGACGGCCTGCACGATGACCTGCATGTCAGCAGGGCTGGGCGGGGCTTCGGGACCGCCACGGCCAGGACCGGGACCACCCGAGTTACCGGCAAGCGCGCGGGCGATGATGTCGTCGCGGGTGCGGAAGATACCGGCTTCGGTGGTGGCTTCCTTCCGCGGAGCGTCGGCACTGCGGGCCTGGGGACCTCCGCGACCGCCGCCGTTATACACAGACTGGATGTAAGTACGGGCGCTGTAATCGGCGATGAATTCGAACTCTTCCCAAAGCGTATCCAGCTCCTTTTTACCCTTTTCGTCGAGTATGAGCTCCATAAGAGGCTGGTCGTCACGAAAGAAGCCCATGACGCTGTGAAGTCCGGCGCTGAGGTAGCGGCCGCCATCGTCGGGCGTGTCGACCGGATAGAAGCGGCCTCGTTCACGGAGGCAGAATTTATCGGGGAAGACCGACGCGAAGCGCGCAAAGGCTGCTTCATAGCGGGCACGCTGGCCGGCAGGAACGGCGAGGTCGGGGTCCTCTCCGCGTTCCTTAAGGTAAGCGGCGACGGCAACTTTGAGGTCTTCCACTTCCTGTCTGCCGAAGGGCGGTCCTTTGGTGACTACGAGTTCGGGGGCGGGTGGCTCGCCTTCTACGCGGAGCGCGGCGGGGTCAAACTCGCGGTGCTGAGCAGCGATTTTGCGATTGCGCAGGCTGACGAGCGGCTGGGCATTGGCGTTGAGGCCAGGCGCCACCGGGCTGGTGTAGAGCTTGGCCGTGCGTTTGCGAATCTTCGTCACGAAGTCCCGCATTCTGATACAGTCTTCACGAACCAGGTTGAACTGCTTCGCTTTGGGTGCGGGGAGTGCGCGCCACATGGTGAGCAAGGTGGCGAATGGGCCGACTTCTTCGGTGGCGGGATCGGGTTTCGCCGGCTCAACGGTCTGCCAGATCAGGCGCAGGTACCTGGGGCTGACCTTCGTTTCGGCGGCGACGGAGTTGAGGGTAGCCACGGGCCGGCCCAGAGCGGCGCGATGCTTGTAGCGCCAGCCGGCCTCGAAGTAAGCAGCGAGGTCAGTTGGCTGGCGATCGTAGAAGTCGACGATTCTCTGTGTCGCGTACTTATCGCGATCGGTTTCAACGAGCATGGCGTGGGACGCAAAATCGAACCCATTTGGCTTGAGAACCATGCGATCGGCAACTTCGCGCGCGGCCTGGAGGTATTTGGCCATCAGGCCTGAAGACATGCGGAGGGATTCGCCGGAGTTCACGAAGCCTTCCTGGTTCGCGGGGTCAACGGGGAATTCGCGGGCGGGGCGCATATCGACGCCGGTCAGGTCGCGGATTGTGTAGTTGTACTCGGCGTTACTGAGACGGCGCGCGTGCACCGGTCCCGGATCACCGGCGTTCTTCGAGATCTCGATTTTGCGCATCTCTCCGATCCACCGGAGTACCTGCTGACGCACGGGTTCGCCGGGTTGCTTTGCGGCCTTCGGCGGCATCTCGCGGGCTTCGAGGCGCTGAACGATTGTGGTCCAGCGAGGGTCGTCCCGGACAGGCAGATGTCTCAGATCAGACAGTTGATTAATATCGAAGCTCGCCGCCGGTTTGGTTCCGCTGTGGCATCCGTCGCACCAGGTAGCAAGGAAGGGCCGAACGGTCTCGGCAAAACGCCGGTCGATGACTGCTTCAGCGGATTGGGGAGCGGCGAGTGCGGGTATACAGGTGGCAGTGAGACACAGCCACAACGCTGGAGTTAAGCGGGTCATTGTGCAGCGCGGAAAGCGCGTTGACCGAATCATACTGCATCCCGCGCAGTTCACGATGATTGCGGCCAAATTGTAAGCGAGCTAAATCTTACAGTTCCGGGAACCGGGAAATGTTGGCGGTTGGATTGCAGCGCGTGGTTGTTCGTGTGATGGTGCGCCCCGTTTACATAAGGAGTCTGCAGACTTGCCTGTTGCTCTCTGTTCTTTGGTTCAAGCCTGACGGCCTGTCGGCGCAAGATATTAGTGCGCTGGTGGGCAAGCCCATTGTCGCCATTCAGTTTGTTCCCGCGACAACACTGCACGAAGACGACCTGAAGCGCGTGCAGCCGTTGCACGTTGGCGAGCCGTTTCGACAGCACGATGCGGGGCGCGCGATCGATGCATTGTACGCAACCGGACGCTATGAAGACCTCGCCGTTGAAGCAGAGGCCTCCGGCGCGGGAGTACTGGTTCGATTCGTTACTACGCCTCGGTGGTTTACAGGCGGCGTGGCCGTTGAAGGGCAACTGAGACCGCCGCCAAATCGCGGCCAGTTGTCGGCGGCGGCTCCGTTCTCACTGGGCGGCGCGTTCCGGGATCAGGATATCGATGCGGCCGTCGCCAGCATGAAGGCGCTGCTCGCGTCGAACGGCCGCTATGAGGCAGTGGTTGAGCCGGTCGTGACCCGTGACGAGAGCGCGCAACAGGTGTTCATCGCCTTTTACATAACGCAGGGCAAACGCGCGAGGTATGAAGAACCAATCATTCACGGCAATGTGTCGCCGCTTTCCGAGGCCACTATTTACCGCATCACGGGTTGGCGAATTGCGTTGATTCACAAGTGGCGTCCAGTGTCGGAGAATCGGACGCGAACCGGTATCCAGGCGGTTCAGAACAAGTACGAGAGCAAGGAGCGTCTCTCGGCAAAGGTCGAACTCGAAAAGCTTGAGTACAACCCGGCGGGGCGCACCGTGCGTCCGACTCTCAACATCGACCCTGGCCCCAGGGTGCGGATTCAGGCGAGCGGGGCGAAGGTGAAGAAGAAGATACTGCGTCGGTATGTGCCAGTCTTCGAAGAGAACACGGTTTACACTGACCTGCTTGTGGAAGGCAAGCGGAATCTGCAGGACTACTTTCAGAGCCAAGGTTACTACGACGTCGTCGTGGATTTTCAGGCTTCTGAGGTGGAGAACGATCTGCAGACGATCGAGTACAGCATCCAACTGGGTGAGCGTTACAAGCTGAAGCATCTGGAAATCACGGGCAACCGCTACTTCCCCGAGGACGAGATTCGGAGCCGGATGTTCATCGCACCGGCTGGACGTTTGACGCTGCGGCGGGGCCGTTACAGCGAGGCGTTTCGCGCAAAGGATGAGGAGAACATCGCGAATCTCTACAGGTCAAATGGCTTCCACGACGTGAAGGTGACTACGTCCGTGGACCGCAGTTATAAGGGCAAGGAGGACGAGGTGGGTGTGACGGTCAACGTGGACGAGGGTCCGCAGTGGCTGGTGGATAAGGTCACTCTGACCGGCGTGGAGCAACTCTCGCGCGATGCACTGATTGGGCGGCTGACGTCGATCGAGGGGCAGCCGTTTGCTGAGGCGAACCTGACTCGAGACCGCAACACCGTGCTGACGCAGTATTTCGCAGCTGGCTTTCCGGCCGCCACCATGCGAGCGGACTGGAAGCCGAGCGGCACCCCGAATCACGTCGATGTCACCTTCGCAGTGGAGGAAGGCCGGCGGCAGTTCGTTCGGGACGTTTTGATTACCGGCCTGAGCACCACGCAGAACAGTGTGGTGACGAAGCGGATGACGCTGCAGGCGGGCGATCCGCTTTCGCCGGTGGAGCAGACGGATATCCAGAAACGCTTCTACGATATGGGCGTGTTTTCGAGGGTGGATACGGCTATCCAGAATCCCGAGGGCGACACCGATCACAAGTATGTTTTGTATAACTTCGAAGAGGCGAACCGCTATAATGTGGCGGTTGGGCTGGGAGGACAGGCGGGGCGCTTTGGAACTCCGAGTTCCACCAGTCTTAGCTCGCCAGGAGGGCAGAACGGCTTCAGTCCCGATGTGTCGCTGGACGTAAGCAGGCTGAACTTCCGGGGCATGGGGCACACCGTTTCCCTGCGTGGTCACTACTCGAATATCGAGCGGCGCGCGTCCATCAGCTATCTGCAGCCGCGGTTCCAGAGTGTAGAGGGCCGCAACGTGACGTACAGCCTCCTCTACGAGAACACGCTGAACGTGCGGACGTTTTCATCGAAGCGGCAGGAGGCGTCGGTACAGGTTTCGCAGCAGTTCACCAGATCGTTGAACGGCCTGTTTCGTGCGTCGTATCGGAAGGTGAGCGTCAGCAACGTGATCATTCCCGTGCTGCTGGTGCCTCAACTGGTTCAGCCCGTGCGCCTGGGGATGATCTCGGCGACTTTCTCACAGGACCGGCGCGACAATTCTTCCGATCCCCACCGGGGAACATTCAACACCCTTGACCTGGGACTGTCAACGAAGTACTTCGGATCGCAGCGTAGCTTCGGCCGAATCCTCGGGCGAAATGCCAGCTACTACCGGATTGGCAGAACGGTTGTGCTGGCACGGCAGACGCAGTTCGGACTGATCAAGCCCTTCGCGGCTCCGGCGGACATCTCGGCCGAACAGTCAGTGCCTTTGCCCGAGCGCTTCTTCGGCGGCGGTGCCGATTCACTGCGCGCGTTCTCCTTCAATCAGGCAGGGCCGCGCGATACCGGCAGCGCGCTGGTAAGGGGCGGAACGGTTTCGCAACCGACAGGCTTCCCGCTGGGCGGCAACGCGCTGCTCTTCAACAACACGGAACTGCGCTTCCCCTTTGTGGGGCAGAACATCCAGGGCGTACTGTTCCATGACATGGGCAATGTGTTCTCTTCCCTCGGTGACATTTCGTTCCGCTACAAACAGCGGGATCTGAATGACTTCAACTATCTGGTGCATGCGGTGGGGTTCGGCATCCGCTATAAGACCCCCGTAGGGCCCGTCCGAGTGGATCTCTCTTACGTTACGAACCCGACCGAGTATCTGGGATTCGGCGGTACCCCGCAGGAGTTGTTGACGTGCAACCCAAACGCGGCGCCGGGTTCATTGCCGGGGTACTGCACGAGCACACGACAGAACTCCGGTCGTGTCCAGTTCTTTTTCTCGATCGGGCAGACCTTCTGACATGAGGAAGCTCTGTATTGCCGCTTTCCTGATTGTAATCGCGCACGGTGCTGTGGTGGTGGACCGGATCGCTGTCATCGCGGGCAAGCGCTTGATCAAGCTCAGCGACATAGATCGGGAGATTCGTTTGACGAGCTTCCTCAACGGGCAGGCTGCGGATTTCAGCGGGAAGGCGCGGCGTGCGGCGGCGGAGAGGCTGGTGGACCAGCAGATTATCCGTCAGGAACTGGTGGCGCAGGGCTATGAGCGCGCAGGCGATCAGGATGCAGATGCGTTCCAGGCGCAGATGGTTCGGGATCGCTTTCGAGGGTCCGCGGCCGAGTTGCGCGCGGGGCTGCAGAAATACGGAATCAGCGAGAGCGAGTTCCACGAACAACTGGTATGGCAGCTGACGGTGCTGCAGTTTATCGAGGCGCGGTTTCGTCCGGGCGTGTTCGTGACGGATGAAGAAGTCGCTGCTTATTATCAGGCGCATCTGGCAGACATCCGGCGGGAGAGTCCGAAGGACTTTCGGCTGGAGACAGTTGCGGAGAAGATCAAGACTACGCTGGCGGGTCAGCGCATCGATCAGGAATTCGAGGCGTGGCTGACGGAAGCGAAGAAGCAGAACCGGATCGAGTACAGGGAAGCGGCATTCCGATGACCAGGCGAAACAGGGTTCTTTCATTGACCGCGGCCGGGGTGGGCGGCGTGGTGTTGCTGCTGGTGGCGGGAACGCTGCTGGTAGTGCAGACGGACTGGTTCCGCCAGTTTGTGCGGGAGAAGATCATCACGGCGACGTCAGAAGCTACGGGCGGCAGAGTGGAGGTCGGATCGTTCCAGTTCGATGTCTCGAAGATGAGCGCGGTGATCACGAATTTCGTGATCCACGGGAAGGAACCGGCCGGCGAAGCGCCGTTCGTCAGAGTGGCTCGGGTGCAGGTGGATTTGCGGCTTTTCACCAGTTTCAAACATCTGCTGGATCTGGTTTATCTGGGCGTTGAAAGGCCGCAGGTGAACGTATTGATCGCGGCGGACGGGAGCACGAATCTTCCAGGTCCACGGCAAACGACGAAGCCGGAGAGCGACACGACCGCGCTGGAGACCATCGTGAACCTGGCGGTGGGGCATTTCCAGCTGGAGGACGGGCTGTTCGTGGCGAACGGTAAAGCGAAAGAGTTCGAGGTACGCGGCAATGACCTCCGTGCGGAGCTTTACTTCAATGCTCTGCGGCAGAGTTATTCGGGCGAACTGGCTCTGCAGCCTCTGTACGTGCTTTCAGGCAGGAACACGCCGGTGAACTTCCAGGTACGCCTGCCGGTGACGCTGGCGAAAGACCGTCTCGATTTGAGGAACGCAAGCATTTCGACGGACTCGTCGCGGCTGGTGATTACCGGGCAGCTGGAGAATCTGCGGGATCCGAGGATATCGGGACACGTGACGGGCCATGTGAGTCTGGCGGATGCGAAGAATGCGGGTAATCTGCCTCTGCTGCTGAATGTTCCGAATACGCCTGGTGTACTGAACGTCGATGTGAACGCGACGGCAGGCAACAACACGGTGGAGGTGACGGGCGCGAATATAGAATTTGGTAACTCGACGATTCAGGCGTCGGGACCACTGAAGAACCCGCAGGGACGCGGGGAGCTGCAGTTCAAGGCCGGCTTGGCGGTTGATGAGTTGGGACGGCTGGCTGGTGTGGCGGCGCGGCCCGAGGGCAGGCTGGAGATGCAGGGAACAGCCAGGCTGGATGCGGCTAATAACTACGACGTCGCAGGGAATCTGGCTGGCAACAACATTTCGTTCCTGCAGGGCGGGAAACGGATTGGTGGCGTGCAGATTCGGTCCGCGATGCATCTGGATCCAAAGAAGGCGGAGTTGCAGGGTCTGCGACTGAATGCACTCGGCGGCGAGTTTCTGGGCAATGTGTCGCTGGCGGATTACCGGCTTTACAGCGTGGACGGGAATCTTCGCAATCTGGATATCCAGACACTGGCTAAGACGTTCGGCGGGACGGAGTTGCCTTACTCGGGCGCGGTGTCTGGCAAGGTGGTCGCGTCGGGCGATGCACAGGGTGAGGGCACCAAAACGATAAGGGCACAGGCGAATCTGGCGATTACGCAAGGGCGTGGGGCGATCCCGGTTACGGGCAGGCTGCAGGCGAACTACAACGGCGCTGCAGATGCGATCGCGGTGACGAATTCGTATGTGGCGCTGCCGCATACGCGGCTGGAGCTGAATGGGGCGTTGAACTCCCGGCTCAACGTAGCGCTGACTTCGACGGACCTTCAGGACCTGTTGGCCGCGGTGCCTGGCGAGAAGCCAAACGTGCGGCTGAATGGCGGGCAGGCACGGTTCACGGGAGCCGTTTCCGGAGCGCTGGCGAACCCAACGGTGTCAGGCCGGCTTGCGGTGGATCGGTTCTCGGTTGAGGGCCGCGCATTCCAAACTCTGGCGGCGGATCTGGATGCCGCGCGCAACGGGGCGTCGATTCAGAACGGTATTCTGGCGAGGGGCCCGATGGAGGCGCGGTTCAACGCTCGTGTTGGGTTACGCGAGTGGAAGGCGCTGCCGCAGTCTCCGCTGACAGCGGACTTTACGCTGAGCGGGGGCGATGTGGCGGACATGGTCGTGCTGGCGGGCCAACCGCCGGCCGGATACTCAGGCGCGATCACCGCTAGTGCTCACTTGGAGGGCACGGTGGCGAATCCGACGGGTCAGGCCGACGTTCAGGCTTCGGCTGGCACGCTGCACGGAGAGCCGTTCGATCAGGCTAAATTGCACGCCGTGATGGCGGACCGGCTGGTGACGGTACCGGCTGCTTTCCTTACCTCCGGGCCGCGGCGAGTGGACGTGTCAGCTGAGTTCCAGCATCCGGCTGACAGCTTCAAGAGCGGCCGGGTGCACGCACGGCTCAAGAGCAACCAGATTGACCTTGCCACAGTGAGGAACGTTCAGCTGCAGCGCCCAAACACCAGCGGGCTGGTGCAGTTGGATGCCGATGTGACGGGCGAACTGACCGACGGGCCAAAAGGGAGCGACTTCATGTTCACCCAGGTGACCGCGAATGCGGCGGCGAGGAACCTGACCGCCGACGGGCAGAACTACGGTGACGCAACGCTGGCGGCGAGAACGAGCGGTCAGACGGTCAGTTACGACCTGACGTCGAACTTCGCGGGGTCCACGTCGAAGGTCACCGGGAAGACGGACCTGGTGAGGGATTACCCGACTACCGCGGACGCGAACATCAGCGGCTTGCCGATTCAGCGTTTGCTGGTGCTGGCTAAACAAAGCGATGTGCCGGCGCGGGGCGATCTTTCCGGAACCGCGCATTTCAGAGGCACGGCCGCGAACCCGCAGGGCAATGCGGATCTGGTGCTGACGAATGCGGTGGTCTATGACGAACCGCTGGATCGTGTGCAGGCTAGAGTGGACATCGCGGCCAATGCTGTCGATCTGAAGCAACTGGAGATCACGCAGGGTCAGGCGAAGATTGCGCTGACGGGTCGCTTTGACCATCCGGTGAACGACTTCAAGACCGGGAACGTGCGCTTTAACGTGGAGAGTACCGTCATCGATCTGGCGCGTATACGGAATGCACAGAAGTTGCGACCCGGGCTGGGCGGCAGGTTCCACATTGCCGCGAACGGCGCAGGAACCGTGGTCAACGCTGAGCCGAAGCTGGTGCTGCGCAGCCTGAATGCCGATGTGGCTGCCACCGGACTCACGGTGCAGAAGAGCCAGCTGGGAGATCTGACGCTGAAGGCGAATACCACCGGGAATCAGGTCGCGTTCGCGATGGATTCGAACTTCGGGGGATCAGCGATCCAGGGCCGGGGCAACGTGCAGCTGAACCCGCAGTATCCGGTGGATGCGAGGGTGACGTTCAACAACGTTTCCTACAATCGGCTGAGGGTGGCGATGGGTCCTGCGGCTGGCGGCGGGGACGGGGCCGCAGCGGGCTTCGACGTCGTGACTGACGGATCAGTGACGATGGCTGGTTCGGTGATGAAGACCGAGCAGCTGCGCGGGGCGCTGGAGCTGACGAGGCTTCATCTCGATACGCTGCCTGGGCCGGGCACCAAGGCGCTGAGCGTTCGAAATGAGGGTCCGGTGCGGGTGGCAATGGAGAATGGCGTGGTTCGAATCGAGAACGCGAGGCTGACAGGACCGCAGACGGATATTCAGGCTACGGGTACGGCATCGCTGCCGCAGAAGACGCTGGACGTGGGCCTGAACGCGAATGCCAATCTGGGCATACTGCAAAGCCTGAGCCGCGACATTGTGGCGTCGGGCGCGATCACGGCGGCGGCCACGGTTCGAGGCACATTCGACAAGCCGCTGACGAACGGGCAGATGGAACTGAAGAACGCGTCGTTCAACCATACATCCATCCCGAATGGTATTTCGAACGCGAATGGGCTGATTGTTTTCGGCGGCAGCAATGCGACGATTCGAACACTGACGGGGGAGACGGGCGGCGGGAAGCTGACCGCGAGTGGATTCGTTGGTTACGCAAACGGCGCTCGTTTCGGGCTGCGCACGCAGGCATCGCATGTGCGGTACAGGGTGCAGCAGGGGGTGAGCGCGGTGGGCAGCGCAGATATCCGGCTTACCGGCACGAGCGCTTCGAGTTCTATC
>JAOAPO010000113.1 GCA_025462945.1 Bryobacterales bacterium
CTGGGCAAGGATACCTCCCGCCGGATTGACTTCCGCGCGGAAGCCTTTAACGTCTTCAACCGGACACGTTTCAGCACTGGTTCACTCCAGCTCCAAAGTGCTACTTTCGGTCAGTTGACCTCAAGCAGCGATCTTTTGAACACGCCGCGTCAGTTGCAGCTTGCTCTCAAGCTGTACTTCTAATCGACAACCGGCGCGGCCTGATCGCGGGTGAGAACGCATCTCATCCCATTCGCGATCACCCGCTGCGCTCGCAACCCGTCCCGATGCGTCATCGGAAAAAACGAACCCAGGCGGCAGCATTCAATGAATGCTGCCGCTTCTGCTTTGTAGGCCGGTCCGAATCGATCCACAAACTCGGGTGAGTTTGGTCCGCCTTGACCTCCCGGGAACACCTTTCGGGCAATGGCTTCGTTTTTTCCCCGCCTGCCGAAGGCTTCGACCACGATCTCGCGCGGGTTTTGGACGAACCGCCCGATCTGAATCTGCCCCTGATCGCCGTAGATCGCCGTTTCCACCCTGTAGCCCGAAACATGATTCCTGGTGACCTGAACCTGGCCCAGCAGCTTGTCGCCAAACCACATGTAGAGCATCGCGTCGTCGAAGTCTTCCTTGCACGTCGCGACATGCCGGTTATACAAAACGGACCCAACTACCAGCGCACGGTCCGGAGTGTCGTCCGCCAGCCACATGATCTCGTCGACGTTATGGACTGACATGTCGGGCAGGATGCCATCGCTTTGGTACCCGTCCGGCGGCGGCCCCGAGTCTTCGAGGGCTGAATAGATTTTGAACACCCGCCCGATGGCTCCCTGTTGCATCAGGTCTCGTCCATACGAAAGCGCAGCGTCATACCGCCGCTGGAAAGCGAGCATCAGCGCGTTCGGGTAAACCCGGTCCAGCTCTTCGCAGCAGGCCAAATCGCCTGCGAGCGTGCCGGTCAGCGGCTTCTCCAGAAGAACCCGGTGTCCGGAGCGGACCAGCGCCATCGCATGAGGCCCGTGGTGCACGGTTGGTGTGACTACCATCGTCGTCCGGCAGACATCCGCAGCCAGATAGGCCTCCAAAGACGTGAAGGTCCGTCCTGCGTAGCCGGTTTCCGCGGCAAAGGCGGCCAGGCGCGCAGTGTCCGTATCTACGACGCCGACCAACTCGCAGCGGCCCTCCTGCTTCAGTTCCAGCAGGTGCGTCGCATGGACCCAGCCCATACGTCCAATACCAACGATGCCGATTTTCACTTTGCACCCGCCTCGATCAGTCTGGTCAGCGCCGCCGGATCCAGATCGCTCAGCCGTTTGAATCGGACACAGCTCTTGCCGATGCTGGCTTTTGGCAGCGCCTCTTTGAAGCCTTCCGCCACGTACTTAGCGCCATCGGTCGCGACAACGTAGAGCGAGATGTAGTTCTTGTTGCTGGCGATGCCCATCCGAAACCAGTCGCCCTCGCGCCCGCTGTCGTATTTGTAATGCCACGGTCCATAAGCGAGCATGCCGCTGTGGATGAATGGCTTCAGTTCCGGGGCATGTTTCCGAACCATCGCGTCCAGTGCCGTAACGTCGGCGTGCCTCGACTCTTCCACATTGGCGAGGTACTCTTCCGGCGTGCCTACCTGCAGTTGTCCCTTCATCGTTACTGCCGCCCCGGCGTGCCCTGCTCGCGCTCCACGCCGGTGATCTTCACGTTGCGGAAATCGCCCGTTTCGTTGAAGGAACCGAAGCCAACGCGGCCCCAGCGCAGACTCATGTCGACGGCCTCCAGGCTCGGATTGCGCTTGCCGTTCACTTCCACGTAACAACGGCCCGTATCTCCGTCGAAAACGAACTTCACGGGCGTCCACTCCTGTTCCGTGAAAGAAGCCGGTCCATCGAGCGGTGAAATGCGGGCGCGTTCGCCGCTGAACACGTGGAAGATCCCGTTGTGGACGTTCTGTTTCACCGCATCATCGGTCGAGATGTGGGCGTAGTTGAAGTGATCTTTGTCCTGCCACGCATAAACAATGATGAGGCTGCGACCGTTGTGCTTCATCTCGGCTTCCACGGTCACTTTCTTGTATGGCTTCGAATCGAGAATGGCGAACTTCTGGGGACGGCGTGGTTGTCCCGGGGCAGGTTCGCCCGCCACGCGAAGGCGCATGGCGCCGTTCTCCACGACCCAATCGGACGCCTGCTGGACGGTCCAGGTATGACCGAAAGCCTGAATCGTTTCACCGGCCGAAGCAGCGAACCCGAGTGTGGCAGAAGCGAAAACCAGCAGAGCAGGAAGTCTCATTTGTTTGAGGTTATCGCACGACCGTTTCCAGTGCCGGGCCTAATCAGGGTTCCTGATATTTTAAAAGGACAAATGTCACTCACATCTGTGGTCTCGGAACCCCGGAATCTCGCGACCCCGCTCGCGCGCAACAAGAACCTTCGCAAATGGGTCGAGAAGATGACCCAACTCTTGCAGCCGGACAGCATCCACTGGGTGGATGGCTCCCAGGAAGAGTACGACTCGCTCTGCGACCAGATGGTCGCCGCTGGCACTTTCACTCGCCTGAACCAGGACCTCTGGCCCGGTTGTTTCTATGCGCGATCCGACAAGAACGATGTAGCGCGTGTGGAAGATCGTACTTTCATCTGCTCGCTTTCAAAGGACGCGGCCGGCCCGACAAACAACTGGGTGAACCCGTTCGAAATGCGCAAGAAGCTGAAAAGCCTGTTCGCCGGCGCGATGCGCGGACGCGTGATGTACGTACTGCCGTTCAGCATGGGCCCGATTGATTCGCCCATGTCGCAGATCGGCGTGCAACTCACGGACTCGCCCTATGTAGTGGTGAATATGCGGATTATGGCTCGCATCGGCCTGCCGGTCTTCCGCGAAATCGACAAAGACGTGAAGCGCGTCGTGCCGTGCGTCCACTCGGTGGGCGCTCCGCTCGAGCCCGGCCAGGTGGATGTTGCATGGCCCTGCAATAAAGAGAAGTACATCGTCCACTTCCCGGAAACGCGTGAGATCTGGTCTTACGGGTCTGGCTACGGTGGCAACGCGCTGCTCGGGAAGAAATGCTTCGCCCTGCGGATCGCGTCGAATATCGCGCGCGACGAAGGCTGGCTGGCCGAGCACATGCTGATCCTGGGCGTGGAGAATCCGGAGGGCGAGAAGACCTACGTCGCCGCCGCGTTCCCCAGTGCCTGCGGTAAGACGAACTTCGCGATGCTCATCCCGCCCGCTGGTTTCGAGGGCTGGAAGATTTGGACCATCGGCGATGATATCGCCTGGATCAAGCCCGACGATACAGGGCGTTTGCGGGCCATCAACCCGGAGGCAGGCTTCTTCGGTGTGGCTCCAGGCACTTCGACCAAGACGAATCCGAACGCGATGGCAACGCTCGCGCGAAACTCCATATTTACGAACGTGGCGCTCACGCCCGAGGGCGGCGTCTGGTGGGAAGGCATGACGGACGCACCGCCTGCCGAGTGCACCGACTGGCAGGGCAACAAGTGGACGCCGGCGATTGCGAAAGAGCAGGGAACGAAAGCGGCTCACCCGAACTCCCGCTTCACCGCGCCGGCTTCGCAGTGCCCCACCATCGACCCGGATTGGGAGTCGCCGAATGGTGTCCCGATCAGCGCGATCATCTTCGGCGGACGCCGAGCCACAACGATGCCTCTTGTTTACCAGGCATTCAATTGGTCGGCGGGCGTCTACACTGGTGCCACGATGGGCTCAGAAACCACAGCGGCCTCTACCGGTGCCGTTGGCAAGGTTCGACGCGATCCGATGGCCATGCTCCCCTTCTGCGGCTATCACATGGGCGACTACTTCCGGCACTGGCTGAAAGTGCAGCGGCTGCTCTCGGAAACGCCGCGCGTTTTCCACGTCAACTGGTTCCGGAAGGATGCCGACGGCAACTTCCTGTGGCCCGGCTTCCGCGAGAATATGCGCGTGCTGAAGTGGATCGTCGATCGCTCCCGTGGTCGCGCAGTAGGCCCTGAAAAGCCGATTGGCTGGATTCCGCGCTACGAAGACAGCGAATGGAAC
>JAOAPO010000405.1 GCA_025462945.1 Bryobacterales bacterium
GAGGGCCGGAGGTTTGCGGCTCTTCGGTGTCAGCAGGCTGCTAACGATTAGGTGTGACGGACTGCGTTTGATCGATAATCTTATAGCCGGTCGGCACTTCGAAAAGTGAAGCAGCGGGCTCCGCTCGCGAGATTCGGGTGAGCCGAGTCGAAGATTCGCCGTTGCGAGGGTCGGTGGTTTTCAACAGGACTGCCCTCTTAAGTTCTCGCGAGGTCCAGGTTTCCGAGACCACCGAGATTGGCCGGTCGTTGCCGATTGAGCCTACGGGATAGACGGTGGTGGTGCGGGTCCCGTCAGCCACAACTCCCTCAATCGTCCTTTGCCCGAGAGATTCACTGGAGACGTTCGGACCGTTGGTTCTGTCCGGCTGGGGAAGCAAGCCGGTCGCCGAGGTAAGGATCGGTGATGAGGTTGTCGGGTTTACCAACCTGCCTGCGGCGCGTGTCTCGGTTCGGATGGGCGGCAGATCGCCGCGCGCAGCGGAAGCAGCTACGGGAGGAGGAAGTCGTTGAGCAGGCATCGAACTCTTGTGCGCCACCTGCGCGCGAGCATCGAAGGTGTAGCGGACGCCGGACACCGGGTCTGCGATATCGATGACAGAGGGCGGAACGCGCGCGTCAACGCCGAACGCCATCACGGCGGGGATTCGTTCCCTCCGGGTTCGCCCCTGAGAATCGCGATACAGCAGGACCTTTCGCGGCGGCTGTGTGATGCGGGTACCATCAGCCAGGATTTGCACGTGTTCCGTCAATTCTTCCGCCGAGTAGGGCATGCCGACGACAACGCGCGGCGGGAACCCCACGGTTGAATTGCTCGCGAAAGTCACCGACGGACCGGAAATCATCCCGCCTACCGTGCCCCCAGAGGAACCGGACTGCGCCATTGCGAATCCCGCAACGATGAATAAGAGATGCAACTTCATAATGCCTCCGGGATCATTAATCCAGAAAAGCTGGACATTTTCTTTATGCCACGCGAGGTCTCAGTCCGTTTCCTTACCGGAAGAAGAACCCGCTGTGCGCCCGTCGCGTGACTATAGGGCCGTTGCCGCGCAGGCGGATTGTAGGGCAACGGCTTTGCAGTCCAGGCGCGATCCCTGGCACCTTGTCGGAACCTGACGCCCGCCAGCAGTGGCAGGATCTGCCGCACGGCGCGACCTGCTCCGTGTAGTTGGACGGTATGGACGATGTGGACGCAATTCTGCGAAGGTTGGCATCGCGCGGGACGAGGGGCTGCTGTTCACCGGGCACCACCCGGTTCACGGCGGTGAAAGTCCGCGTTTTTGCGTCCACTGCGTCCACTGCGTCCGCACTGGGCCTTCACGGCATCCCAACTCCCTGGCAACGCCGCCAGCAGCGGCAGGATCTGCGGGGGCGCACAACCTGCCCGGAGTCGTTGGTGGACGCCGCGCGGACGCTGTTCTGCGAAGCTAATCGGGCTCACGCCCGACGAACGGCTCCTGTTTACCGGGTCCATAGACTTCAGCACCGTCCGGCGATGCGTCGCTGACCTGCTCGCTTGCTAAAACATCGTCCACAGCGTCCGAAGAGCATTCAGAGCTTCCGCCGCGCAAAAACAAGGTATTGTCCATTCGGAGACCAGTGCATTGCTTGCAGCGGCTGGATGTTATTCGCGGGCGCTAGCCCTATGGGTGGTAACGACGCGAATCACCGATTCGAAGAAGGAATTCACATCGGTGCCATTCTGACCAGTCAGTCCCGAGCCGCGCGCGTTTACAGGAAAAGACATCTTACCGTCGGCCACTTTTGCCTTTCCAATCCAACCGGCAACCAGAAAGAAACGAGGATAGCCCGTCTCAGTCTTCAAACGGCTTCCCGAGGGTCGGTTCAGGAAGAACACGTATCTGTCCCCCACGGACATCATCTGCGGTTCATCCTCAAACACCACCTTTAATTCACCGATAGTACCTCCAAACTGCGAGATGGCGAGAGGACCAGCTGGTACAGTCCCGGCTAGAACCTGCGTGACGACCACGATCGCATCAGTTTGGATCGAATAGGGGTCATTTAAGTTCGCTCGTGCCGAAGGCAAAACGGCCGTAACGCGCGCGTCAATGATTGCGGATGATTGTCGCACGAGGTCCTCAATGCTGACGGGAATTCGTGGGAACTCAAGGTTTTGGTAGACCGTGCCCGAGAGTGGCTTTGGGTCTCCTTGCTTGGGGCGCGTTTGTGCAATCGCGATTGTGGGGACGAGAACAAAGGCCATGATCATAGACAATCTCATATTGGTAACCTCTTGTTAGCTCAGACTAGCTGCACGACCCGTCTCCGCAAAATGGGTCCGGGTTATCGCAATAGAAGGGAGCACCGTTAACCACGTATCGTGTGCATCCAGCCCAGCCTGCAGGTGCCTCGCACGCGCCGAAAAACTCTCTGGCACTCTCGAACGCACTCATGGTCTGCTCCTTAGTTCACGGCGGGATCATATCACCAACTGCGCGTTGCTGCCCATGGGGAGCATTCAGGACTGAAGCGTCTTATCCAGCCTTCCGGTCCCGCTTCTTCCTTTCCGGTTTGCGTTGCACGCGCACTCGGCTTCCGGGTGGGGCAGACTCCCGGCCCAACGCGAGACGCGTGGTCACCGGGTGGGAGGTCTTCCGGCCATGCGCCTGAGCGCCCCTGGCAAACGCAGTTGGTGACTCGCAACGGTGTAGGCACCGACAGCGTGTCACGGCGGTGTAAGTCCCGCGATTTTGCGTCCACACCGTCCAATGCGTCCGCACGGGCCTTCACGGCATCGGAGCCGCCTGGCGAACCCAGCCGCGCGCTCATTGCTCATCTGGCCACTCTGTCAGCAACTGAAGGACGCTGCAGGGGAGCAGCCACGACGGCGGTGCGGACGCGCAGCGGACCGACGAATACGGCATGCCGTTCACCACTGAGCAACTACTTTCCAAGCGGTCGCCACGCCCTGCTACCTCACTGTGAAGACTATGCGGCTGCACCGCGCCCGTACCAGATCGATTCTTACCGGGGCTCCACTTCCCGGCAGATCCGCGACGGCTTCGTAGACGCCCGCGTCAAGGTTTTCGAAGGAGAACTGCCCCCGGCGATCTGTTGTCGCTGAAAACGTCTGCGTCGAACTACGGAGATGGATTTGTATACCGGCCATGTTCGTTCTCCCAGCCGAGTTCCATACCTCGCCAGTGACGTGCGCGGGCAGACGCTGGCCAAGTACCCATGCCCGCAAGAATACTAGATCCTCGTCCGCCTCAGCGACTGGCTTTGTACGCTTGCAACGACTCGTAGTCCATTGCTCGTCGCGCTGATCTCGGTACGCCTCCACCAGCCAAACCTCACCGTCGCGAAAGTCGGGCACGTTCTGCGGAATCCCGCTAAGGAAAAGATCTGAAGTGAGTCGAACCTCGAAATCGCCAGGGTCGGCTCCTAAAAAGCTCTCTAGAACCTGGAACCGAACGATCGGATATCTGACTTCCATCTCCGGGGCTGGGTCGCCCACTCGCCGACGCGCTTGGGCAATGCCGGGTTGTTGATCCAGCGGTCCCGGTTGGGTCGGGAGAGTACGCGGCGGGGCTATCACTTGTTTAACGCTCCCGCGAAAGATCACTGAATTCGCGTCACCTCGGTCGGGCAACACTTGGCAGAACGATCTGAGTCCACTGCAAGCCGCAGTTGCGGCCCCTGAACAAAAAACGGCTGCCAACCAATATGGTGGAACTGACGCTTCGCATCCATCGCCGCATAGCCCTACTCTGCCACAAACGGCGCGAGCCAGACACAAACCAACTTCAACGCGGCGTGAACCACGGAGGCGGCTTTACCGGAAGGGTTGCCCGAACAGCAACCCGCGAGTTCCTTCCTTCGAAGCGGCGTTCTAGTCCAACAGGCAGCTTGTCGGGACCTGACGCCCGCCACCCGTAGCATCTGCGGCGACTGGCCTGGTCGGGGTTGTTGGACGCAGCGGACGCAAAGGACGGTGTTCTGCGAAGGTTTTCGGGGGGTGGACGAGGGCTAATGCCTACCGGCTTCGGCACCAGTCCGGCCATGCGTCTGAGCGCCGCTGGTCAGGCCGTTCGTTACGCGAACCTGTGGGCACCAGCAGCCTGTTCACGCCGGTGCAGGCCGCGTCACACAGTCGGCAATCTGAAAGCGATTTCGACTGTGGCACGAACCGGCGTCTGCACTCCGTCTCGGGTTGCCGGGACGAACCGCCACTTTTGGAGGCATTCCACGGCCTTCTCGTCCAATCCGAAACTGAGTCCTCGCACAACTTTGATGTTAGATGCGGTGCCGTCTACTGCAACCGTTGTCTCAAGGACGACGCGTCCCTCGACCTCGGCTTCCAGCGCTCCGATTGTGTATTCCGGCTGCTGCCTTTCGATTACCTTCGGCGGTTGATAACTCCCCGGCCTTGCACCTGAAGTCCCGCCAGCCTGCCCCCATCCACCAAAGATGCCCATCACGCCCATTAGACACCAGGCGCTTCGCCGGTTTCTCTGGAAGTGGACGCCTACAAGATCCCGACGACGCGGCTGAGCCCGCTGTAGCCAGGCAGTGTTGCCGATCCAGCCGCGATCCTGCAGCGTGTCTGGACTGACGCCAACGGCACTGCGCTCTACGGGATCAGCGTCGACGAGGGTGCTGGCGACGAGGTTGCGGATAACATCGTCACCCGAGACCCGGCCAACACTGCCGACAGCCTTGGGATCGAGGTGGGTGCGCAGACCGTCGCCGACATCCACCACAACACGATCACCGGCTGGTACATCTGCACCGATCTCGACAAGGCCTCCGGCAACCGGACCACAACACGATGTCGTCCAGCGTGTTCGATGCTATCGGCATTTTCGTGACTTCATCCAGCCGGAGAACGCCAGCAATAACACGGTGGACTTCGACGTCGTCAAGATAACCGGCACCCAGCCGCGCGGCATCTGGGCTCAGTCGAATCACGCACTGGCGCACCTCGACGGCAACACCTACCTGAGTAACCAGCTTACGGGCGGCGGAGCTGGCGGTATCGGCATCAAGCTGGAACTGGACAACGGCTCCATGCTCAGGACGACACTAACGACCAACGCCAATACCGGCTTTGGTCAGGCTACGGCCATCGACAGCGGCGTGGTCGTCAATTAAGCGGCAGCGCGCGGCAGGGCCGGACGATCAGGAGGCCTGGGTCATCGACGGTGACGGTGCCGGTGTATCCGATGCCCATGCCCCTGCGGCGGAAGGAGAGACTGGCCGGTTCGTAGCACTTGATCTTCGTGCCGTTGTTGACCAGTTCCATGTACGGCAGGTTGCTCATGTCAGCGACCCCCGTCGCAGTGAGGAGACCGACGCCGGTCGTCTCGCGGCTTGCGCTGCTGGGCCGCTCTGGTCCGCTCTCTGGTCTGGGGTTATTTATGCTGTGGAGGACCGAGATCAGCACGGCGGTCACTAAAACAATCAGCAGGATTTTACTTAGAAAGTCTCCTCGCACGTTATTCATTCGCTGCCTTTTCTATGCCGCTCATACACCTTATTGCCGTTCCCGCTGTAGTGGTATCGACCGCCGCGCGGCCCCGTGTAGATGGTGCGATCCGGCTCCGGCGACGTGTAGATGGTGGGACTATCGCCCACAGGCGCTTGCCGGTTGGTTGCGGCCCATATCATCAGGCCGATGACCAGCATCCCAAAGAACGACCAGCGCGCCTTGGCCTTGGCGATCGCGTAGCACGTAAGACATCCTGCCACGCATAAGCAGAAGATAAACCACACGTGGAACCATACCGCGTTCGAGCGATATAACGCAAAGCACAAATGTACCCGGAGGTACACATGAAAACTCTCACTTTAGTGCTTCTTCTGTGGACGCTGCCACTGTTTTCGCTTCTACTACCGTGCGGAACGCTTTTAAGCGGCAGCATCCATGCCCCTCTACTCAGCGCCGTCTGGCTCTTGCCCCGGCTACGTCATCGATCATGTGAAGCCGCTTGCATGCGGCGATGCCGGACTGCTTCGCCTGCGTCTGTGCTGCGGCGGCGGGCTGCGCCGCCAGTTCCGGTAGAGCTAACTGAATCCAGTCGAACACCCCAGGCAGCCCTTTCCAGATTCCGCTGCGATCCAAGTCCATTCCTACACGGAGCTTCCGTGGATTCTTGATGTGCCCGAACCCGCATGACTACAGGCCCGATCAGTTTCCGGGGCACCCTCGGGGGGAGTACATTTCCCAAATGCAGTCGTCACACCGTCCGCCGGTGTAGAAGCTACCGGGCAGCCGCGATGGGTCTAAGTCCGCCGGAGCGAAGCCCGTTTGCAGTCCAGCCGCGACACTTGGCACTTCCGTCGTGACCTGAGGCCCGTCAGCAGTGGCGGAGCAACCTGGCGCGCGTAGTTGGACGCTATGGACGCAACGGACGCTGTTTTGCGAAGGGTCTGGGTCACGCTCGACGAGGGGAGTATGCGGTCCGGCGATGCGCCTGAGCGCCGCTGGCAAATGCAGTTGGCGACTCGGCAGCCTGATCACGCCGGTGAAGTCCCGCGATTTTGCGTCCAGTGCGTCCACCGCGTGCAGGTCATAAACGTGACCGGACCAATCCGAAAACGCGTTTCAACAAAATCTGGCGAGCGATTAACTATAAAAACGCTCTTTCAGGGCATGGCGGTGCATCCGAAAAGTTGAAGAAACGTGCGCTTGCGGTCTTGAGTAAACCCCGACTGCTGGCGGTTCCATCGGGATTCGGGGGCACGGGTGGGTGGGTAGCCTTTTCGAAAAACATCCGGCAGGGTCACGTTGCCTTCGACCAGCGCCCGGCGGTGGCGCGCTGAACGTGCGCCTGCCACGACGTACCCGCCCTGATGGGGACGTTCGCGACGTTGTTCGCTGCCGATGTCAGCGGTCTGCCCGGATTGCGTCCGCTTTTCCGTAGCCGCACAAACGGCTGACACAAGTGACCAGGCAGCTTAACCCTGCGATTTACCGGATGCTGCGGGTTCAGCCGCCAGGCGGCGATTCGTCTGACGGGCGCTGGGGAAGGGGGTCTAGCCGGTTTTTAGGTGCCCCGACTGTTACGGCTGGTCCAGCAGCCGCAGACGACGGTTCACAGGACTCCGGCCTTGCCCGTCAGGGCGCTGCTAACTGTCAGCCCTGCCAGCGGGCGCCGCCGTCCGTTCTGGCCGTGTAGTCTGGCAGAATGGCCGCTGACGTATCGGAACTGCGACGAGTCCTAAGAACACCGATTGCGTCAGAAGGCGATGTTGTTCACTTGCTTGTCGAAATCAGAAAGGTAATTGAAACGATGGGTGAGAGGTGCCCCGTGCTCGAATTCTTCTGTGACTGGCCGCTCCACTCCGTGCTGGACCGCAGGAAAGCGCAGAGAATTCTTCAGACCTTCGACGAATTTGTCTCCGAGTCCCGGAAAGCCGGAGGGTCTGTATCAGAAAAAGCGATGAACACTGTCCAGCCCCTGATCTCCTTCAGAGTCTTCCAATCGGACCTGATTGTGTTTCTGACGGAGCATGGCCTCGATACGGCAGTCGCCACTGACATCGACCGCTATCGCCAGCTTCTCTTCTTTTTTATATCGGCAAGATCGAACATACGCCACTTAAGGCTGCTGCCAAGCTGCGCCTGACCACTCTCGATACGATACGAGTTGCGCACCTTCCGTTAGCAGGCGCGATTGGCGGCGAACCCGGCTGCCAGCACCTGTTCTCTCTGGCGTGGACGTTCGAACACAAGGGCCGGGATGCGTACCAATTTCGGAACGAGATTTGGGCTCCCATCGTACCCGAATCAGTTCAACTCCCTCTGATCGAATCGACGGCGTTTTGGGCGTAGCTCCTGAGCAAAGGCCCATAACGCACTCTATGCACCCTGCTGGGCAGTTCCTCCGACATTCGCGAGGCGACCCCAGGCTGCGAGAGTCTACGTGACTCGTGGCAATCTCCGTTGGCCAGCGTCCCACCCACGACGAAGCCAACCGCCTTTCTCACTCAGCCGCGAATTCCTCGCCTGCTTCCGCTGGGCGGCGAAGCACAATCGGAGTCGATGCGATGTCAAAGCTACACCGTCCAAGACCTACGCTGCGGCAGGTTCTGAGGAAAGAGTTCAGGGGGCGGGAAACTTACAGGCCGTCGCAGCATCACCGTCCAGCGCTACTGCCTGAAGAAGCTACGTACGGAAGGATGTACGGAACGGCGGCATTTACCCACGACTTACAAGGATCGCTAAGCGGTGCTCAGGACACGCCGATCCAAGCTCTAAGTGACTGTCGCCCTAGCACTTGTGGGTAATCCTGAGCTACCCTTAGGCGTCTAACCGGATAACTTGGGCGCAGGGGGTCGTGAGTTCGAATCTCGCCGCCCCGACCATTCAAATGAATAAGTTACGCCTCGCGACACAGCGCACCTGCTTTCAGAGCAGCAGGGATTACGGTTCTAGGTCAATGGAATGTTCAGCTTGAGAGATGATGGACTGAACCCGAGAATTGAGACATTCGCAATTGGCACACGTAGCAGGGAAAGGACTGCGAGTGGCGAAGCGAACGATTGGGCGGTATCCCAAAGCATTC
>JAOAPO010000152.1 GCA_025462945.1 Bryobacterales bacterium
GACAGCGATGAGATCAGGGGCGAGGCGACGGCCGAGATCCGATTCCTCTCGGACGGCGTAAAGGAGTTTTGGCTCGATCTGGGTCCGGCGATGAAGGTCTCGGCTGTGACGCCGGCCGTGCGGTTCACGCGTGAAGGCGAGAGGCTGGTGATCAGCCTCGACCAGCCTTCGAAAGCGGGCGAGCTGCGACGGTTCACCGTGACTTATCAGGGTGTCCCCGCAGGCGGCCTCTACTCCTCGAACAACAGCCATGGTGACAAGGGCATCTTCTCGGCGAACTGGCCGAATCTGGCGCACCAGTGGCTGGCGATCATCGACCACCCCTACGACAAAGCGACCAGCGAATTCATGGTCACCGCGCCCGCGAAGTACCAGGTGGTGGCGAACGGGCTGCTGCAGGAGGAGCGCGATCTTGGTGACGGCACTCGCCTGACTCACTGGAAGCAGAGCCAGCCCATCGCGTCGTGGCTGAATGCGCTCGGCGTGGCTCAGTTCGCGGTGCGGAACTTCGGTACAGCTGGTGCTATTCCGCTGCAGACCTGGGTGCCCTATCAGGATCGAGAGTCGGGGATTGCCACGTTCGAGAAGCCGACCCGTGAGGCCATGGAGTTTCTGAGTGCTCGTGTGGGGCCGTATCCGTATGAGAAGCTCGCGAACATCTGGGCATGGTCGCCGGGGTTCAGCGGCGGCACGGAGCATGCGTCGGCAATCTTCTACTCGTGCTGCAAGTCTTCGAGCCAGGTGGTTTGGCACGAGATCGCGCACCAGTGGTTCGGCGATGCAGTGACCGAGAAAGACTGGGACGATGTGTGGCTGTCTGAAGGCTTCGCCACTTACTTCACGCACTTGACGCGTGAGCACTATGAGGGTCGGGATGCGTTCGTGGCCGGGCTGAAGGCGGACAGACCTCGCATCTTCGAAGCAGAGGCGAAGAGTCCGGGCGAGGCGGTGATCCACGACAATCTCGCGGATATGGCGAAGGTGCTGTTCCCGAGTCCGCTGATCTATCAGAAGGGCGGGTGGGTGCTGCACATGCTGCGAGGGCAGATGGGCGCGGAGAAGTTCTGGCGCGGCATTCGCGAGTACTACCAGCTGTACCGTGACGGCAACGCTTCGACGGCTGACTTTCAGCGCGTGATGGAAGCGGCGGCGGGGCAAGAGCTGGGCTGGTTCTTTACAGAATGGCTGCATGGTTCTCCTTCCCCTGCGCTGCAGGGTTCCTGGCGTTATAACGGCGCGACGAAGAAGATCGAGCTGGATCTGACTCAGACGCAGAGTGGTAGTGCTTACAGGCTGCCGATCGAGCTCTCGACGGGTGGCCGTTTGGAGATGACTCAGAAGCAGCAGCATTTCGAGGTGACTTCAGACAAGGATCCGGGAACGCTGGTGCTGGATCCGAATACCTGGCTGCTGGCCGACATTCGACTGGAGAGACAGTAGACTATGCGAACGCTTTTGCTGCTTTTGGCGGCTCTGCCTTTGGCTGGTCAGCCGGTGTTTACGAATGTCTTTCCACCAGAGGAGTTCGCGGCGCGCAGGTCGAAGATCATGGCGCAGATCGGCGATTCCGTTGCGATCGTGCTGGGAACGACGGAGACGGCTGGCGAAACTCCTTTGCGCCAGAACAATCAGTTCCACTATCTTTGCGGCGTGGTGGAGCCTCGGGCGGTGCTCGTGCTGGACGGGCGTACGAAGCGATCGACGCTGTTCCTGAGTGCACGGAATGCGCAAAGGGATGCGTCGGCGTATGGGCCGGGGCTGGGTCCGGGTGCGGAGGCGGCCGCGGCGACAGGTCTCGAGGCGGTCGTCGACCGGGCGGGTTTTGCGGCGTTCGTGCAGGACCTGGTGGCGGAGGGACGAAGCTTCTACACGCCGTTCAGGGCGGAGGTGCTGGGCAGCGTTTCGCAGGGTGATCCCGACAAGCTCTGGGCGAACAACAAGAGCGATCCGTTCGACGGGCGCGTGTCGCGCGAGGAGGCGTTCCGCACGCATCTGAAGGAACTCGCACCGAAGGCTGATGTCAAAGATCTGGACCCCTTGCTGAATACGCTTCGTGCGATCAAGAGCGCTCGCGAGATTGCGCTGATTCGGGAGGCGACTCGCATTGCGGGCTTCGGGATCATGGAGGCGATGCGTGATGCCCGGCCGGGGCTTTACGAGTACGAGCTGCAGGCCGCGTCGGAGTACGTATTCAAGAAGTACGGAGCGTTCGGTGCGGCTTACTTCGCGCTGGTGGGCACGGGGAAGAACACTTACTATACCCACTATCACCGCAACACAGCGAAGCTCCAGGATGGAGACCTGGTGCAGTATGACTATGCGCCGGACTTCAAGAACTATCAGTCGGACGTGACGCGTGTGTTTCCGGCGAACGGCGAGTTTACAGCATGGCAGCGCGAGTATTACAGCATCTATTTGCAGCTGTACCAGGCGGTGATTGCTTCGATCCGTCCGGGGCTCACTCCGTCCGAGGTGGTGAAGAATGCGGTGATGAAGATGGATTCCATCATGGCATCTCTTACGTTCACGGACGAAAAAATCAGGCGCGCCGCGGTGGCGTTCGTCGACAAGTACCGGACCGCTACCGGGCTGGGACATACGGTAGGCCTTGAGGTTCATGACGTGCGTCGGCCGGATGGTCCGCTGCAGCCTGGAGAGATCTTTACGATCGAGCCGGAGATGCGGATCGAAGAACTGCATCTGGGCATGCGTTTGGAAGACATGCTGTTGATTACGGCTGGTGGTTGCGAGAATCTGTCGGCGTTTGTTCCGATTCAGATTCGGGATATCGAGAAGCTGATGGCGGACCGGAAGAACGGCCTGGGGTCTGCCCATTCGACTTTGCCTCTGCAGCGTTGAAGAGGCGAGGATCGGGTGTGCCTCCTGGTTAGCGCAGGTTTATCCGAGCGGAAGGTGCGGTGCGTCAGGCCGCCTTTCGTGGTTGAAAGATGGTCGCGTCCGGTCTCCAGCCCTGGCGGTCGTAGAATCTTGCTTCCTCGAGAAGGTTGCGGCGGTTGATGTCGCGAGTAATTGCCGCAGCGGAAAAAACGAAGCCATTCAGCTCGATTCTGTCTGCGTCGAGAGTTTCAGGTGACTGGAGACCGACCTCGGCCAGTGTGTCGCTTTTCATGCGGGCGAGTCGGAGGAGAAGTTCGGCT
This sequence comes from Bryobacterales bacterium, assembly GCA_025462945.1. Classification (GTDB taxonomy): domain Bacteria; phylum Acidobacteriota; class Terriglobia; order Bryobacterales; family Bryobacteraceae; genus BOG-234. The sequence goes on from JAOAPO010000152.1 coordinate 3,159, forward strand.
TCGTGCCGCGCGGCAGCTTCAGCCTGGCGGATTTTCTCGACGGCGGCTTCACGTTCGGCGCGAAGTTCGGCGAGGCGCTTCTCGTTTTTCGCGATCATCCGGTGGATACGGGTTTCGTAGAGGGCGATGTTGGCGAAGGTGCGGTCATCTTCGCGGTACGTCTGAGCCATGGTGGCAGCGGTCTGGATGTTGGGCGAGTCGGTATCGGTGTCATCTGCGTGACGGTCGTGCCCTTTTCCGTAGAGGTTGAATTCGACGGCTTTGGAGCGATTGAGCCGCCACTGGTCCTGCGTGATGGAGATGGCGAGCTGCGTTTCGTAAGCCCCTTCGGGGCGGAGGCTGGTGAGGATGCTGGCTTCGAAGGCTTTGTAGGCGATCTCGTCGTTTTCGGACATGCAGTAGAACTGGCCGGTGAGACCGTGGCGGCGCGCGTTGAACTTCGCCGCGTTCTTGCCGGCTTCAGTACGTGGCCCAGTTGATTTCCGGGCGTTTAGGCGGTTGGCTTCGTACTGGCGTTCCGCGAGGTCGGGGTAAGACATTTGCTGCTCCTTAAAGTTGAGGTCAATGAGGCCGATGGCCTTATCTGGCTTCAGGATTAGCAGGAGGTTGTTTCAGGATGTGCGTATGTTGTTGAGGGTGCTGGACAAAATTACTGTGACTGGAATCCGGCGGCAAGTCACTTCCACGCGGCACGGTGCGAAAGAACTTTTTAGGGCGAGAAATTACTTGACCTACCACGAGAAAGAATCTGACGTTGATTGAGGAGTGACAGGCCGCCCGTGTGGATGGCGGGAGATCTTGCAACTCCTTAAGGCGGAAGTATGCGCCATCGTAAGCCGCCACGCTGTGCAGTCGCGCGAGGGCCAGGACTCTGCCCAAGGTTTCGTCCATTAATGGGGCGCTGAACGGGGTTTGGCTAAACCGGGTTGGGCTGGGCTCGGAAGCACCACGCCAGCGCAGTTGACGCATCCACGACGACGCGATTCAATGTCGGCGTCCTATGTTGACCATTTCCATGACGGACCCACTACCGGGCTTCACGCGCGCGCGAAGCGCTCGCATACCATCTACCACCTCACGGTGAGAGAGGCCTCGTGCCGGCTCCGTGACGGGCACCAGCATCGCGGCGGGGACTCCGTGCCGGGTGATCGTGATCTTTTCGCCTTTGGTCACGCGGTCGAGTAATTCGGCAAGGTGTGTTTTCGCCTCGAAGGCGCCTACAGTGTTCACGCAACTAGTTTGAACTAGTTCGCCTGAGCCGGTGTGAGCATTGGCAGGGATTCTCAACCGGGATAAGATGTGGGGCGTGGATAACGCTAACGAACTTGATCCGGGTCCGATTCTTCAGACTGCCTTTGCCTTCTGGTCTTCCAAGGTTCTGCTGACCGCTGTTCAGTTCGAGGTGTTCACAAGACTACGGGATCGGCGGCTGCGGGGCGCGGAGCTTGGCAATGAAATTTGCATCCATCCTCGGGGCGTGGCGGACTTCTTCGACGCTTTGGTGGCGATGAAGTTTCTGGAGCGGGAGGGCGACGGGCCGGATGCCTTATACAGCAATACTCCCGCCGGGGCGGCTTATCTGGATCGGGCGAGCCCCCGTTACGTTGGCGGCATTCTGGTGATGCTGAATGAGCGCCTTTTCAAGTTCTGGCATGACCTGCCGGAAGCTTTGCGAACCGGCAAGCCGCAGAACGAAATCAAGCATGGCCAGAAGGGCATGTTCGAGGAACTGTATGCCGAACTGCCCCGGCTGGAACAGTTCATGGGAGCGATGACCGGGCTGTCGAGGATCAACTTCGAGGCCTTCGCGAGGAAGTTCGATCTCTCGAAGTATGCGACCCTGTGCGATGTGGGCGGGGCCACTGGTCTGCTTTCCGTCGAGGTCGCCAGGTTGAATCCAAAGCTGCGTTGTATCTCCTTCGACCTGCCGCCTGTGGCACCGATCGCGCAGCGGCATATAGCCGCCGCGGGGCTGAGCGATCGCATTCGGACTGCAGCAGGGGACTTTTTCAAAGATCCGCTGCCGAGAGCCGATGTGATCACGATGGGAATGATCCTCCATGACTGGAGCCTGGAGAAGAAGATGTATCTCATACGCGCGGCGTACGATGCGCTGCCGGAGGGCGGGGCGCTGATTGCGATCGAAGCCCTGATCGACGACGCGCGACGGGAGAATGTTTTTGGCCTGCTGATGTCACTCAACATGCTGATTGAGTTTGGCGAGGCATTCGACTACTCTGGGGCGGACTTTCGCCAGTGGTGTTCTGAGGTCGGATTCAGGCGATTTGAAGTGATTCATCTGGCCGGTGCGTCGAGCGCCGCTGTCGCCTACAAGTGATGGTGTTCTGACGGGGGCCCTAAAATCGTCTTGCTGGCCCTACTCCCTGACGGTCACAGCTCAGAAAGCCTGCGATTGGTTCGTTTTAGCGAAATCTGTGGGCGGTCAGCTTGCCAGTGCCTTCCGGAAGACGGCGATCTGGTCTTTCGACGGGGACCAGTCCGTGTCGCAGGTGTTGCAGTGGAACAGCGGCCCTCCAGAGCTTAGGTCCTCTTCGAAGCCCTCCTTCGAAAAGGTTACAGTCTGGTCATGATTATTTGGGCAAACGATATCAAAGCTCACAGTTTTGAGCGTAGCAGTTTTAAGGCCCATAGCTAACTTCGATCACGCGACCCGTTGATTGTGGCTTGTGGAGTGCTTACTTACTTAATGAGCGAAAGGTCGAATCGAAAGGTCTCGCTGGTTAGTCAGATAGCTTTTGCGGGAGAAACAGTCAATACATGAATGGTTTGGGTTTTAAGGTATTCCTGCCGGCCTCAGTAGCACTGAGCCTGGTAGTGGCGGGTTGCAGTTCGAAGGCCGAGAAGCCGCCCCAGGCGGCCGTTCCCACAGTAGAAACGATCAATGCCTCGCTGGGTGAGGCGGATATCTACGCAGATTATCCGGCTGAGACGTTTGCGCGAAACATGGTGGAAGTACGCGGGCGCGTGGATGGATATATCGAGAAGTGGCTGTTCCGTCCCGGTCAGGAAGTTCGGGAAGGGCAACCCCTGTATGTGCTTGACCTGCGTCTTTATCAAACTCAGGTAAACCAGGCGCAGGGTACATTGCGCCAGACTGAAGCCGATGTCACGTTTGCGCGCAAGCAGGTGTCGGTATTGCAGGCGGAGGCGAACCTGGCAACCGCACAGGCGAATCTGGTGAAGGCGCAGCAGGATTACAACCGCTTGAAACCGCTGGTGGAACAGGACGCAGCGGCGCAACAGGATCTTGATGCGGCCGTTGCGGCGTTGCGTGCATCCGAGGCTTCGGTGCGTGCGAACCAGGCTGCTCTGGAACAGACAAGACTGACGACTGAGACGCAGGTCCAGTCAGCGGAGGGCAGGCTGCAGGCGCAGCGGGCGACGCTGGAGACGGCAAACCTGAACGTCAACTACGGTACGATCCGCGCTCCTGTCTCGGGATTGATTGGAGACACGCAGGTGCCGGTGGGTGGACTGGTGACGGCGAGTGCCGCGCAGCCTTTGACGACGATTGTGCCGCTTGACCCGATCTGGGTGCGGTTCAAAGTGAGTGAAAGCCAGTATCTGGCGCTGAATAAAAGAGCTGGCGGCGTGGTTAAGAGCGGACCGGATCTGGAACTTATTCTTTCAGACGGTAGCTCGTTCCCGCAGAGGGGTCACATCACGAATGCTCTGAATCAGGTGGACCCGAGGACAGGAACGCTGGAGGTGCAGGCTGAGTTTCCGAATCCTCGACATGCGTTGTTGCCGGGGCAGTTTGGGCGTGTTCGGTATGTAGCGGAACATCGGGGCGGTGTGGTGCTGATCCCGCAAAGGGCCGTGCAGCAGAACCAGAGCCTGCAGTCCGTTTACGTGGTTGGCGGGGACAACAAGATTGAGGCCCGGGCTGTGAAGACGGGCGCGCGAGTGGGCGAGTTGTGGTTGATCGAGCAGGGTTTATCGCCGGGAGACAAGGTGGTCGTGGAGGGCCTGCTGGCGGTGCGACCGGGTGCCACCGTGAGGGTGGTCCCGTTCAGAGCCAAGCCAGCGCCTGGCGGGCCGGTCAGCGGAGCGGGGGAATAACCGGTGGCCCGTTTCTTTATTTTCCGTCCAGTGTTCGCGATGGTGATCGCGATCATCATCATCATCCTGGGTGCGGTGGCCATTCCGGGGCTGCCGATTTCTGCTTATCCGCAGGTTGTGCCACCGGCTGTGCAGGTGACCGCGAACTATCTTGGTGGCAACGCGCAGGATTTGGAAAAGACCGTTGCACAGCCTATCGAAGAACAATTGGTGGGACTGGACGGCATGCTGTATTACCAGTCGACCAGCACGAACAACGGGCAGTTGACGATTACGATCACGTTTCAGTTGGGCGTGAATCCGGATATCGCCGCCGTGCAGACGCAGAACCGTGTGAACGTAGCTTTGCCGAGACTGCCCCCGGAAGTGCAGCGGCAGGGCGTAACAGTAAAGAAGGTATCATCTGCATTTCTGATGGCAGTGGGTCTGGTGGCCAACGATGATCGCTACGACTCGCTGTTTCTGACGAACTACGCACAGATCAATCTGGTGAATCAGTTGGGGAGTCTGGCTGGGGTGGGCGAATCGAGGCTGAGTTCGCAGCAGGTTTATTCCATGCGCGTGTGGCTGAACCCCGACAAGATGACGAAGCTGGGGATTACCGCCACGGACGTCAGCACGGCGATTCAGGCTCAGAACAGGCAGAATCCGGCGGGCGCAATTGGGCAGGCGCCCACGCCAAACGGCACGGACTTCCAGTATTCGGTGAGTGCGCCGGGGCGGCTTACCGACCCTGAGGAGTTCGGAAACATTGTGGTCCGTGCGCTGCCGGACGCCTCGCTGCTGCGAGTGCGAGATGTGGGGCGGATCGAGCTTGGTTCGCAGAGTTATGCGGGTTTTAGCCGTTTAAACGGGAAGCCTTCAGCAAACGTGATCATCTATCTGGCGCCGGGCGCGAATGCGGTGCAGACATCGAATCAGGTGATGAGTTACGTGGAGGAGTTGAAGAAGACCTTCCCACCGGGCATCGGGTACGTGATTCCGTATGACTCCACGATGTTTGTGCGTTCGGCGATTCATGACGTTTTGCAAACGCTGCTGGAAGCGGTCGGGCTGGTGATTCTGGTGGTGTTCATCTTCCTGCAGAACTGGAGGGCGACGCTGATTCCGCTGCTAACGGTGCCAGTTTCGGTGGTAGGTACATTTGCGCTCTTTCCGATACTGGGGTTCTCAATCAACATCACAAGTATGTTCGGCCTGGTGCTGGCGATCGGGATCGTGGTGGACGACGCAATCGTGGTGGTGGAGGCGGTACAGCGGCATATCGACGACGGGATGAGTCCGAAAGAGGCGACGATACGGGCCATGGAAGAAGTATCGGCACCGGTGGTGGCGATCGCGTTCATTCTGGCTGCTGTATTTATCCCCGTGGCGTTCCTGGGCGGCATCAGCGGTGAGATCTACAAGCAATTCGCGCTGACAATTGCGGTATCGGTGCTGTTGTCGGCGTTTAGCGCGTTGTCACTGAGCCCGGCGCTGGCGGCATTGTTACTGAAGCCGCGAAAGAAGAGCACGGGCTGGATCTCGAAGCCTTTTACGTGGTTTAATCGCGGGTTTAACTGGACCACGAACAAGTATCTGAGCACGGTGGTCTTCCTTATCCGGCGGAGCTTCATCGCGGTGGCTGGGCTGGTGTTGGTTGTACTGATGACTGGGGGGCTTTTCAAGCTGCTGCCGACAGGCTTCCTGCCTAGTGAGGATCAGGGTGCGTTTTTTGTTTCCATGAGGCTGCCGGACGGCGCTTCGACGGAACGAACGAATGCGGCGTCGGCGAAGGTTGAGGATGTTGTGAGCAAGATTCCGGGCGTGAGGACATCCTTCACGCTGGGCGGTCTGGACATCGCGACTGGCACTTCGAATTCAAATGTGGCAACGATTATCGCGACGCTGAAGCCCTGGGATGAGCGAAATACGCCGGAGACGC
>JAOAPO010000155.1 GCA_025462945.1 Bryobacterales bacterium
CATACTTCCCTCTCTGGCCGGGCAGGGTGTGCCGCCTGAACTGTTTTCGAAGAGGTACGGCATCTACTTCCAGAGACAACCACCGGCGTTCCCGGCCGCCTTAGCTAGCGCACCGGCGGGCTGCTGAAAAGCTTGCAATGAGTACCCAGAGGGACAAAACGCGCCGGGGCAGTGTGCGTGCGGCAGGTATCGATGGAGGCACCGTTCAGCTATGTCACACCCTTCGTGTTCGTAACAGTTGGGATGCACACGCGGGTACCATCCCGAACGATAAGGTCCGCTTCGGATCAAATTCTAATAGAGATTGCTGCCGATATTACCTGTTAACGCTCGTCGGCTTCCATCTGCGCACGCCCGAGGCAGAGATCTTTTCCATCCACGCCCGTCCGGGCATACCGCCTGAAAAGTCTGTTTTTATTGAGAACGGCGCGGATCAAAGGCTTGTCCCGAATCCATGTGGACCTTCTGCCGGTGATCGGAATTTTACGCCAGCCAAATCGCCGCCTCCGCGCGGATGAGAGCGAACTGATCAAGGCTTGAGCCATACTTCGGATACAGTAAGCGATGCCGTCGCATGGAACCGATACTACTTCTAACGGCCCGGACTCCTTCGTCCGCAGCCAGGGTACGGGGTTCGCTCTAGCGGGACAGCCGCTTCGAATTGCCGGGGCGAACAACTACTGCCTGAGCTTCGAGTCTGACGCAATGGTCACCGCAGCCTTCGAACTTGCCAGGCGCATCGGCCTGAACACTCTGCGCACGGGAGCGTTTCTAGATTGCGGACCTGCCGCTACGCAAATGGGCCGATGGTTTCAACGCTGGGATCCCGCCAAGAGAGCCCCTGCCTATAACGACGGGCCCGCCGGCCTCGAACGACTCGATCGCACTATTCACCTTGCTGAGCGATACGGAATCCGCCTCATTCTCTCTATGGTGAACTACTGGCCTAACTTCGGCGGTGTGGACCAATATCTGCAATGGTTCGGCCTAACGGATCGAGCCGACTTCTTCCGGCACCCCGCGCCCAAAGCTGCGTACCGAGCTTGGGCCGAACACCTGCCACGGGTGCGACCATGATCGATAAAGGGAACGTCGCCACGTTTCTGAACCAGCGCCAATCCTCGGGCGGGAACTGAGCAGCAGGAGGCGGATGTTTCGCAGATTGGTACTTCGGGGTTGGGGCGTTGTTTGCGACGAGGTTGAAGTGACGCCGACTTCACGGCCCAAATCTCCAGCTGGGCGATGGGGATAAAACACCCTTAATCGCCCGTCGCGCCCCGAGGGGTGCCATCGAAAAGACATCCGTAGCGTGAAAGCCTTTTCGACCGCGATATTCGCTCAGCGTTCAGGAATCGGGGCCTGGATGCATTGTGACCCGCCCTCACATGGGTGCGCACTCTACGAAAAGAGTAGCCGTCGCGGGGGTCGCGAACGGATGGCCGGCCAATCTGGTGCTGGGCTTGAGATACGCGGATTGCGGTAAATGGCCTTGATTCCGGTCGCTGTGAGCGTGGGCGATTCTCAATCGACGACAACCGGACTTTGGAGGCCCGACGGGAATAGATGGATCTTGAAGACGCGCAGACGTTTTGTCTCTTTCCCGTCGCTAAGGTCCCGGGCGAATGTGCATCCGCGCTAAGAAGCTCGAGCCCTCCGCTCAAAACATCCCCACTGTGATGGTTTGTGCCGGAAATGTCGCAGCGTCGTCCGTTCCGTACTCGCGGTTTCGCATAGGGTTCAGAAAGAACAGTGGCCGTTAAACCGGACTCAGCTTTGCAGTAACACAGCACCGGAAGAGTGCCTCTAATCAGCACGCGCAGACACAACAGTTCGCGCGGCTGGTGGGCCGGTACAGTTGCACTCGGCTGTGTTCATCTTGCGCAGTCGCGCCGCCCCGCCGTGCCGCGCCCGGGTGCTGATGCATCAGACGTCCATCGGAAAGGAACTCGCAATGAAACCAAGTAAAACGCACAGATACAGACCCCCATCAGCGACTGTCGCCCTGGTAACCATATTCGCAACCCAGACGGCAATTGCACAGAATCCTCCGGCAACCATACCTCCGTTCTCTGTCTGCAGTCAGAATGTCAATACATTGTCGTTGCTCCCGCCATTGCCCGATGGCACTCCCAACCCTAACGAAGATGGCGATACTCAGTTTGAGAACGCGCTCATCGACGCCACGGAATCAGCGCTACTTCGGTCTGTCCCCTCGGCGTCTTCGCTGGACCTGACGCATCAGGTTCAGTTGCTGGGAAAACTCTTTATTTACGACAAGACGTTGTCGCCCTTCGGAAACATCGCGTGTGCCACCTGCCACGCCTCGTACGCCGGATTCACGGGCGGGACCAGCATATTCAACGCCACCACGGCCGCCCAGCCGGGCGGTGTCCCTATCCTGAACGCGACGGCTCCTGGGCCCAACGTCCGGTACGGTCCCCGCAAGCCGCAGAGTTATGCTTACGCCGCATTCGCCCCTATTCTTCACTACAACGCGACGGTGGGCGATTTCTACGGAGGTAATTTCTGGGATATGCGGGCGACCGGAATCCGCATTGCAAATCCCGCCGCAGAGCAGGCCCAGGGCCCTCCGGTGAATCCGCTGGAGATGGCGAATCCCGATACGGCATGCGTGGTGTGGAAGGCATCGCAGGGTGGCTATGCGTCGCTGGTTCAACTGGTTGCCGGAGCGCAATCGTTCGCGATCACCTGGCCTCCGAACGTGGCTACAGTATGCGCGACGCCGGGGCCGCCGCCCGCGACTGATCCTCTCCCTGTGCATCTGAGTGCGACGGATCGAGGAACTTCGAACGCGACTTATGACCACCTGGTGCTGGCGGTAGCTTCGTATGAAGCCTCGGCAGAGGTGAGCCCGTTTTCGTCCAAGTTCGATGCGTTCCTTGCCGGCAACGCTACGCTCACCAGCAGCGAGCAGCGCGGTTACGCTCTGTTTAATAGTACGGCGAATTGCAATCAATGCCACCTGAGTGGAAACGCGATCAATTCGACAAACCTGGCGGCAGCCGATGTCGCGCCGCTGTTCACCGATTTTACGTCCGCAAACATCGGTCTGCCGAAGAACCTGGCGATTCCATTTTACTGCGAATCGAGTCCCGACCAGTACGGATACACTGCCAATCCGCAGGGCCTGGCAGCCCGTGATTTGGGCGTGGGCGCCATGCTGAGCGGTACGAGTAACCCGAACCCGCTGCAATGGAAGACTCTGGCACCGTTGTTCAACGGGAAGTTCCAGGTGCCCACACTGCGGAACGTCGACATGCGGCCGCGCGCCGGTTTCGTGAAGGCCTACATGCATAACGGGTATCTGAAGAGTCTGGCTGAGGTGGTGCACTTCTACAACACGTCGCAGTCGCTGCCGACGTGTGCGCAGGGGTCGCCGGGCGAGAAAGTGAGTTGCTGGCCGCCGCCGGAAACACCTGCTAATGTAACGACTCAGATCGGCAAACTTGGTCTTTCGGCGCAGGATGAGAGTGACATTGTGGCGTTTCTCCAGACCCTCACGGATCGTTTTGCGTCGACTCCAGCGGCGCCGCTGTTCCGCAATCCCGAGCGGGAGGTTCCAACCGGACCCGTGCGCCGACGTTAAGCAAGCAGGAAACTCTGCCCTCTCCGTTTTCAATTACTGAGAACAGGGAGGGCAGATTGCGATTCCGGATTTTTGCAAAAAACGCTTTACTGCCCGAGGTCGCGAGCGGGTCCCCTTTTGGGAGGGTTTGGACTGGTCGGCCAGCTTGGAAGCGTGGAATACGCGAGACCGCGAGAAGCTGGAGGGCTGGTTGAAACTCGTGCGGGCTATGGGGCTAGGGTGTCCAGCCGAACTTATGATACGGGCGGCACGTGGCTTTGGGTGGACCGAGCCAATGCCGTCGTTCCCGTTGGAGGCCTCAATGTCAAAATAGGACGAACCAAGGCATGTGGCCGGTCACACTCCGCCACATCGAGACGATAGTGTCGACCTGGGCCGGAAGGGTTCCCGGCAACCGGCAATCCGAATGCTTCAGCCGACAGGTTTCAATGTACCTTGCCAAACACGTGGGAGGGTGGAGCACGCCGCAGATCGGACGGTTCTACAACGGGCGTCATCACACGACCGTCCTCTACGCAATCCGAAAGACGGAAAGGCTTCGAGAGGCTGACGAGTGCATCGCCGCGCTGGTTGATGAACTGATCGGGGCTTTGACTCCGGGTGGCGGGTACACTCGCCCCGAACCTCGCAATAGCACTGCAAGGGCATCTGCGATGGACGCCGTGGCATCGTTAATGATAGAGCGACTGACTTCAAGCAGCAAAGACCGGCGCCGAAGCCGTCGAGCCGAACCAGCTTGGCTCAGTATGTTCAACCTGCTGGTTCGAAGTTATAGGTGCCGCAAACGCGTGGACGTTCCCGCCTGCCGGCCTTTGGCACCAGCTTTTACGGGTGCCAAGTTCGAGGCCGTATTCAAGATACGGACGCGCAATTCACGGATCGTCCGGCTACTTAGCCTGATCAGGGACAGGCTCGAGCCGCTTTGCTGCCCGACCGGTTTTGGTCGATTCGAGACCGAAAGCCGAGGTAACTCCGAATTTATGAAGTTCACGCTCCATTTGGATATTCCCGCCACTGGTGCGAACAGGTTCGGCAGATGCCGACTCGGTGCCGATTATATGCTCGGCACCGGCTCGGAGCAGACCCGCAACCCGAGTGCTTGCAGCACGGACCATCTGGTCCGGATGTTGCACTAATCGATGCGGAAGGTAACTGCTTAGATGATTCGAATTCACACAGCCGAGAGCGGAGACGGCGTAAGTGTCGTGCTGGACGGCGAGATTCCAGGAGAGTACGTAGACGAGGTTGAGAAGGCGATCAGCCGAGCGACAGAACAGGAGAGGCCGGTTCAGGTGTTTCTTCGCAGTGTTCATGGCATCGATAAGGCCGGCCACCGCTGCTTTCGCGCTTTGCCGCGCAAGGTGTGGAGTTGACCGCGACAGGGGTCTACAGTTCATATGTGGTCAAGGAGATCAAGCGCCTGCTGAGAACTCCGGACGCTCGGCGATAAAAAAACCGAGGCCTATGACTCCACCACAGGAAGCCGCCCATCACGAGTGTGAGTTCGCTGTCATCGGCGCATGCCAGCATCGAGCAGCGAAATCTACGAAGCCGTTCTTTCGTTATCTCGCTTGATCGCCGGCATGACGGACCTCGATGCCCTTCTGTCAGGCGTCGGGCAGGCTCTCCGCCGGATCGTGAAGTTCGACCATCTTGGAATGGTGCTTCACGACGCAGACAGCGAATGCATGGTGGGGCATATCGTGACCGAGCCTCAGCAAGCGCCTCGGACCCGGCGCGACTCGCGATTTCTACCGGGTCTGCATGATCCCGGGTATGTTCCACTGCAATGGAGGCCCCGGTTGCGACGAAGAACGGGACAGGCTTCAATCAATGGCGCATCGGGCGCGGAGTCAGCCGTTGCTGGCGCGGCGAGCACGGATCATACTGGCTTGTGGCGACTGGCTGGACAATCAAAGCGTGGCGCGAAAGGTGCACGCATCGCTGCGTATGGTGGGAAGTGGCGAGCCCGGTTTTTGAAAGCCCGCCTGGAAGGACTGTACGACGAACCGCGACCGGGCGCGCCGCGCAAGGTCAGCGATGAGCAGGTGGAGAAGGTCATAATACAGACCTTAGAAAGCACACCGCAAGGGCAAACTCACTGGAGCACCCGACGACTGGCCGAAGCTGCTGACTCAGCCGGATGACCATCAGTCGGATCTGGCATGCATTTGGATTGCAGCCGCATCGCGCCGACACATTCAAACTTTCGCCGGACCCTTTGTTGATCGAGAAGGTCCGGGACATCGCCGGGTTGTATATGAACCCGCCCGATCACGCACTGGTGCTCTGCGTTGACGAGAAGAGCCAGATTAGTCGACCGGACCTCGGTGAACACCCAAACCCGCCCGGCCGTGATCACCTGAGAACCGGCCAGGCATAGCCGCTTCGGACATTGAGCGGACGAGGGATGTTATCCTCCGTCGTCGTGAGCAATGTCCTGAAACAGCAGGCAGAAGCATTGGGGCGGCTGGGATGGTCGCTGCGGCAGATTGAGAAGGCGATCAGGGTACGTCGTGAGACGTTCTCCATCTACCTGAAAGCAGCCGGCATCCTAATCCGCGCGCCTCGCGGGCCAGTACATACCGGCAAAACCGGCCAGCCGGGACGACGGGGTGATCTCCGACCCTGCCGAACCAAAACCGGCCAGCCTCGATGAGGTGATCACCGACTTCGGTGAGGCGTCACCCACCCAGACCCGGCGAACGCCTGACCGCAGCCCTTCATCCAGCGCCTGTCTCAGATCAGGACGTGATCGAACTCGGGATCTCTCCCGCGCGGAACTGTCCGTGTGCCCGGCAGAGTGGATGCTGTGGAACTACAGGCGCGATGCAACCGCGGTGGCTGCGTAATATGATGTTTCGGTCGCAGGGCCGAAAGCAATAGCTTAAAGCTCTGCGTCTCGGGCACCCTGAAATGGCCGCCAAACGGGCTTCCGGAACAGAAAACACGAAAAGAGTTTTTGGCCAGCGTCCGTCAGGAACCGGCGAAAATGTTTCCAGCCGAGCTGTATGCGCGGGTGTCCAAGCACGCCGGCAGACGCTGCCATTGCAGATCGCGCCATGCGGGAGTACGCGGCGAAGCGCGGCTGGACCGTCCTGGCTCAGATCAAAGAGGTTGGTTCCGGTGCTGCAGAGCGCGAACTCGGTGAAAAGCTCCTCGCCCCAGCCCGCCGGCGCGAAATCGATGTTGTGCTGGTCTGGCCGAGCGTGGGGTCGTTTTCGTATCGCCCACGAAAGCGCTCGATCTGACAACACCGACCGGCCGCGCAATGGCAGGTCTCCTGTCCGTGTTCGCTGCCTTTGAACACGAGATCATCCGCGAACGAATACGCGCCGGCATTGCCGAACCGCGGCCCAGACTGCTCGGCCTGAAATGCACTGTACTTTGTGGCGCTATTATGCTAATACGTTTTAGTACCACTTCGGCGGGATGGACCAACCCTCCGTATCTGCTTTCAGCCAACCTGCTTCGCCGAAGAAAAGATCCCTGACATCCCGCTGGGAGATTCTGCCTGCCGCACACAGCCGGGCCAGATACACGAGATCCAGCGTCCGCAGGATCAAGATGTTGAGCCTGACGGCGTGTCGGACTTGTTCAGGGTCTATCCCTTGGTCTTTCTCAATCAGGTCGCACGCCGATTTTGACGTGTTGACGATCAATAGAGTCGGGACGCTGCTCGCGAGGGCTGCGCGCTCCCGATGATTGTCAGCTTGATTGATGTGTTCGCGCTTAACGCCTCGGCTGACACCCTTAACTTCGCAAAGCATCAAAGTGGCTCCTGACGCATCCAGAACGCGGAGGTCCTCTTTGAATCTGTCTACGCTGTCGGTCTGCAACCCGAAGACGGCTTCCAAAACAAAGGCCACATCCTCGACTAAGATCGAGCCTTCACCTACGAGCGTCCGTTTCATCCGCTCAAGGTCAGCTTTCCTGGCTTCGATGGCTTTGACTTGTTTGTCCAGCTCCTGCCGCTGTTCCTTCAGCGACGGCTCCTCCACAAACTCAACCTTACGAGCCCAATCTGGCACCTCCACGCGGAGTCGCGTGAGAGTGCCGGCGACTCCCGCGACGAGTGAACTAAAGAATTCCTCCGGTACCTGCTGACCCCAGGTCGGGAGGAGAGAGGGGACGAAGAACATCTGGTCGCCACCGATGAACCCGACACAGCGGCCTCCTAGGCTTGCAACCTCCTGGATGTCGAGCGAGTGTCTGCTGTATTCGAAATACGTATTAGCACCACCGAAGCGGGCCAGAAACGTGGAGAACTCGGACATCTCGGCTTGTACAGCTACTTGACGCGACTTGAAATCTGTCCTCGCAAAGGACGGGCCGGACAGGTAACGCTTCACCAGATCGGTCGTCTCGAAGTGTCGGTCATGGTATTGATCCATAAGCGGATAGCAAAGAATAAAGCAGATGAAGCCACCACCGTTGGCGATAAGAAGCCGCGCCTCTTTGTCCCTTCGGTCTAGAGCATCCGTTAGGACTTCGTGTTCAACGTAGGAGTTCTAGGTGCCGGACTTTTCCTCCAAGCGCTCGAAAGTACGCTGGAAAACTACTACGCCGTCATATTCCTCAAATCGGCGGGCGAATTCCAGTCCTTCGAAGCTCACGTTGAACTGTTTTCCTTCGATCCGCTTCATTCCGGGTGGCAAGCCAACTCTCTCGGGCGCAACCCGTGCACGGTGGCGATGTTCGGGCGCGGGGCTTCAATGTCGAATCGCGCGTGATCAGGGCGGAATGCCTGTCACACGCGGACTGTTCGGTTGTCCCGCGGGGATGGTGGCTTCGCGCGCGGCGAAGTTGTAACTTATCTCGCTCTTACGTGACATTAAGATAAACAATCCATACCGAGAATAAAAAAAATAGCACGATTTTTTAGGCGTTTCTGTCTTGACACAGGCTTACCGCCCGGTGGATCATGAGTCCTGAGAGCTTGAGCGGAGAGTGGTCATAGCCAATCCCGACTCGGCCCAACAATTTAACGGAGGCCCTTTCTTAGTTCTGGACTTTGGAGCAGATGGGGCGGAGCATGGTCCAAATGGATTGTTCATGTAAGTCGACGGCTTCGTTTGTATTGCGCGTGCAGGCTAGCGCGGAACAACGAGTGGCGGAGACGCCACCAGGCGCGGTGTGGAGGCTTCGTCCCAATGCGCAAGCGCAAGAGCAGGGACGCGGTCCGCAGCAGCAGCCTTCGTCAACGATGGGGCAACCGACTCAAGTTCAGCAGCGGACAGCTGCTGATGCCGGGGTCGTGAAAGACTCCCATCCTTCCAGGGTTGTCTCCATCTCTCTTTGCAAGCGCCCGGTTGCGCGGACGTGGACCGCGCGTGGCTGCACCGATCAATCACGGAAGTGCCGATCCACCTGAGGCACTGGCTCGTGGCGACTGCCTGAAGCCCACCGCACCTCGGCATCGACTCTGCGACCCGCGTCCGCAAGAAAACAACTCAGTAACACAACACCTGAGGCCGCTACAGTCGGCCATCGTTTACGGTTCGGCACACCTTGACTTCACGGTCGTGACGCAATCTCTACGCAGTTTGTGGCTCGGGCAGTCGCTGAGGAGCCGCTTCGATGCACATCTGTGACGCCGGACAAGTTTCGTCTACCCTCGGTTTCGGACGAGTCACGGAGAGACGGCCGCAACCGTCACGCATTACATGATTTACCCTTGCAGTCCAACCCTGCGCGCAAGCTGAACCACACGCTTAACGTCACTTCCCGAGTACATCCATGTCAAAAGTACATAGAAACGTAACTGGCTTCTTACCCGCATTAACGGTTTCGCTGTCGGCCATAGTCGGAACGTCACTCCTCGTGATTCCATCCGCGATGAACGCCCAGGCCCCACTGCAGGGTTCAGGACACATCGAGTACAGAGGCTTCGTCAGAGTCATCGATGCGGGCACCTTCGAGGTGACACTGAATGGTAACCGGGTCGGAATAGGTGCTATCGGTATCAAGGCGCCGGAAGCAAACACATCGTGCGGCAAGCTCGCCGCGACGCTGTCGAAAACGCTGCTCCCGTTTCGGGCATCGCTCGAAGAAGATCCAAAGATCACTTTCGATGCGCGCGGACGCAGGATGTACTACTTACGCACCAGCGACGGCCGTTCGGTCGCGCAGGAACTGGCGAAAGCCGGGCTGGCTGTTCCCGATGGTACAGGCAAGGAAGCCGCGAAACTTATGGGACTCTCAAAACAGGCTTCTGCTGCCGGCCTTGGGTGCTTGAGCGGGAGGCCGAGCGAGGCTACTCTCCGGAACGCGGAAACACTCCTGTCCCCCGCAACCGTTGCTGCGGGGTCGCCCAGGGTAAACGCAAACCTGGCGCCCCGTGCAGCCGCGAGCTCGGCCATCCTTTCGTCCGGATTCACTGAAACCGTAGTCGCGGGCGGATTCACTTTTCCCACCGAGTTCGCATTTCTCCCCGACGGGCGGATTTTGACTATTGAGAAGGCAGGTACCGTTAGGGTCGTCAAAAATGGAGCCGTGCTCTCGACTCCATTGCTGGACCTGACCAGTGCCGTGAACGACTACTGGGACCGTGGCCTTATCGGCCTCGCGGTCGATCCGAACTTCGCCAGCAACGGGTTTATCTACCTTGCCTACACCTATGAGAACGACGCGGCAGACTACAGCGGCCCAAAGACGGGGCGAGTCAGCCGTTTCACGGTCGTGGGTGACACGGCAAGCCGCGCCTCGGAAATGGTCATTCTCGGCACCACCGTGGGGGCCTCGTGCGACAACTTTCCGACAGGCACGGACTGTATCGTCAGTGATTTCGCCTCGCATTCCGTGGGCGCGTTGAAGTTCGACAGCGTCGGCAATCTTCTGGTTACACTCGGCGAGGGCGCCTCCTTCAACGTAGTCACTCCGCAAGCCTTCCGTGCGCAAAACCTCGACTCACTAGGGGGCAAACTGTTACGGATCACCACCGCCGGGTTGGGAGTTGCCGGTAATCCATTTTGGAACGGTTCTGCCACGGCAAACCGCTCCAAGGTATGGGCGTATGGCTTCAGGAATCCCTACCGCATGAGTGTTCGACCAACCGGCAACATACCGTACGTCGGTGACGTCGGCTGGTATACTTGGGAAGAAGTTAACGTGGCGACTGCCGGTGCGAATCTGGGCTGGCCCTGCTACGAAGGCGTAGGACAGCAACCGGGATACGCCCCTGACCCTGCTTGCCATGCTCTCTACATCCAGGGCGCCGGGGCGACCAAGGCACCCCTGTATACCTACAACCACAACGGGGCCAGCTCAGCGGTTACTGGCGGTCTCTTCTACACCGGCCTGAACTATCCGCCGCAGTTTCAGGGTGCCTACTTCTTCGGCGACTACGCCCAGGCCATCATCCGATATCTGAAAGTGGACGCGGCGAACAACCTCGTCAGCGGACCGAGCGACTTCCTGTTCAACGGAGACGGCCCGGTCTCAATCAATCAGGGGCCCGACGGCAATCTATACTATCTCGCGATCGTGAAAGGTGAGATCCGGAGGATCAACTACGTTGGCGGCACCCCGCCGCCACTCACGGTTGTGGGGCTAAACCCTGCCTCAGGCGCGAACAGCGTTTCGGTAAACGCGGGCATTCAGGCCACATTCTCCTCCCTTCTCGATCCAGCCTCGGTCAACACAACCACATTCAGCCTCAAACAGCAGGCGACCCCCATCACGGGAACTCTCACTTACAACGGCGGGGGACCCACCGCCACCTTTACACCAACTTTAAGTCTCCAGCCCGGAATGACTTACACCGCGACCATCAAAGGAGGCCCCACCGGGGTGCGGGACATCTCTGGAACTCCACTCGCTGCGGACGTTACCTGGAGTTTCACCGTCGTAGCCGTAGCGCCTCCTCCGAACGGGACGTCGTACCTTAGCGACCTGAATGCCACTGCGACGGTGAACGGCTGGGGACCCATCGAGAAGGATATGAGCAACGGCGAAAATGCCGCCGGTGACGGTCGCCCCATCACCATCCGGGGCACGGTGTTTTCCAAGGGCCTCGGTACGCACGCCGGGTCCGACGTTCGGTACAACCTGGGTGGCTCGTGTTCGCTGTTTTCCGCCACCATCGGCATCGACGACGAAGCAACGTCGGGACCGAGTTCTGTGGTGTTTCAGGTTTGGGGCGACGGAGTTAAGTTGTACGACAGCGGCACCTTGGTGAATACCGCAGCGCCCCTTGTCGCCAACGTGAATCTCGCCGGCAAGTCTCAACTGCAACTGGTGGT